>JAKAOG010000001.1 GCA_021823325.1 archaeon
ACGCGGGGATAGAGCCGGCGTGCCTCTTCAAGTCCGAGGACGGAGGGGACACCTGGAAGGCAAACGAGGGGATGCTGAACCACGAGACGAGGAAGGACTGGCAGGCCGGGGGAGGGGGGCTCTGCCTTCACACGATAGTGCTGACCGACAAGAGGCCGAAGAGGATACTCATCGCGATATCAGCGGTGGGGACGATGAGGAGCGACGACGGCGGGGAGTCGTGGGAGTTCAAGAACAAGAAGGTGATGGTTGGCTACTCGCCGAACAAGTACCCCGTCTTCGGGCAGTGTGTCCACAAGCTCGCGATCAACGATGCGGCGCCCGACATGATCTTCCAGCAGAACCACTTCGGCGTTTACAGGAGCGACGACGCGGGAGACAACTGGAAGGACATCAGGAACAATCTGCCATCGCGATTCGGGTTCCCAGCGGCGGTGGACGCCAACGAGCCGAGGCGGTTCTACCTCGCGCCTCTGGAGGGGGACTTCTCGAGGATACCGCCTGGAGGACACTTCGCGGTCTGGGCGTCAGACAACGCGGGAGCGGAGTGGAACAAGTTGGACAAGGGGTTGCCAGAGTCGTCTTACTTCACAGTGCTCCGCGACGGGATGGTGGCCGACCAGGAGGACCCATGCGGCATCTACTTCGGCACGACGACTGGTCATCTCTACGCGAGCAGGAACCAGGGAGAACAGTGGGAGAAGGTCAGCGACGTGCTCCCGCCCATCCTTTCAGTATCGGTGTCGGCGACGTAAGATGGCAGCGCTCAGGTGGGGGTTGGTAGCTGTGGGCGTGCTGCTCTTCCTCATGGGGACCGTGTTTTTCCTTCAGGGCGAGGATGTGATCAAGGGGAGCTCCGTAATGAGCGGTGTCTCAGAGTGGATCTACATTGGGGCCGCGATAGCCGTGATAGGCGTGGTCCTCATCGCCGCGGGAGCTATGACGGGGAGGTCGAAGGACACGACCGCGCAACCTACAGCCGCTGCACCAGCATAGACGCCTAGTCGCTCTTCAGTTTGTGGTTCAAGAATTCGGAGAGTTTCTGCAGCCCAACCTTCAGCGTCTTCTCATCCGCGGTGTAGCAGAGCCTGAAAGCCTTGGGCGCGCCGAAGAAATCCCCAGGTGTAACCAAGACCCCCGTCCTGTCAAAGAGTTCTTTCGCCAGGACCACCGAGCTTGGTCCTTTCTTGTAGCGGACAAGGCAGAAGGGAGTGACCCCTACCTCGGCGGAGACGCAACTTGTCTGGGCGAGGAACCTGCGGACGAGCCTTCTGTTTACCGAGACCAATTTCCGCGCACGCTCAACAAACCTCCGTCTGTTCTTGAGGACCTGGGTGGCGATCCATAGCGAGTATTCCGAATCGTGGCCGCTCACGGCCCACTTCGCGTACATCAGCTTCTGGGCTGAACGCCTGTCAGCCATCACCCATCCGACCCTGAGCCTCCCAAGGCCATAGAACTTTGTCATGGTGCTGCAGACAACCGCTCCGCGGATTGTTCCGAAGTTGGTCGCTGGAGAGCCGGGGAAGGAGAATTCCTTGTAGGTCTCATTGACGAAGACCAGCGCATCTTTCCCTGACGTGAGTTTGCTTGTCGCCTCTCCATCCGCCCGCTCCCCCGTTGGGTTGTTGGGGTCAGTGACGCCCAGAATCGTCTTCCCAGACCGGAGCGCGACGAGGTTGTTCGAGATGCCCATGCCGAGAGCCCGTGGAACCGTGAACATGGCAGGGTAGTTGGGTAGAGGGACTACCGCTCTCCGGCCCACTCCGAGTGTGGAGTAAATGAGGAAAATAGACTCCGAGGCCCCTGCAGTCGGCACGATATTCGCAGGTTCTACCCTGTATAGCCTCGCGACCGCCTCGGCAAACTCCTGCTCACGGAAGTGGTCGTTCTCGCTGGGCCCGTAGTCCTGATAGGAAGTGTCGATCCCCATCGTCGACAAGGCTGGCTCACCAAGGCCACTGGACGTGAGGTTGTATCTCGCCTTCGGCACCAGATCGAGCACCCAGCTAAATAATTCGTCTTCTTCAGGACGCAATGACATCGAGGACCCGCGAGGCTCAGTTATCAACTACCTGCTGATGTCTCTGCGTGAGGTCGAGTGATGAGGATTACAAGGCCCGCGGAGAGGCTCGTATGTGCTCATGGGGGTATCACAAGGAACAAAGGAAGGCGAGCAACTCGGCCTTTTCTCATACATTCGAGGACCACCAGCTCGGATGTGAAAGAAATGCCGCGGGTCGGATTTATCACTACCTAGGTGGGTTCAAATCCACTCCAAGGTTAGTGGTAATCAGGTTACTATGAGGGTTAGCGAGTTCGACGCTCCATATAGAGAGATTTAATAATGAGTGACGAATGTCGAAATCGAAGGCTATTGCCAATCCAGGCGCTCAAGTTCATTGTCGACGGAACCGCGGAGCTGATGATGCATCCAGCCCGGTTCCAGATTCTGCAGTATTTGCGCGAGGCGGGGGAGCCAAGGTTCGTCGACCAGATTGCTAAAGCGAAGGGAATCCATCCTCGGATGGTTTCTCACCACCTTGACGTCCTCCAGGAGCAGGGGTTGATTGAGTGCAAGCACGAGCTGATGAAGGTTAACGGATCCAACAGGGAGGTGGCCGTACGTTGGTCTTGGCCTACCAAGAAGGCTGACGAAGTCATTCAAGACATACTGGAGAGCACGGAGTTGAAGAAGCATGAAGAATAGCCTCGCAGCACTTGGCGTGGTCTGGGACTACATCTACGGGACTTTCAAGATACGGAGGATCCTGCTGCTCACGGTCGCTCTATTCAGCTGGGTCTTCACAATCCCTGTGCTGGTTGCATTGCCTGGATGGGCGAGAATTGATCTCATCTACATCTACGTCAGTATTGCATATATCACCGGGTTCTTCATGTATGGTGCATTCAAGCACCCTCTCAAGACGATATTCGCTTCGGTCTTTCTGGGGTGGCGGTACAAGTCGAGGGAGTTCACTCTAGAGGAGTACAGGACCTACGGAGCGACAGAGATCGTCAACTCGATGGGGATTAAGAAGAGGGTCAGGGTGTACGTCACACCCAACCACTGGATCGAGGGCCCCTACACCAACGCCACGAACAACAGGGTCTACATTCCTCTGAAATGGATGCAGAGGTTCCCACGCTTGGACATACGTGGTGTGCTCGGACATGAGATAGGACACATCAAGACCAAAGGGAAGTTCGTTCGAGACCTCGCGGCCGCAATTGGTGGCATTGGTGGTATGAGCTTTCTCCTCGGGACGTATTCGGTCAGCATAATCACCGTGACGATCTTCGAGTTCGCTCTGGCGTTCCTCGTGCTGACAGTCCTCTCCTGGAGGAACGAAGTACGAGCCGACCTTGAGGGAGCTAAAGTGACAGGCCCAGAGGGGCTGATCTCTGTGTTCGAGCAGCTGAGGGCAGAGGATCACAGGGATGACCCTTCAGAAACTCATCCATCCTTGAGCGGCAGGATTTCCCGGCTATCGCTCCTCCTGCCGATGTACTAAACCAGCAAGGGTGTCTATTGATGGCAATTGAAGGAGCCGGGGCGTTCTTTGGGATGCTGGACCCGCTCAGGCTGGTCTACAAGTATCTGAAGGAAGTCCAAGAGACCAGGGAGGTGAAGAAGCGGCTTGGTGACATACTAAAGTCACTTGATACATTCGAAAAATCAGGAGAAGCATCGAAAAGGGCTGGGAAGGCCCTCAGAGAGAAGGTCAAGACTCTTCGGCCGCCGATTACACTGCCAGAGCTGGTTGACATCATGAAGCTCTCCATCGAGTACAGTAACAATTTCCAGTCGTTCCTTTCCAGCATCCGTGAATTCGGAAGAGAATGCCGGGGTCTGAACTCTGGCGACTTCGAGGCATTCATGCAGAAGGTGAAAACGCGGAAGCCCGACGTCTACGACATCATGAATTTCTTCGGAAGGAACTACAGTCCCGATAAGAGGACCCTCGACTTGACACGTCTGCCAATTCTGATCAGAGCGTATGGTACCAAAGCCGATTGGAAAGAAAGCAAGAAACTCTCGGAACAAGTGGCCGAGGGTAGAAGGGAAGTCGAGGATCTGATAGAGAAGGTGAAGGTCATCAGGACGCAGCGAATTCCCTTCAAAGACAGGGCGTTGGCGCTTGCGTACATTCGTTCCTTCCAGAGACTTGGCAGAGAAGGAGGCCGTTTTGTGGTCTCGAAAAGCACCTTGGCCGATTTGAAACAAGCCTCTCCGTCGTGGTATGTGGAGCTCGTGGGCATGACTAGCCTTGTTAGGAAGTCACTGCCAAGGGGAATCTGAATCCAAAGGCAGCACAGCGAACAGTTCTCCAACCGTTACGTTTTGATCTTAGGCTCCTTCACCAGTGCCGGAGAAAAGCCACGGACCTCAGCCTTGCTCCACCCGAGTTAAGCTTCAAGAGCCCCTCCCAGATGGCAAGAGTCTCCACAGAGCTGTGGACCGCCAAGAACTTCTATTGCGCCTCATGCGGATTTGGGTTATCTTCCTACCCGCCGGGGACGAAGGTTTACGATTTCTACTCTCAGGACTGCAACGAAAAGTTCCAGCTAAAATCGTCGGCATCTTCATTCTCGGGTTCAATCCTCGGCTCCGAGTACGGGACAACGATTAGGAGCATTATGGAATCGGTGCACCCATCCTTGATCTTGCTTCAATATGACCGTGCAAGGTGGACCGTCCAGAACCTCTCCTTGATTCATCGGGCGTGCATAACATCGAGTTGCATCATACCGAGGCGGCCCTTGTCAGCGACTGCGAGAAGAGCTGGTTGGCAGGGCTGCATCATCTCTATCGCGTCTATTCCAGAAATCGGCAGAATTCCTGTTGTATTCAAAGGCCGGGTTAGACGTAAGGAGTCGGTCCTTTCACAGTGGACGCGCAGCGAGAAGCTCCTCCAAGTCGAACCTGAAAGAAGGGGGTGGCTCGCAGATGTGCTGAGCTGCGTCGAGCGCCTCTATTCCTCCTTCACTATCCAGAATATGTATTCTTTCGAGGCGGAGCTCTCAGCCAAGCATCCTAACAACCGCAACGTCAGGGCCAAAATCAGACAGCAACTGCAAATTCTCCGCGATATGGGGTTGGTAGAATTCGTCGGCCCCGGGGTCTATCGCCAGTTCAAAAGGGCGAACGAATCGCTTTGACTAGAAGAATCGAGCACGCCAATCTCGAGGCCGTGTTGCTTCACTCGGCAAATGTCTAAATCACAACTTGGTCGAATCGTCGCGCTGTAATGCCTCAGGTATACAGGCTACCTACGGTAAGCAAGTTCGACGCGCGGGAGGTCCTAACCGACGACGAGGCAAGAGAGTTAGAACAAACCGGTTATGTCAGGCGACCGAATCGACGTCGAGGGAGGATCGTACTTCGAAAGGAGAAAGAAAAATGGGTCATCTTTGAGGATGAAGCCAAGGCCTTCTTGACTGTGCTCGAATTTACAGATGTGGGCGCGGGATACCTGGGCGAGAATCAGATCGACGCGTACGGGGGGTTCGATCGGACTTTCGTGGTTTTCGACTGCGCGACACGCGAGGAACCGGGATTGGCATCGCTAAGGAACAAGATCCTGACATTTGCTGGTAAGAAGACAGCCATCAAGAGAGCTGTGAGGAGGCAATATCCACGATACACCGAAGTGAAGTTCGTAATAGCCACACGAGACATCGATGTGGCAAGAGATGATTTGGGACTCGCCGCTCAGAGGGGAATTGAACTGTGGAGCGAGCGCCAGTTCGAAATGTACCGGTCCCTATACAAACAGGTTGGAACTCTCGTAAGGTATTGGCTATTGAAGGAACTTGGCGCCAGTAAGAAAAGAATTGTCGATGGAGGAGATGCGTACTATAAGCCATGGGCATTTGAGGTCGTTTCTCGTGGCGAATCACCATACTATCTATTTCTGATTGATGCGGATTCTCTGACACGAATTGGATACGTCTCTCGTCTCTTGCCTGGTGCAAAGAATTCCTATCAGAGAGTACTGTTTCAGAGTAAGATCAACTCCATCGCAAGATACATCGAAGATGGAGGAACCTTTCAGAATAACGCCATTGTAAGTCTCGAACCCGGAGCCAGATTCGTTCCGAGTAGGACGATCTCTCCTGGAATTCGAGCTGGCACAATAAGGATTCCAAAGTACTACGCCACGGCTTGGATAATCGACGGGCAGCATCGAGTGTTTGGGTATAGGAAGGCTGATCCAGCTAACATGGGGAAATTCATGCCAGTCTCTGCTTTCATCAACATGCGAGGTGGGAAGCAAATCGAATTATACACCACGATCAACAGAAATCAGAAGCCCGTCGATGCGAACGACATATGGTACCTCTATCCTGTGACAGTCCCCGGTTCTTACTATGCGTGGGTTTCGTCAATCGTTCAAGAGTTGAATGCGGCTGGTCCGCTTAGAGACCTCATATTCGTACCAGGAGTGAGTTCGAGACTCAAGTCAGAGTATGCCATGAAGCTCGCAAGCGTTTGTGACAGTCTGGAACAGACCACTTTGTGGGAGTTCTTAGCTGGCCGATCAGCCAACTATCCACCTCAATCGGTTCAGATTTCAGTCAGCCTCATCAATGAATACTTCTCGTTCGTCAATGCGATCGTCACGCCAATAGGAAGTCACTGGCTTGACAATTTCTTTCACACAAATAGTGGGGCCGACGTAGCGCTTAGAATCCTGGGAGATGGACTACAGTGGGGCCGTGGATATTTCCGGATAACCAGCCCACGCGAAGTGCTCCGCAAAATCCTTCCGATACTCAAGGATCCACTGGTGAAGTATTGCACAATCAATTCCTCTACGATTGGTGACCTCATCAAGGAATCCATCTCTTACGGAGGTCGAGAGAGGATTTCAGCAAGAATTGGTGTAGTGATTTCGCAAAGCGCGAGAGGTTGGGGGGGCGTAAAGGTTGACAACCTGTTGCATCAGCCGGAATTCGTCATCATCTCAGAATTTGAAACTGAATTGCGAAGAGCGATTGTAGATGCTTTGGGAGCAGTGGGTGGTGATTGGTGGGCAGCGAGAGTGCCTGAGGATGTTCGTACTGGAGCGGAGGGACTACGCACCCGGGAAGTGGACGCGGGGCTCTTACCGAGGGCCGGCTTGATTGACTACGTTGAATTCGAAGACTACAAGAAGATAATACTGAAGAGAGACAATTGGCGGGAAGTATTCACCTCGATATTTGCACAAGAAGACTTCATCTCAAGCAGGCTTGCGGATTTATCTGCTATCAGGAATGTCGTCATGCATAGCGGAAGATCGCTGACCGACGACGAGAAGGCCAAGCTTGAAATGTTCACTAGAGAAGTTTTGAACAAGATTCGACGCTGGCGGGAAAGACATGCAGCCAACAGTCCTGGGAATGTTACGTCGAGCAATGACAGTACCTAACGGGTCTCCTGTGCGCAATTCATCGAGAGAGTACTCCGTACTAACTGAATAGCCCAGTTCGGTGATAGTAGTAATGGAATATTCGCAGAATGATTCCGTGTTCTTCACTTGCTAGAATATTGTCAAAGCGGACGCAAACAGCCAGTTATTGGCAGAGCCTGAAGGAGTCGTCTCTTGGGACGCAAATGCACTAAGAGAAGCTATGCGATTGAGCGAGGCCGAAGTCAGAGCATATTTTACAGACGGCCGCCGAATCTCCTTCATACTGGAACGACGAATAAACCGCGAATTCGTTCATGGAACCCTCGCTCCCAGCGAGGGTGATAGATTTGACATAATAGACTCATCTGGTGATAAGTGGGAGGTCCGAAGCATAACGCCTGCCACAGGGGTCTATTTCTGCCCAAGCAACATGGTAGGATCGTCACGCCACTTCAGCGAACCTGGTTTTCTGAGGAAGCTCGACGAGACGGAGGGCTTCCTACTGACTGACATTGAATCATTCCCAAACGTTCCATTCTGGAGAGTGACTTCGCAACAGGTTCGGTTCTGGTGGGGAAGGCGGATGCTCGGCGCTTCCACGAGGATATCCCGAACTACTGCATTGGAACTGCTTAGAAAGCTTTGACCTTTTCTCCTACAGACTGCAATCTGAGTGTGTAGATACACTGCCTCACAAGGAGCTAATCTGTGCCTTGTGAGTTCCCAAGCGGCTCGGTTGAACTCTTGAATGCCTTTACCCTCTCGCTCGCCTCCTTGAGATAGGCCTCATCTACATCGAAACCTATACACGGCTTGCGAACCTTCAGGCTGGCCAAGGCGGTAGTTCCTATTCCCACGAATGGGTCAAGGACCAATCGTGTTCTATCGAGGCCGTGGACTTTGATGCACATTTCTGGTAGAGAGACAGGAAAGGTGGATGGGTGCGGCCTTTGCGTCTCCCGGTCCCAGATTGTCTCGTAGGGAATGAACCATGTGTTTCCCCTGTCCCTCAGATCTCTCTGAGCCTTCTTCCACCTCCCAATATTGGACTTGTCTTGATATGGGACGCCTACAGCCAACCGATCCAGTTCTACATCACCATCCTTGGTGAAGTGGAATATGTACTCATGAGCATCGTTCAGGAAACGCTTCCCTCCTATTGGCTTGTAATGTCCGACGGCGATATCCCCTTTGATGTTCTCATACTTCCCAGCATCCCTCTTTGGGATGGCGATTGACTTGATCCAGTGAATTGTGTTCTGAAGTGCGAAGGTCTTCCTCATCCGTTCCGCTATCTCGAGTGGTATCCAAGGGTCCTTTAGCGTCCCTCCGACGTTGAGGAAGAAAGACCCTTTGTCGGAGAGGATTCGCCTGACCGCGACGCCCACACGTTCCATCCAATCAAGGTAGTCCTGTTTGGGGCGGGTGTCCTCATACGCATTGTACTTGACTCCTATGTTGTAAGGTGGCGATGTGACAACCACGTCGACGCTACCCGGTTGAAGGACCGCTTGCATCCCCTTCAAGCAATCTTCTTTGTAGAGCCTTACGCCGTTTAGTTCGAAGTATGGCGTCAGTTGTGTCTGCTTGATACTCGGCTGATCCTGGGACGCTCCCATGACCACAGGGGACTCAGCGCCCATGTCCGCTCTCGACACTACCAACCACCTTTTCTTGTCTTTGATTCCGCTCCTATTTCAATGGTAGCAGAGTGTTGGGCAGGCGAGCATCGATGACTCTTGGCTATCGTAAGAGGTCGAGGATCTTTTCTCGTGAAACCTTGGTGGTCGTTCCCAATTGGCCGGCTTCCCACCACTTCCTGACCTGGTCTGAGCTGACGATCCAAAACGGAACGTCGGGAAACGATTCGACATCTGATAATATGAAACCTTTCACACCTTTCAGTTTATCCAAGAAGCCCTTCTCCTTGAAACTTCTTCCAGACCCCACCATATAGCTTGGGCTGAAATAGATGCCTCCCCGAGTGATGCTCCTGACCTCCCACTTATCCCCGTTCGAGTCGATCAGGTCATACCCTGCCCCCTCACTCGGAGCTAGTCGCCCCTTCAGAACCTCGTATGCGAGCCGTCTTTCTAGAATGAAAGAGACACGCCGACCATCAGTGAAATAATTCCTCACATCGCTCTCAGTTATCTTCAGGGCCTTCGCAATCTCAGCGACGTTCCAGCTCAGCGTACCAGCTGGTTTCGGCGTCAATCGGCACGACGCCGCTCAACAAGTTACTTATCTCTTCTGAAAGACCAGAATGTTCTCTTTCCGCATGACGTTGTAAAGCCCAAAGATGATCTTGTCTATGTTGTTCGCAAGCCTGAACCCCACCTTCTCAGCTTCTTTGACTGTGAACTGTACTGTCTCCACCTCCGCGCCATCAAAAGTAGCGTTACCGATTACAATTGCGGCCGACCTCCCATTCCGCAGGACCCTGTACATCTCCGCGATGCTCTCTTTCATGTCCTGTTCATAGAGACCGATTCTATCCCTCGGCGGACCTCGAACCCCAATCAACCTCTCCCTCATGCTCTCCACATCATGCCCAAGTTCCTTCAGCGAATGCTTGTCGTTCTCGACGTAATCGAGGGCAATGGAGTACGGAGGCGATGTCACAATACCGTCAACACTTTCATCCTGTATGGGCAGGTTCCGTGCATCACCTTCTCGTATGTCTATGCGGCCGAGTGCCAATCCGAGCTTATCGCGTACTGTGACGAAGTCTCCGACTGACTGAATCATCGCTTGGAGGTTCTCAGAGAATGACTTGTAGAAGTCCCTGTGTCGGCGGGCACTGTCGCTCACAGAGACTAGCTTCGCCATCTCGAAGAAGTTCCTTGCCTTCTCGTTCTGTATCGATTTGATGGCACCCACGAGGTCGCTCTGTTCTCCATAGAGAGGCGATGGAGCACTTTTCGGGACGGCATCCTCAGCCTGTTTGATTACGTCCAAGGCGCCAATCGATTCGGTCTTCACTTTGGTCTGAAGAACGCAAAGGGGGGAGGCGTCTATTCCAATGCAATTGATGCCCAGGAGTTGAGCCTCGAGTGCAGTTGTGCCGCTTCCCACGAAGGGGTCCAGCACAGTTTCCCCTTCACCGAGACCAAGGTAGTTTAGCAACGCTCTGACCATCTGAGGGTGAAACTTCCCCTTGTATGGGTAAATCCAGTGCGTTAGGTACTGGTTGACTGAATTGGTTCTGTTGTACTGTAGGATTTTGAAATAATCCGTCGCAGTTCCGTTCACTGAGTGAAAGTAGGCAAGGCGTTTGAGAAGCTGTTTTTCGTCATTGATCTTCAGTAGATCGAACTTTCGCAGGCCATTGGTGATCTTGAATTCCGCTCCGAGAGCTTGGAGCTCGAGCTCTGCGAGAGCGAGTTCGTAGATGAATTGGACGTTATCGAGCAGGACTATCCCTTGAGATTCTAAAGATGCCGCGTTTTTGTAAGCCCAGGTCGTAGAGAGTTCCTCAGCGCGTTCGATCATCCTTGTGGATTTGAAGCTTCCTTGTTCTGTTGGCTCCACATCTACAAATCTCTTCGGGCCTTTTAAGGTCCCCTGAGCAAGCGTCGGTTCTGAGGCTGGCTTTCATCTTCCAGGACAGCGATGAGGTATTGTCCTTGCACTGAAAGGGCTCCAAAATCTACTGTAATTTCGTCAGAACAAATGGCTGGAATGGTGATCCAGAACTTGACGCAATTACGCAGTATAGAGGCCTCAAAAAGTTCTTAACGTCGCACTCTATTTTTAGATTTATGCCTGTTAGCATTTACCGTCTCAGCCCGGGGAAACTCTCTATGGTACTGAGACGCTCGAGAAATGGTGCAATCTGCTACACATGCGGTAAGCAACTCAAACTCAAGGATGTCATAGTGAGCAACATCTCACGACGTAATAGCAGGAATTATCGACATGCAAAATGCGCAATTCGGACGGGCATGGTTGACGAAGCCGAATTGGATTTGCTGTGAATAGGTATGAGGCGCCTCTTACCCTGAAACGCGAGCCGGGAGTCAACAGAACCTATCTTGGGAACTTTCAAAGTCCTATCTGATTGTGCCGAAGTCACCCAGTTCTCGTATTGAACAGACCCGACATTCATTCTCCCGGTTTGGGCGTGCCGCGGGTCGGATTTGAGCCGACGACACTCCGGTCTTCAGCCGGATGCTCTCCATAGCCCTCTGAGGACAGGCTGAGCTACCGCGGCACCGAAACGCCTCCGCCCGGCAGTCAAATTAAGTCTTCAGGCACCCCGACCCAGCGGACCGATGTTTAAGGGGCCCTCTTCTGACCTCGCGCCCTCCTTGGACCTCAGCTTCCTTTCCGTCGGTAAGAAGGAGAAGTCCATCTTCGATGGCATGCTCAGACTCCTTGACACAGTCTTCGAGGGGGTCGACGCTTTCGAGGCGAGCGTCATCGCGTTCGCCAAAGACGACCCCAACGCTCAGGAGATGGTGAAGAAGGTCTTCGACGCCGAGACCAGGGCGGACGGGATCCACCGTGAATTGAACCTCAGGGTCGCCGAGGGCGCGTTCTTCGGTGGGGTCAGGGAAGACATCCTCAATCTGATGGAGCGGATCGACGACATCGCGGACAGCGCGAAGGACGCGGCCCGTTTCCTGAGCGAGGACTCGAGGCTGGGTGACGAGGCGAAGGCTGTCTTGGCGTCGGATAACGTGAAGTTGTTCCTGGAAGACCTCAAGGCTGCAGTGAACTCTCTGAAGGACTTGGTGAAGGCGATGAAAGTTGGAAGAAAGCAGGCCTTGGCCATCATCGAGAAGGTCGAGGATTTCGAGGAGCAGGCGGACAGCCACAAGGACGCCCTTCTGAAGGACCTCTTCGGCCGCGCTTCGACCATGGACCCTGTGAGCGTCATCCAGCTCCGTGACTTCACCTTCGTCGCCGATGACATCGCCGACAACTCAGAGGACGCGAGCGACGTGATACTGGTGCTCCTAGCGAAAGGGTATGGATAGCCTGCTGATCGCGCTGGCAGCCGCCCTGAGCTTCGTCTTCGGGTGGAACAACAGCTCGCTCCTCATCGGAAACGTGCGCGGCTCCGGGACCCTCTCCTATGCCACGATTATCGTCCTTGCCGTCGTGGGGCTGGCGGTAGGCTCATTCCTCGAAGGGCCAAAGATGGTCGGGAGCCTGGTGGGTTCCATCGCCCCCTCGGCGTCCGCGCATGTCCTCCTGGCCACAATCGTCGTGTCACTGGGGCTGACGCTCGCTATGACGCTACTCGACCTTCCCGTCTCTTTCAGCATGGTGATGGTCGGGGCGTTCATCGGCGCCACACTCGCTTCAGAGGTAGCGCTCAACGCTACCCGTTCGTCGGAGGTCGTGGCGTTCTGGTTCGTCGCTCCTGTGGGGACCGCCCTTCTCACATACGTCATCTACAGAGGGATGAAGGGCCTGGTGTCCAGCCTGGGGCTCCTCACGGTCGACACATTCAACAAAGGGGGCGCCTTCTTCAGCGCCTTCGCCGTGTCATACACCCTAGGGGCGAACAACATCGGCATGTTCTTCGGGAGCACAGGAGGGACCCCCAACGCCTACGCAGAAGTCGAGGTCTTCGCCCTCTTGGTGCTCGCCGCCGTCATCGGCGTCGTCCTCCTCGGCAGGAACTCTCTCGGAGGGGTCGTAGGCGACAGGATGCTCGCACTCAGCCCTCAGGGGGTCTTCGCGGCTTTCGTCGCCAGCTCAGTCCTGGTCTGGGCCGGGACCCAGCTCGCCCTCCCCGTGTCCATCACCCAGTGCCTCATCGGCGGGATGCTCGGCGCCGCCTTCACCAGGCACATCTCCATCGTGAACACAAGGCTCGTCGCCGAGACGGTGTCTCTCTGGCTGGTTGCGCCCGTGGTAGCCCTAGGGCTTTCGTATCTGCTCACCACTGCCCTGTGACATCGATTCGGGCCAACCCATAAAAAGGAACGAAAGCTCTAGGGGGCTGAAATGTTCTGTCCGAGCTGCGGGAAGGAGGTTCCGGCTGGAGCGACCTTCTGCCCAGCTTGTGGCGCATCGCTGCAGGGTACCGCAGGAACGTCCGCACCGGTCAGCGGCATGGACACCCTCACCAAGGACCAAAGAGCCCAACAGTACTGGGTAGAGAGGCTCGTCGCGATCATCATCGACTGGATCATACTTGGGGTCATCTTTTTCGTGGTGGCCGCGCTTGTCGCCATCCCCGCGCTCCTCACAGGCGGACTGGGGATGCTGGGGACGCTCTTCGGGGGCCTGGCCTTCCTCTATGGTCTGATCTTCGTCTTGTACAACGCCGCAATGGAGACGAATTCCGGCGCCAGCATCGGCAAGAAGCTGTTCCACCTGAAGGTCATATCGAAGGAGGGCAAGAACCCCACGTTCGGGCAAGCCTTCATCCGCAACCTGAGCAAGATCTACTGGCTACTCCTCCTTCTGGATGTCATCATCGGCCTCGCAGTCAGCAAGGACTACCACGGGAAGTACAGCGACCATTTCATCGGGACCACCGTGGTCCGCTCTTAGCAAGTCGCAGGAACCGTTTTACGGCGCGCCTAGAGCCCGAGAAGTCAGTTGTCCCAGTTCACGAAAGCCATCGTGGTGACCTACCCCGACCAGTTCGCCAAGGATGAGGTCATCGGCCTGGCCGAGGCCGGCGAGTACGAGGTCGTCCGTGTTGTCACCCAGAAGGACATCGTCCGCTCGTCGTACGGTGTGGGTTCGGGGAAGGCACAGGAGCTTGAGGGGATGGTGGCGGACACGCACGCTGAAACGATAATCATCGACGAGAGCATCACCTCTTCCCAGGCGAACAACTTGGCGGCCAAAACCCACGCCCGGGTCATCGACAGGGAGCGCCTCATCCTGGACATATTCGCGAAGCGGGCGCTCTCCACAGAGGCAAAGCTGCAGGTCAAGCTCGCCGAGCTGCGCTACCAAATCCCGAGGGCCAGAGACGAGGTGCGCCACTCCACCAAGGGCGAGCAGGCGGGCTTCATGGGCATGGGAGAATACGAGGTCGACCTGAAGTTCCGCTCCCTGAAGCGCCAGATGGGCTTCATCAAGGAAAAGCTCGACAAGAGCAGGAAGGTGCGAGACCTCCACACGACGGAGAGGCGGAAGCTGGGCATCCCGTTCGTTTCCCTCGCAGGCTACACCAGCAGCGGCAAGACGACCCTGTTCAACCGGCTCACGACAGAGTCGAAGGAGATGTCGCCGAACCTCTTCACGACCCTCTCCACCACCACGCGCATGGTTGAGTTTCCTAAGATGAAGAGGAAGTTTCTCCTCTCCGACACGGTCGGGTTCATCTCCAGGCTCCCCACTTACCTCGTGGAGTCATTCAAGTCGACGCTCGAAGAGCTCCACTACGCCGACCTCGTCCTCCTGATGATCGACGCCAGCGAAAGCAAGGAGTCCATCGGCATCAAGCTCGAAAGCTGCAAGATAACCCTCGACGAGCTGGAGGTGGATCCTAACCGGACTCTCCTGGTCCTGAACAAGGTGGACCTGCTCGACTCTGAGGCGAGGTCGAAGATCGAGTCAGATCCGCTCTTCAATGGGTTCGCCTGCGTCAAGGTCTCTTCAACGAGGGGGGACGGTCTTCACCAGCTGAGGACGAAGATCTTGGAACGGACGGACCCGAGGAAGCTCGCTGCGAGCCTCGATACTACCCCGTCTCACTGAACGCTCTCATTCGGCCCTAGAAAGAACCAGTCGCTCCGCCTGGCTATCTTACCCCATGGGCTTGGGGGTTCATCCCGTACCTCAGTTTCACCGCAAGCAGCGCGGCTTGGAGGCAGAAGTTGATCGAGTTCCAGAGCATGACCGAAAACAGGTCGAGAAAGAAACCATAGGCAAGCCATAGCAGGGTCCCGGTTATCGTCAGGAGGATGAACGCAAGGCTGATCTCCCTGGCGTCCTTCATCCTCCATACCCTGACTACCTGAGGGACCATGCCGAGGGCGACGAAGAAACCGCCCGCAAGCCCGAACACTTCAGCCGCTGGAAGCAATCAGCTCCGCGAAGGAAAGAGGCTCCAAAAACCTTGGGGTGTCAGCACCCGAGCCGCAATCCCACTTGAGGCTCAGCCGCCGATGTTCTTCTCGAGGAAGGCCCAGACCTGATTCCAGCCGTCCATCGCAGCCTCCTGGCTGTACATGGGCCGGTGATAGTAGAAGAACCCGTGTCCAGCTTTAGGGTAGCTGTGGAACTCGTAGTTCTTCCCGAGCTTCTTCAGGACCGCCTCAGTCTCGGCTACCATGGCTTGGTCGGGGTTCTTGTCCTCCACGCCGAACAACCCGAGGATCGGACAGGAGAGCCCTTCGGCGTAGTCCATCGGCGAAACCGGCGCATTGGGTTTGAGGTCCTCCTTCTTCATTATCACGGACCCTCCCCAGCAGTCGATGGCCGCGTCGAACGCCTTCGTCCTGCACGCGGTCAGGAAGACATGACGACCGCCCGAACAGGTGCCGAACCCGGCCACCCTGCCGTTGCTGGTCGGTAGCGACCTCAGGTAGGCAGCTGCGGCTTCAGCGTCAGCCACCACATCGTCGTCATTCACCCCGCCTGCCGCCCTCATCTTCTGCATCACATCTTCGGGAGTCCCGTGGCCGAAGTCAGTGTACAGGTTCGGACAGATGGCAAGGTAGCCATGGTATGCGAACCTCCTGGCTGTCTCTTTGGTCCACTCGTCCCATCCAGGGTGATGATGTATCAGGACGACCCCGGGGAACGGTCCCTGCCCCAACGGACGTGCGAAGTAAGCGTTGGTCCTTGCCCCCTTATGGCCGACGATCGTAACGGTCTCAGCGATCATCCCTTCATACATGTCTGTAGTGTAGGGCTTCATGACCAAGGTTCGCTAGAATCGGCATAAATCAATTCCGCGGGCTTGTTGACCCAGTCTCGGTGTCGTCTAGCCCGACGCCTGTTTTGAAAGCAGGTCGTCCAGAGCCTGGAAGTAGGACTTCGTCCCCTGGGGCATCCCTCCTACGTTCTTCCGTATCGCGCGCACTATGAAAGGGATCGCGCTGCGCGAGACCTCGACTCTCGGGTTCTTCTGCCCGAACTCGATCCTCGGCACCTTCACCCTGCCCTTGACTTCCTCAGGCGCGAGCTCCCTGGCTTCATCTTCCACCTTCTTCGTCCACTTCTCAAGCTCGCCGGGGTCCAGGCCCTCGACCATGCCGCTCACTTCCTTGATGAGAGGTTCAATCGCAGGGAGGCTTTGCAGTTCGGCCCCATCATCAGGCCTGACAAGCAGGCTTACCCCGGCTGCAGATATGATGTTGGTCGCGACAATCACGAGCGCGGCGATGGGGAGTATCTCAGCAGACCCGACGACAGAGTCTGCTACGAGGGTCGTGGCAAGAAGCGCCGGAGTCAGCCCCTGGGCCATCATCACCATTATGAGCTTCCTGTCCTTCGGGCTCTTCTTCGCGTCTACAGCTTCGGTGCTGAGATACCTGACGACCACTAGGATGCCGACCACCGCGAAAGACTCGAAGTAGACCGGGGGGGTCGAAAGGACGCCCAGAGGGATGGAGAAGCCCATGAAAAACAGGAAGAACGTCCTGAGGAAGAACGAGATTTCGCTCTGGAACGCCGATATGTAGTTCATCGAGACCGCGGGCATGTCCATCGTGATACCGAGCGGCGAAGAGATGTCTGAGAAGTTCTTCATGACGAGCCCTATGGCCAGGACGGTGATCACCCCGCTCCCGCCGATCTGGCCGATGGCGATGTAGGTCAGCAGGACATATCCCACCGTCACGACGTAGAAGTAGTCCTGGTTGCCGAAGCTCTTGGTGACCCTTACCCACGCCAGCCCTAGGAGGACGCCTCCCACCAGCCCGATGGAGAGCTGTTCGAAGAAGCTGGTGGAGATGACCGAGAGGCCGGCCAGGTCGAGAGGGGCGTTCTGGTTGTACCCGTTGAGCAGCACGGTGAACAGTATGATCAGGACGAGCGAGTCGAACACCGACTCCAGCGCGACGTTCGAGACTATTCCATACTGGGAGATCCGCTTGGCCAGGTATGGCACGATGATCATCGAGACTTCGCCGCCTACGATGGACCCAAGGAACAGTGACTGGTACAGGTCCCAGTGGAGCACGGCCGTGAAGAGGACGACGGAAAGCAAGATGGAAAGCACCATGTAGATCGTCGAGCGGGCGATGGCCGACCTCCCTTCGGTCAACACATCTCGCAGCTTCATGCTCACGCCGATGTCGAAGACCACCATGGCGAGGGTGACCTGGGACAGGATTGGGAGCATCGCGTTGACGGCCGTGGGTGGAAGCACCCTGAACCACTGGGTGGCCACACCTGCGGCGATCAGAAAGAGGGTCTGCGGGATCCCCTTCTTGCTCAGAAGAATGTTTCCTACGAACCCTATGAAGATGATAGCAGAAACTACCAGAAGGAATGTCTCTGCGGAAAGAGGCAACTTAGGTCACCCTGGCACGCTCGACCGGTCAAAGACGCCCTGGCTCATGTAGTATACAACCCCATGCAGGCAAGCCCAAGGAGCCGTTTTCGACATCGTATTTGAACCCGGAGGGAGGGTGCCTTGTTCGTCTCATCATTCAACCCGGCCCTCGCCGGCGTGGGAAACAGCATATCTATGCTCAGTCCCGGGGTCCCTCAGGTCCTGATGCCAAACCAAGACCTGCTCGCAAAGGTGGGTTCGAGCGTTGACGCCGACGCCCAACGGATCCAGGACTTCTTCGTCAAAATGCTCAGGATCAAGGCCGTCAACCCGAGGATGGGCGGCCAGGGCGAAGCGGAGAGGGCGCTCTTCCTCGAAGGCTTCCTCAAAGAGCAGGGGTTCGACGTGACGAGGGTCGACGTCAAAGACAGCGAGTCCCCCGGAGGCATAAGGCCGAGCATTTCTGCAAAAATCGAAGGGAGAAACAGGAAGCGCAGCCTCTGGCTCATCTCTCACATGGACACCGTCCCAGAGGGGAGCAGGGACCTATGGAAGACCGACCCGTTCGAGCCGACCGTCAAAGACGGCAAGATAATCGCGAGAGGGGCCGAAGACAACGGCCAGTCCCTTGCAGCGTCTCTCTTCGCCCTACTGACCCTGAAGCAGCTCGGCGCCGAGCTGCCGTTCGACGTCGGAGTGTGGTTCGTGGCCGACGAGCAGTTCGCAAGCAACTACGGGATCAAGGCGCTTTTGCAGCGGCGCCTGTTCAGGAAGGAAGACCTGGTGATCGTCCCAGACGCCGGCACGCCGAAGGGGACTGACATTGAGATAGCCGAAAAGGGCCTGCTCTGGTTGAAGGTCACCACCGAAGGGAAGCAAGTGCACGCCAGCCTCCCAAAGAAGGGGCTAAACGCCCACAGGGTCGGGATGAAGCTCGCGCTCGACCTGGACGAGACGCTCAACGGGAAGTACCGGAAGAGGAACTCTCTCTACGACTACCCTGTGTCTTCGTTCGAGCCCACGAAGATCGAAGCGAATGTGGGTAACGTCAACACCGTGCCTGGGCTGGATGTTTTCTACTTCGACTGCAGGGTCCTCCCCGAATACGACCTCGACGACGTGGAGAAAGACATCAAGGCGAGGGTATCGCAGTACAGCAGGAAGTACGGGGCGAAGATAACCTACGAGGAGATTGAGAAGGAGCCCGCGGGGCCCGCGACGACCAGAGACAGCGAGGTTGCTGCGCTTCTGGGCAGGGCCGTGTCGAAGGTCACCCGAGCAAAGCCCCGTTTCACCGGCATAGGCGGTCAGACAGTCGGGAACCTATTCAGGAGGGAAGGAATACCGACGGCAGTCTGGAGCACCATCGATGAGGTCCCACACGAGCCAAACGAATACTCCAGGATAGCGAACCTGATCAATGACACGAAGGTCTTCGCATCCATCCCACTTCTCGCATAGGATCAGAAACCTCTACCCGGATTGCGTCAGACACGCGACCCGCGCATAGGATATGATTCTCTGGCTAAGATTATCGTGATCGGCAGACCGTCTGGGTTTGGAGAGCTTAACGTGCGGTCGACGGGATTCGAACCCGTGTTACCAGCTTGGAGGGCTGATGTCCTGGACCAGATTGTCCACGCGCTAGAGACGCGAAGCGCCCACGCGTTCTGGACGACGACCGCACGAGCTCCGAGCCCCGCTGACTCCTTTTAATCGTTCAACCGCTTGCGGCCTTCTCGGCCTCATAGACGACCCTCGCAGCGACGACGTGCGCCTCAAGCGGCCTCTGGTCGATCCTCGCCACTTCGTCCAGCCTCTCCTCCACCTCCGGAGAGAAGTGGCCGTGGGGGAACCCGCCCACCACGACGCACGGGTCCTTGACCGATGAGATCTCCCTGCCCAGCTCAGCCAGTCCTACCTGCTTCCCCCTCACTGAGAGGCCGATTGTCCTCCCCGGCCTGACTCCCTTGATCAGCTCCGCGAACGACAGCTCTCTGACCGCCAGCAGCCCGCTCGCCGGCCTTTCGACCAGGCACTTCTCCATCAGCCCCCTGAACCTCAGGTAGCTCTTCGGTATCCGCGTCTTCTCCGCTATCTCAACGACCGACCCCGAGCTAAGGTGGACGTACGCCTTGACCTTCCCGTCCAGATAGAGGGGCGTCCCGGTCACGCTGAGCAGGGTGACGTGGACGAGGTCGGGCCTCCCCCTCTTCTCCGAGTCCTTCAGCCTGGTCATGGCCGCGTGGTGGAAGCTCCTGTCGAGCAGTATCTCGCCTGGCTCAGCCTCCCTCCTTCTGGCGTCGCTCACGACGGCAGGGTGCCTCCAGATCTCCTTCGGGACGAGCTCCAGGCTCGACTCGGCCAGGACGAAGTTCAGCAAACCCGACCCCTAGGCGCTCCGGCTCACGGTTAAGACCTTCCTCCCCGGCCTTTCGCTGTGAACACACGGAAGCCCAAGGAAAGCGCGGCCGCGCTGGTAAGGCTCCTGACCGAGTCTGCGATAGCGCTCTCCCACACCGACCCTGCGACCGCCAAGCAGCAGGCCGCCCTCGCCAGGAAGGTGAAGCTGAAGTTCAACGTCAGGCTCGAACCGCCTCTGAGGGCATTCACCTGCCGCGGGTGCAAGGGGCTCCTCGTCCCAGGGGTCAACGCCAGAGTCCGTCTCGGCCACGGTAAGCCCACCATCCTCAGGGTGACCTGCCTGGACTGCGGCCGGGTAAACCGAAAAATCGTCGAAACTGCTTAAATAGCGTCGCGGACGGCTCGAAATTTGTCACGTGAAACGTTGTGGTAAACGCTCATGACGTCCCGTCGGCCAAGCTGATCTCTGCCCTAGCGGAGCAGATGAAGTCGGTCTCGTCGGTCCAGGAACCAGACTGGGCGAAGTACGTCAAGACCGGGTCTCACGCCGAAAGGCCCCCTTCAAGCTCTGACTGGTGGTTCACCAGGGCCGCTTCACTTCTCAGGAAGCTCTACATCCACGGGCCGGTGGGCCTGACCGACCTCGAGAGGGCATATGGCGGGACGAAGGCGCTCCACTACTTCCCGAAGCACCACCGGGACGCCGGCGGCTCCAACATCAGGAAGATACTGAAACAGCTTGAGCAGGCAGAGTTCGTCACCAAGACCCCGAAGGGGAGGGTGCTGACGCCGAAGGGGCGTGCGCTCCTCGACAAGGTCAGCAAAGACATCTTCGCCGCCATGAGCGAGGGGAACAAGGCGCTTGCGAGGTATGCTTAGCATGTCAGAGCGCCAACAGAAGCAGCCTGACAAGGAAACCACAGACAGGAAGATGATGAGGGAGGCGGCCCTCCGCATGGCCCTGACGTCAGAGGCCAGGCAGAGGCTGGCGAACGTGAAGATGGTCAGGCCCGACCTGGCCTCGTCGATAGAAGAGTACGTCATCCAGCTCGCTTCGTCAGGGAAGCTGAGGAAGGCGGTCGACGACGAGCAGGTCAAGCAGATGCTCGGCGCTCTCCAGGAGAAGAAGCGCGAGATCAACATCAGGAGGATATAGCATGGCACGAGTCAAGGACACTTCGAAGAAGAACCGCCTCGCAAAGGCGGGGAGGCAGGCTAGGTCTGTGCCTACCTGGGTCATCGTCAGGACCAACAGGAAGGTCAGGTCGAACCCCAAGCGGAGGAATTGGAGGCAGCGCAAGCTGAAGCTCAGGTGATAGATGTTGTCTGAAGAGAAGACTGAAGAGCTCACAAGGACTTACGTCGTCCCTCTCGGGGTCGTCTACGAAGCCCCGCCCTACAGGAGGGCGAAGAAGGCAGTGATGGCCATAAGGGACTTCGCGACCAGGCACATGAAGGCGAACCAGGTCAGCATCGACGTAGAGGTGAACGAGCTGATATGGGCGAAGGGGATCAAGCACCCTCCGAGGCGCATCACCCTCGAAATGCAGCGCGACGAAGACGGCGTGGTCAAGGTCAAACTCCCCGCAGCGCCAGAAAAAGTGTAGCCGATGGGCCTGCACCTGATGGACATCTACCGGAGTCCAAACATAGGGATCTTCCTCAAGACCAACGAGACCCACCTCCTCATCCCGAAGGGGCTGGCCCAGACTAAGACCGACAGGCTCTGCGAGGACCTCAAGGTCTCGCCCGTCCCCACGTCCATCGGGGAGTCCCGCCTCCTGGGGGCTCTATCCTGCATGAACAGCAAGGGGATCCTGCTTTCCAGGCTGGCGGAGGACTACGAGATGAGAGAGATCGGCTCGGCCACGGGGCTGAACGTGGCCCGCCTCGACTCGAAGCTCACCGCTGCAGGGAACCTGGTCGTAGCCAACGACAAGGGAGCGCTCGCTTCTCCCCTGCTCGACCACAGGGCTCTCGCCCAGGTGAAGGACGTCCTCGGGACTGAGGTCCACCCTATGCCGATAGGAGAGTTCCACCAGGTAGGGTCGCTGGTGGTGGCTACGAACAAGGGGGCGGCGGTCTATCCGGGGCTCGACGAAAGAGCCGTCGGTGAAATAAGCTCGTTGCTCGGCGTCGACGCATACCCGTCGTCCGTGAACGCCGGGGTCCCATACGTCGCTTCCGGGCTCTTGGGGAACTCCAGGAACGCCGTCGCCGGGAGCCAGACGACCGGACCTGAGCTTGTCTTTATAACGCGGGCGCTGAGCGTTTGAGACAGATACGAAATGAGCGCACAGCCAACCGCCGAGGAGACGGTCAACGCGCTCGTGATGGAGATCCGCGTCCTTGAGAGCACTTACAACGAGCTCACCGCAAGGCAGAACCTGCTGGAACGCGCGCTGTTAGAGGGCCGCTCCGCGCTCGAGTCGATCAAAGAGCTCGGCTCCCAGTCAGGCGGCGAGGTGCTGACCCAGATAGGAGGAGGAGCGATGCTGCGCGCCAAGCCTCCTACGACGGACACCGTCTTGATGAGCATCGGCTCCAACGTGGTCGTCGAGAAGCCCAAGGACGAGGCCGTCGCCATGCTGGAGGAGAGGAGCAGGGACATCGAGAAGACCATAGTGTCCATCATCGGCCAGAGGAACGAGATAGGGGAAAGGCTGAACGCCGACAGGGACCTCCTGAACGGCTTCGTCGGGCGAAGCCAGTAGGGGCGCCCCATGTTCGACAGGCTGAGGCAGGCCTTTTCGACAGTCACCAGCGCTATCAAAGAAAAGGAGCTGACCAGCAAAGACCTCGACGACGTGGCGTTCAACTTCCAACTCTCCCTCATAGAGAGCGACGTGGGCCAGAGCGTCGCGGAGGCTCTCACCACCGAGGTCCAGAAGAGCCTGTCAGGCATCAAGGTGGAGAGGTCGGTCGACCCCGGAGAGGTGGTCGGAGAGAGGCTGGCCACCCTTCTTGGCGCCGCCTTCGCCAAGGCGGGGACCGTAGACCTCGTCGCCAACATCAGGGAGAAGTCGAAGGGCGGCGAACCCTACGTGATCCTCTTCCTCGGCATAAACGGGACCGGTAAGACGACCACCGTCGCAAAGGTCGCCAACCGCCTGAAGAAGGAGGGCCTTTCGGTCGTCTGCGCCGCCGGCGACACGCACAGGCCGGGGGCGATAGAGCAGCTCACCGAGCACGCCGACAGGCTGTCCCTGAAGGTTGTGGCGCAGCGCTACGGCGCGGACCCCGCGGCGGTCGGAAGGGACGGCGTCCTTTACGCGAAGTCGCACCACGTCGACTGCCTCCTCATCGACACCGCAGGGAGGATGCAGACGAACCAGAACCTGATGGAAGAGATGGCCAAGATAGCCCGGGTCGTGAAACCCGACTTCAAGATCTTCGTCGCCGACGCCCTGACCGGGAACGACGCGGTCTCGCAGGCGGAGCTCTTCAACGGTCACGTGGGCTTCGATGGGGCTGTGCTCACGAAGGCCGACGCGGACGTCCGGGGAGGGGCGGCGCTGTCCATAGTCTACTCGACCGGGAAGCCTGTAATCTACCTGGGGGTCGGCCAGGGGTACGACGACCTGGTCCCCTTCGACAGCAAGAGCTTCCTAGGCTCGCTCCTCGAGCGCTAGTCCGGTTCGAGCGAATACCGCGGGTACGTCTTCTTCGCCTTCTCGGCCACCGCTTCGTCTATCTCGACGGTGGCGAAGGGGTGTCCCTTGTCCGTCGCGGCTAGCACCTTCCCGTCGGGGTCCACCACCCAGCCTAACCCTCCGAACTTCGCCTTTCCCCGCTCGCCCGCCCTGTTAGAGGAGACGCAGTACGCCCCTGACACCACCGCGGCGGCCCGGCCTCCTGCGAGCCATTTGTCGGTGCTCAGCCCGGTGCACCTGGGGACGGCTATCAGGCCGACGCCGCTCTTCCCGTACGACCTCGCGTTACTCATCGACCAGAGGTCGCTGCAGATCTGAAACCCGACCTTCCATTCGTTCACAGAGAAGGGGGTGAACTTCCTGCTCCCTCTCCCGTACCACCTCGCCTCGTAGAACCCTTCTTCGTTCGGCAGGTAGCACTTCTTGTGCGACGAGACCACGCGTCCGTCGCTCCATGCGAACCCTTCGTTGTATCTCCGCCCTCTCGATTCTACGGGCCTGGAGCCGAGCACCGCCGCGGCGCCAAGCTCGGGGATCCGTCCCATCCACTTCCGATGCTCATCCACCGCCTGCGCCCAGACATTCGGGTCGAAGTCAGGATAGGCGAATATCCAGTGGGCGAAGGGGATTTCAGGGAGGAGGACCACGTCTGACGACTCCTTCCTCACGTGCTTCGCGAGCCGCTCCCACTCCGTCGCGAAGGCTGACCTGTCGTCAGGCAACTCGCAGACTGTGACCTTCATGGGCCGTACCCCTCGCGCCTTACCACTTATCCGGTTCGTCCCTACCCAAGCTTCCTCCGCTCCTCGCCAATGAGCTCGGTGAGAGCCTCGAACGCCCTGCTGGCGTCCTTCATCTCGACAAGCATGATGGTGTCGGTGTAGCAGCTCACGGTGTCCTCCACGTTTATGCGCTTCCTGAAGAGCTGGTTGTAGAAGGCGCTGATGCACCCCGGCGTCGTCACGATCGACTCGGGGCTGTGCACCGTTATCGCGGCCTCCCCTTCCCCTTCGTCGAGGACCTCGGCCGCGGCCAGCGACCGCTTGACCCTGGCGTGGAGCCTCTGGTCGAAGATGAGAGTGATGTATGACAACGACTCCGAGACCTGGATGAAGTCCTCCTGGTTCCCTGAGAGGAGGGTCGTGACCGTCTGCAGCGTCCTCCTCGTCCTCTCCACGGACAGCCTGGAGACCTGCGTCCTGACGTTCACCACGCTCTCTGCGATGACCTTGCTCACCCGGGGAGACGACTCAGAGTATGCGCCCCTCAGCCGCTTGAGGGCGGTGGCGATCCCCACCTCGCTGACCTCCTTCGCCTTCCTCCCGGTCCTCGCGGCGACCCTCGGGACGAGGATCCTGGCCAGCGCGCTGAGGTTCGCGTAATCCTTGGCTATCGCGTCCTGGATTGAAAGGTCCGCGTCTATCTCATCTCTGACCGCCCTGGTCACGGAACGGCTGTTGACCAGTTTTGGGTCATGTCTGACCAAAACATGTTTTTCCTGTCCATAATCTATAAAAATATTGTTCAGGGGCGACATGACAGAAGATTGCGCAGAACGGTTGTCCTCGCGTTTTCCGGCGGCCTAGATACCTCGGTCTCCGTGAAGTGGCTGGGTGAGAAGTACGATGCCGACGTCGTCACCGTCACTCTCGACCTCGGTCAGCGCGAAGACCTCAAGGAAGTCGAGAAGCGTTCCAGGCAGATCGGGGCCAAGAACCATTACACCATCGACGCGAAGTCGGAGTTCCTCAAAGACTACGTCTGGCCTTCCATAGCGGCCAACGCCCTTTACGAGGGGAAGTATCCGCTCAGCACCGCCCTCGGAAGGCCCCTCATCGGCAAGAAGCTGGTGGAAGTGGCCGAGAAGGAAGGGGCCGACGCGGTGGCCCACGGCTGCACCGGCAAAGGGAACGACCAGGTCAGGATCGACGTCACGGTGAGGGCGATGAATCCCGCGCTGCAGGTGATCGCGCCTGTCCGCGAGTGGAACATGAGCAGGGACGAGGAGATCGCCTACGCCCAGAAGCGCGGCCTCCCCGTGAAGCCTTCGAAGTCAATCTACAGCGTCGACCAGAACATCTGGGGGAGATCGATGGAGAGCGGTCCCCTGGAGAACCCAGACACCGAGCCCCCTGAGGAAGCGTTCGACTGGACCGTGTCCCCTGAGGAAGCACCCGACGAGCCGGGGTACCTCGACATAACCTTCGAAGGTGGAGTCCCGACGAAGGCGGACGGCCGGTCCATGGAACCGTTGAAGCTTGTGAGCTACATCAACGACCTGGCAGGCTCCCACGGGGTAGGGAGGATCGACCACGTCGAAGACAGGCTGGTCGGGATAAAGTCGCGAGAGGTCTACGAGTGCCCAGCCGCGACAGCCATCATCGAAGCACACAGGGACCTGGAGAAGCTCGTCCTCACGCGGCATGAGCTCGACTTCAAGGCCCAGGTAGAACGAGAGTGGGCGTGGCTGGTCTACTCGGGGCTGTGGCTCGAGCCGCTCCGGACGGCGCTGGACCGGTTCATCTCGGCGACCCAGCACCGCGTCACGGGCAAAGTCAGGCTGAAGCTGTACAAGGGGTCAGCCAGGGTTGTCGGAAGGTCGTCCGACTATTCGGTCTACGACGTCGGGCTCGCCACCTACGGGCGCGGGTCCAAGTTCGACCAGAAGAGCGCCGTCGGGTTCATCGAGCTCTGGGGCCTCCAGTCAAGGGTAGCCGCGGGGCTGAGTTCACAGGTTGAGGAAAACAAAGGAAATGGACATTCGAGGACCAAGGCTAAGGAAGCAAAGTGACGAGGCCCTCGACTTCACCTCATCCATGGCGGCCGACGGACGGATCGCCCGTCGGGTCATCGAGGTGAACATGGCCCACATGGCGGCTCTCGTCGAGGCACAGGAAGTAGACCCGGCGGTCGGTGGGAAGTGCCTGAAGTTCCTCATGGGGGCGTCGTCGGTCATCTCTCCTGGCTCAAAAGCCGAAGACTTCCACCAGCAGCTCGAGCAGGACGCGGTCGACTCATTGGGGGTTGAGACGGCGGGGTTCCTCAACTACGGCAAGAGCAGGAACGACCAGGTGGCTACCGCCATCAGGATGGAGCTGAGGTCGGCCATCATCGACTTCCTCGGCGCAGTGGCCAGCGTGCAGCGCGCCCTCCTGCGACAGGTCGCGAAGCATGGCGAGGTTATGATTCCGGGTTATACCCACCTCCAACGCGCCCAGCCTGTAACCCTCGCCCACCACTTTTTCGCCCACTTCGACGCCCTCCAGAGAGACGCGGAGAGAGCCCTGCAGCTCTACGGAAGGGTGAACCTCTCTCCCATGGGGTCAGCCGCGATGGCGGGGACCTCGGTCAAGATAGACAGAAGGTACGTCGCCCGGCTCCTCGGGTTCTCCGGGCTGGTCAGGAACGCGATGGACGGGGTCGCTTCAAGGGACGCCGCCGTCGAGTCCCTCTCGTGCGTGACCATCGCGATGCTGGACGCGAGCCGTCTGGCGGAGGAGCTCATCCTCTGGAGCTCCGCCGAGTTCGGCTTCATCGAGCTGGCTGACAGCTACGCGGCTTCCAGCAGCATCATGCCCCAGAAGAAGAACGCGGTCGTCGCAGAGATGGTCCGCGCAAAGGCGGGTTCTGTGATCGGGGACCTGATGGGTGCCTGCGCCATCCTCAAGGCGCTCCCGTACTCGTACAACCTTGACCTGCAGGAGGTCACCCCTCATCTCTGGCGGGCGATGGACGACGCCACCGCCTCGATCCGATTGCTCGCAGGCATGGTCGAGTCCGCTTCGATAAACACAGAGGCGATAAGTTCCGCCGCATCGGGGGGCAACTCCACCGCCGTCGCCCTCGCCAACCACCTCGCCAGCGAACACGGCGTATCCTTCCGCCAGGCGCACGCGATCGTGGGGGAGCTCGTGAGGCTGTCAGAAGGGGCAGGCAAGCCGCTGCAGGATGTCGCCGCCGAGAAGCTCCCAGCGGTCTCGGCGAAGTTCGGCAAGAAGATCACCCTTGACAGGAATGTAATCCGTACCATGCTCGACCCCGAGGCGTTTCTTGGCGGCATCGCCACCGAGGGAGGGGCCAACCCACGAAGCGTCAAGAGGGAGCTGGGCGCCCGCGAAAAGGAGCTCGCAGCGACTGCGACGTCCCTCAAGGGGCTCACTTCAGCACTGAATGCCTCCGAACGGAAACTGCGCACGACAACTTCGGGCATGGCCCGGGAGGTGAAACCGAGAGATTGAACACAAGCTGCACAGAATGCGGAGCAGGCCTGACCGTCCCCAACGACGCCATCGTCGGGGAGATTGTCTCCTGCAAGGACTGCTCGACCGAATACGAGGTCGCTGAGATAAGCAACGGCAACGTGCTCCTGAAGCCGGCGGAGCAGGTCGGAGAGGACTGGGGAGAGTAAGTGAAGGTAACCATCACCTTCGACAGGCTCCGGTGGGAGGAGAAGGCGCTGAGCGACGCCGCCGAATCGGCGGGGATAGAGGCCTCGCTGGTGGACGTCAAGGGACTCGTCTTCGAGATACCGAAGAAGAGAGCCGAGTTCGGTGACGTTGTCCTGCAGCGCTGCATCAGCCACTACAGGTCCTCGTTGCTCACCCAGACCCTGGAAGGAGCCGGCGTGAAGGTCGTCAACAGCTTCGCCGTGGCTGAGACATGCAGCAACAAGCTAGCGACGAGCATAGCCCTCGCGAACGCCAAGGTGCCGACGCCGCGGACCTTCCTGGCGCTCACCTCCGAAGCCGCGGAAGAGGCGGCCGAGAAGCTCGGCTTCCCCCTTGTGATGAAGCCGTTCACCGGGAGCTGGGGGCGGATGGTGACCGTGGTGCGCGACAGGTCGACGCTCCAGTCGCTTATCGAGTTCAAGGAGGAGCTCGCGAACCCACAGGAGCAGCACATGTACTACCTCCAGGAGTTCATCAGGCGCCCTCCTCGAGACATAAGGGCGATAGTGGCGGGGGACTCGATAGTCGCGTGCGTCCACCGGATCGCACCGAAGGGCGAGTGGAGGACTAACGTGGCCAGGGGCGCCGTCTCGAAGTCGTTCAAGCCAGACAGCGAGCTGAAGGAGATCATCCTGAAGGCTGCCGAAGCCGTGGGCGGCGGGATACTGGGGGTCGACGCGATGGAGCCAGACTCGGGGTACCTGGTCCACGAAGTGAACAACACGGTGGAGTTCAAAGGAGCGCAGTCGGCCGTGGACGTCGATATCCCGGCGCAGCTCGTAAAGTACGTGGCCCAGTCGGCGAGAAGATAGCATGGTCAAGGTGGGAGTACTCGCTGCCTCCGGCTACATCGGAGGGGAGCTCCTCCGGCTCCTGCTGCAGCATCCTGAGGTCGAGATAACAATCGCGACTTCGAGGAAATACGCAGGAGAGTACGTCTTCCGGGTGCATCCGAACCTGAGAGGGGTGACGGAGCTGAAGTTCTCTGCCAACGACGCGTCAAAGGTGATGGCGGACTCGGAAGTGGTCTTCGCAGCCCTGCCGCATGGGGAGTCGGTCAAGATAGTGCCGCAGATAGCCGACGCGGGCCTGAAGGTGGTCGACCTGAGCGCCGACTTCCGGCTGAGCGACAAGGGGCAGTATCCGACCTGGTACGGCTACGACCACCCCCGCCCGGACCTCCTCGAGAAGTTCGTCTATTCGATCCCGGAGATCAACCGCGACCAGGTGAAAGGCGCCAGGTTGGTCTCCTCGCCCGGGTGCACGGCGATCACCGCCACGCTAGCGCTTGCACCGCTGCTGAAGGAGAAGTCGCTGGGCATCGACAGGGACCACGTGGTGGTCGACGCTAAGGTGGGCTCTTCTGGGGCAGGAGGGAAGCCGTCTCTCTACACTCACTTCTCAGAGAGGTTCGGCGTCGTAAGGCCCTACAAGCCGGCCGGGCACAGGCACGCGGCCGAGATCGAACAGGTCCTCGCTGAGATGGCCGGGGAGAGCGTCAAGGTCTCGATGTCCGCCCACGCCGTCAACATGGTGAGGGGGATTCTGGTCACTTCGCACGTCTTCATCGCCGCCGGAGTGAAGCCCCTGGACGTATGGAAGGCCTACCGGTCGATGTACACCGGGAGCTACTTCGTCCGCCTCGTCAGGGACAAGCAGGGACCGTTCCGCCTCCCAGACCCCAAGCTGGTGGTCGGGTCCAACTTCTGCGACGTCGGGTTCGAGCTGGAGGAGAGGACCGGGCGTCTGGTTGCCCTCTCCGCCACGGACAACCTGGTCAAGGGGGCCGCAGGCAACGCGATCCAGTCGATGAACCTGATGCTAGGGTTCGACGAGAAGACAGGGCTCACGTCGGCGCCCCTCCACCCGGTGTAGCAAGATGAGGATAGTAGTCAAGGTCGGAGGCAGCCTGATGAAAGCCGGGGTCCCTTCAGCGCTCATCGAGGACGTCCGGGGCCTCGCTTCGTCCAACCAGATCATCGTGGTCCACGGGGGAGGAGATGTGGTGACCGAGTATGCCAACCGCCTGGGCAAGGAGCAGAGGTTCGTCGTCTCGCCCGACGGCATAAGGAGCCGCTACACTGACATGGAGACGGCCGAGATCTATCAGATGGTGATGTCAGGGCTGCTCGCGAAGCGTCTCGTCTCGGCCCTGACAAGGGCTGGCCTGCAGAGCGTGTCCCTCTCTGGAGGAGACGCACGCCTCCTCCAGGGAAAGCGAAAATCGAAGCTCATCATCATGGACGACCGGGGGAGGAAGGTGGCGATCGAAGGAGGGTACACAGGAAAAGTGGTGGGCGTGAACGCGACTCTGCTGGAGACCCTGCTGTCCGGCGGTTACGTCCCTGTGATCTCTCCGGTCGCGACCGGAGAGGAGGCGGAACCTCTGAACGTGGATGGGGACCGCGCCGCTTCTTCGGTGGCAGCTGGAGTCAAGGCTGACCGCGTGGTATACCTGACGAACGTGGACGGCCTGATACTGGACGACAAACTCGTGACGCGCATGACCGCTTCAGACGCCGCATCAAAGCTACCCAAGATCGGGTTCGGCATGCAGAAGAAGGTGATGGGCGCGGTAGAAGCCGTCGAGGCAGGGGTCGGCGAAGCGATAATCTGCTCAGGGACCCGCACCGGGCCCCTTACCGGCGCCCTCTCCCACGATTCCTGCACGGTGATAAGCAACAGATGAGCAGGATAGAAGAGCTCGAAGGCGCGTACGGCGCTCCGGCCTTCAAGAAGTTCCCGATAGCCATCGTCCGGGGGAAGGGGTCAGTCGTCTGGGACTCCACTGGAAAGGAGTACATCGACTTCATGAGCGGGATCGGGGTAGCGATCATAGGCCACTGCAACGACGCCGTAATCGAGGCGGTGCGGGCCCAGTCGGAGAAGCTGATCACCTGCCACGGCTCATTCTACAACGACGCGAGGGCGGAGTTCATGGAGCGGCTGGTGAAGGCGGCGCCCAAGGGGCTTGGGAGGGCCCTGCTCACCAACACAGGGACCGAGTCCGTCGAAGCGGCGATCAAGCTGGCCAGGCGCCACACTTCGAGGAAGAAGATCGTCTCCATGAAAGGAGGCTTTCACGGGAAGACATACGGTTCTCTTTCGGCTACATGGAACAAGAAGTACAGGGACCCGTTCGGTCCGCTCTTGGATGGTTTCGACTTCGCCGAGTACGGAGACCCCATGTCTCTCTCCCAGCTTGTCGACAGCGACACGGCCGCGGTCATAGCGGAGCCGATACAGGGAGAGACAGGGATCATCGTCCCCCCGCCAGACTACTTCAGGGAGGTGAGAGAGATCTGCGACAAGAACGGGACTCTGCTCATCCTCGACGAGATCCAGTCGGGGCTCGGCAGGACAGGAAAGATGTGGGCGTCGGAGCACTTCGGGGTGGTCCCCGACATAATGACAGTTTCAAAGGGGCTCGGGGGCGGCCTCCCCATCGGAGCGGCCGTCGCCAAGGACGAAGTCGCGGGGAGCCTCAAGGGCGGGGAGCACACGAGCACCTTCGCAGGAAACCCGCTGTCTTGCGCGGCGGGGTCGGCGACCCTGGACTTCATAGCGAGGAACGACCTCCCTTCCAAGGCGAAGGAGAAGGGAGAGGCGATGAAGGCGGGGCTGGCGAAGATAGCTTCATCACACAAGCTGGTGAAGGAGGTGCGTGGGCTGGGGATGATGCTCGCGATGCAGACGAGGGTCGACATCCTCTCGCAGCTACAGTCAGCCCAGGCGAACGGCGTCATATTCGCCTATTCGGGGAGAGACACTTTCCGGTTCCTGCCCGCGCTCGTGATGCAAGAGGCCCAAATGTCCAAGGGGCTCGAGGTGTTGGAGAAGGCGGTTGGCGAAGCGGAAGCGGGCCGACTCTAGCAGGTTCGACGACTTGATCATCGGCGTCCTCCGGGAGAACTCGCAGATGTCGAACGCCAAAATGGCGACCAAGCTCAACCTCTCCGAGTCAGCCGTAAGGCGCAGGATAGCGAACGTAGGAGCCAGCGGGAGGAACGGGAGATGCGCAATCGAAGCCGCCCGGAAAGTCGATAACACCACAGAGTTCAAGAACACCGTCCCTGTAACTGAGATAGACATATCCGGGATGACCGTCGACTACCTGATGTCGACTCAGAAGAGATGACCACCGCCTCAAGCGACCCCGTAAGACTGCTCGTAGACTCGCTGAGGATCTACTCTCCCACGACCGAAGAGGATGAGCTCGCCTCCTTCCTCGCAGACAGGATGAAGCTCCTCGGGTATTCGAACGTCCACCTCGACAGGGCGGGCAACGTCATAGGCGAAGCCGGCAGAGGGAGGACGAACCTCCTGCTCTGCGGTCACATGGATACCATCCCCGGGATGCTCCCGGTCAGGAAGACGAAGGACGCGGTCTTCGGCAGAGGGGCAGCTGACGCGAAGTCGCCGCTCTGCGCCCTCCTGGTGGCGGGGGCCGAGGCGGCCGATTCAGGGGTAAGGGTCACTTTCGCAGGCGCCACGGAGGAGGAGGGGGACGGCGCCGGCATCGAGGAGCTGATCCGGAGCGGACCCAAGTTCGACTACGCGGTCTTCGGCGAACCGAGCGGAGCAGACCGCCTGACCATAGGATACCGCGGCAGGGTGGCTCTGCAGCTGTCGGTCCGCACCGCGGGGGGGCACGCCGGCTCTCCCTGGGCGCACAAGAGCGCCTTCGACGAGTTCGCGTCGATAGTGGCGAAGCTGAAACAATACGAAACCTCCAAAGCCGTGGAGGGCGACCACTTCAGGTCCCTCTCGATCTCTCCTACCCTGGTCAAGGCGGGCTCGTACCAGAACGTCGTCCCCAGCCTGTGCGAAGGCACCCTCGACCTGAGGCTCCCTCCTTCCATCCTCTCTTCGACTGCGATCAGGGAGATGCGTGCCATCGCCGAGAAGACAGGCGAAGGGGTGGAGGCGAAGCTCACCGCCGGCCTCCCTACGGAGGCATACGAAGCCGACGCCGGCTCTACCCTCGTCCGGGCGTTCCAGAGGGCCATAATCACGAGCCTGAAGGCCAAACCCAAGCTCGTGAGGAAGACCGGGACGGGAGACATGAACACCTTCGCGCGCAAGCGCGGCGCCGAATGCCTGACTTACGGTCCGGGCCCGTCTGCCACCAGCCACACCGACGGAGAGACGGTCCAGATCAGGGACTACCTGGACAGCATCAAGGTCGCCGGGGAAGCAATACGCCAGCTTGCCGACCTAGGTCCCAGACGTCCCAGCTAGACCCTTACTTCTTCCAGCCCGAACTGCCGGACAAGCCCCGCGACCTTCTCCTTGTGAGGGCCGAGCCCCTTCCAGTCGAGGACCGCGAACCTGACGGGGGCGTTCGTCCTTTGAAGCATCTGCCCCACGATCCCTTCGTCGACATGTTCGAGGGCGTACTTCGGGGCTACGAAAGAGAACGCGTACTCATCCTCCAGCAGGAGCTTCGTGAACTTCTCAGAGTAGTGGGTCCCTCCGAACCCCACCGCCACTTTCGTCCATACCTCCCTGTTGGTCAGGCTCTCCATCAAAGCCCGTCCGACCACCCCTGCCGCCTTCTTGTCGCCCCACTGTTCCTCCGACGACCCGAGCTCCACGAAGAGGACGGGCTTCTGGAGGGAGGTGGGGCCGTGGTGGGTCGCCTCCATGGTCACCTCGTATCCTTCTGCCTCTGACCTGTGCTTCCACAGCGTCCGGAGGTAGTCCTTCAGCAGCCCCGGGTCGGAGCGGCCCAGCTCCTTCCCCACGCCCCCGAACCTCGCCTCTGACGAAAAGTTCCCGGTCGTGTGCGCGGTTAGCGACGGTATCCCCGATTCTGCGTAGTGCCTTGACAGGAAGATGTACGCCTGCGGGTTGAAGAATTCGTCCAGGTCTGGAGGGTGGACGATCATCTCCTCGAACGTCGCGAGGAGGAAAGACCCCTTCTGATACACCGGGTGCCCCAGAAGCTTGACGCCGGTGGACGTGAACCCTTCCCCCTCCACGAGGGCGTCGGCGAGGGTGCGCGAAGCGATGTCGGCGTTCGACGAAAGTATCACCGTGGCGGGCTCTCCCTGCGGGTTCAATGCGACCGGCCCGGGGCAGACACTAAGGATATAAGCCGAAGGCGGGGGTCTTTACTCCGACCATGGGGTTCCGGGATTTCCTGAGGTCGTCCGAAGCCATATTCAGGCTGGCCCACAAGAGCGACAGGGACGAATTCATGCTGTACCTGAAGCTCGTATCGCTGGGGGTCGCCGTGGTCGGGACCATCGGTTTCATCATCAAGCTGATCGGAAGCGTCTTCTTCGGTTAGCGTCGCCGCCCGCCGAAGCGCTCTCTCATGTGACCTCTGAGCGGACATAAGGTTATTAGGCCAACGCAAATCGGCCTGTTTTCACCGTGGCCGTTATCAGCGATCAAGAGAGGAGCAGCTCCATATTCCCGGTCAAGACCACCGGAGGTCAGGAAAGGACAGTGGCGACATTCGTCGCCAACAGGGCGGTCCAGAAGAAGAAGCCTATCTTCTCGGTCCTGGCACTGGACACCTGGAAGGGATACGTCCTCTTCGAGGCGCCCAACAGCCAGGTGGTGGACGAGAGCATTCAGGGGTTCAAGCACGTCAGGAGCAAGATCCCCGGCATGATGCAGTACTCTGACATCGAGAAGTTCCTGGTGACGAAGTCCATGGTCGCCGAGCTCAACGAGGGCGACACCGTCGAGATCGTGGCCGGGCCGTTCAAGACGATGAGGGCGAAGATCACCAGGGTTGAAAAAGAGAAGCAGGAGATCACGGTGTCTCTGCTGGACACAGCGTTCGCGCTGCCGATCACGATAGACGCGACGTACGTCAAGATAGTCGAACGTGCGAAGCCGGAGCCCCCCAAGTGATGTTAGATGGGTGAAAAACAGGTCATCAACGTACTTGTTACCGGGGGGGAGGCGAGCGCGGGCCCGCCGCTCGGACCGGCGCTGGGGCCACTCGGAGTGAACGTCCTGGGGATCGTCACCGAGATCAACAAGCAGACGGCCAGTTTCAAGGGGATGAGGGTCCCCGTCAAAGTAGAAGTGGACAAGGAGACGAAGCAGTTCGTCGTTTCTGTAGGCACCCCGACAACCTCGGCGCTGGTCGCCAAGGAGTCCGGCATCCCCAAGGGATCGTCGAAGCCCAACCTGGACTTCGTCGGCGGGCTCACCATGGACCAGGTCGTCAGCATCGCCAAGAGCAAGATAGCGGGGTCTTACGCGGCCACGGTCAGGTCGGCGGCGAAGGAGGTCGTCGGGAGCTGCGTTAGCATGGGGGTCAAGGTAGAAGGGAAGGACGCCAGGGAGTTCATGAAAGAGATAGACGACGGTAAGTGGGACTCCAAGTTCCAATAGAGGACATAACGCTTTTAACCGATGTACCAAGGCTCGGCAAGGAATTCGTGAAGATTACGTGCTATCGAACCAGCAGCTCGCCGAACTGGTCAAGAAGGGCAAGGACCAGTCCAAGGAAACGAAGTTCGCCCAGTCCGTAGAAGTAATGGTCACGCTGAAGGAAGTCGACCCCAAGAAGACTGACCTGAACATCAACGAGATAGTCTACCTTCCGCACCCGACCGCCAAGCAGGCGAGGGTCGCCTACATCGGGTCAGGCGACCTGGCCGTCAGGGCCAAGAACGCAAAGGCAAACCTGGTGCTGGACCCTTCGCAGCTGGAGAACTATGGAGGGAGCAAGAGGGACGCTAAGAAGCTGGCAAGGTCATACGACTTCTTCCTCGCAGACACCGCGCTGATGCCCAGAGTGGGCAAGGTGCTTGGCCAGGCTCTCGGTCCCAAGGGGAAGATCCCTTCTCCCGTCCCGCCGAACTCGCCTGTCGAGGCGATGATCAACAGGATGAGGACGGCTGTCAGGGTGAGGAGCAGAGGGTCCCTGGGGGTCATGGCGAAGGTAGGAGACAGCAAGCTTACCGAGCAGGAGCTCGCGGAGAACATCGTGGCCGTGGTGAACGCCGTGACGAAGAAGCTCCCCAACGGAGACAGGAACATCAAGACCATCATGGTAAAGACGACCATGGGGAAGCCCGCGAAACAGGCGGTAGAGTGACATGAGCGAAACAGTCCAGGTCCACAAGGTTCACAACAAGGAAAAGGTCGAGACCGTCGAGCGCGTCGCCAAGCTCGCGAAGCAGTATCCTGTCCTCGCGGTCACCTCGCTCTCGAAGGTGAGGGCAAGCCAGCTGATGGCGGTAAGGAAGGCTCTGAGGGGGCACGCCGAGGTCTTCGTGGTAAAGAACAAGCTCGCCATCCTCGGGCTGAAGAAGGCAGGCATCAAGAACGCCGACCAGCTCCTGTCTCAGCTGACGGGGCAGAACGCGCTGATATTCTCCACCTACGACCCGTTCAAGCTGTTCCTCACTCTGGACAAGAACAAGGTCTACCTTCCGGCCAGGGCAGGGGACAAGGCCCCCGACGACATCATGGTCCCGGCAGGGAACACCAGCCTGCCAGCGGGCCCGGTCCTCAGCGAATTCAGGGAAGCCGGGATACAGACCAAGATAGAAGGAGGGAGCATCTGGGTCAACAAGGACTCGGTCGCCGTCAAGAAGGGAGGGGAGATCACCCCCAAGCTCGCGAGCCTTCTGTCTAAGCTCAACATCAAACCCATACGCGCGGGACTCGCCATCGCGCTCGCCTACGAGAGCGGCCTCATCTACGCCGGGGACCTGGTGGCCATCGACCTGGAAAAGTACAGGGCGAGCCTGATGGAGGCGTATTCGTCATCGAGAGGCCTCGCGATCATCATAGGGTACGTGACCAAGGAGACCGCACCGGACATCATCGCGCGGGCATACAGGGAAGCCATGAGCCTCCAGGTGGAGGCAGGGTTCCTGGACAAGGAGACTGCCCCGATGATACTCGGAAGGGCTGAAGCCGAAGCGGCTGCCCTGGAAGCGAAAGCGAAGGAAAAAGGATTCCAGTAGCCGTAATCAGACGCTCGTATCCGTAATCGTCTCCGCGAGACGTGTTCTGCCCGTCGTCAGTTTCCCAGCCTTCGAACCCACAGCATAGCTTACGCTGCGCTGGAAGAGCTGTTGGCGATGCTTTTCGAGCTTAGCCGAAGAGCGAAGCGAGACCCTGTAGAGCCTCTTCTTCCTTCTTCTCCTCTTCCTTCGGCTTCTCTTCTGCCTTCGCAGCGGGTGCGCCAGGAGCAGCGGCAGCCGCGGCAGGTGCCGCAGCCATGGTGGCCGCGTTCTTCAGCGCCTCGTCGATGTTTACCTCGCTGAGGGCAGATGCAAGAGCCTTGATCTTCACTTCGTCTGGTGAGCTACCGGTTGCCTTGACGACGCTCGTCAGGTTCTCTTCGTTGACCGGCTTCCCCAGCTTGTGAAGAAGGAGGGCGGCGTAAACGTACTCCATTTGAATTCGGAAAGGCGAACTTAGTTCGGTATTTAACTATTTGACGCGGAATCCCCGGGCTGGTCCCTCGTCATCACCACATACTCCCCTTTGAACCCCAGTTTCTCGTACAGCGAATACGCGACCTTGTTGTTCGCCCTCACCATGAGACCAGTCAGCTCGAACCCTCTCTTCCTGCTGACGTCAAGAGCCCGCCTCAACAGGGCCTCTCCGACCCCCCTGCCGCGGTGCCCCGGGACGACGAACAGGTCGTAGACCCAACCCACCTTCATGTCGCTGAACGGCCTTTCCGCGACCCCGAACCAGACGTACCCTGCGATCTCAGCGCTCCCGTCTACCATGGCGACATAGATCTCGTTCCCACCCACTCTCAGCTGGTCGTCCATGCGCTCGGCGAACACCCTCTTCGCCCGACCGACGTCCTTCCGTTCTGTCTCGTTGAGCTCGTCAGGGAGCTCCTCCACAGAGAGCTTCTTGATCAGCTGGAGCTCGTCCTTCCTCGCTTCTCTGACCGTGACCTCTGTTCTCATCGCGTGGCATCGAAACTCATCTGCTCGATAAAGCGTTGCCCTAAGGAGGGCCCTGGGGACCGAATCCCGACTCCGTCCCAAGTTTATCTACTTCAGGCCTTGGACACATCCAAGCCTAGTTGAATGAAAAGAAGCAAGCCCTGAAGGCAAAGTTCTCAGCGGATTACAAGAGGTACTACTTTGTCGACCTGTTCAGGCGCGAGGGCTTCGTCAGGCGGAGATGCGAGAGCTGCGGGAAATATTTCTGGACCCTCGACGAGGAGAGGAAGCGGTGCGACGACCAGCCCTGCTCCCCCTACACCTTCATCGGCGACCCCCCGGCGTCGAAGAGGTTCGGTTACGTCGACGCGTGGAAGGCGGTCGAGTCATTCTTCGCCAAGAACGGTCACGCCATAGTCAAGCGCTACCCTGTGGTGAGCCGGTGGCGCCCTGACCTTTACTTCACTGTAGCCTCGATCATAGACTTCCAGAGGGTGGAGGGAGGGAAGGTGGTCTTCTCGCTCCCAGCCAACCCGCTGGTGGTCCCTCAGATGTGCCTGAGGTTCAACGACGTCCCTACGGTAGGCGTGAACGGGAAGCACGGCACCTCTTTCTGCATGGTGGGCCAGACCGCGCTCGCGAACAAGGAAGGGTACTGGAAGGACAGGACCATAGACCTCGACTTCGACCTCCTCACCAAGACCTTCGGCATCAAGAAGGAGGAGATCAGCTTCGACGAGGACGTCTGGATGGGGTACGGCGCTTTCGGGTATTCTCTGCAGTACAACGTCCGCGGCCTCGAGACGGGCAACGCGGTCTTCACCGCGTTCGAGGGGAGCCCCGACAGGTACGTCCCACTGAAGGAGCCGGTGGTGGACATGGGAGCGGGCCTAGAGCGCCTCGCATGGCTCACCCAGGGGACCCCCACCGCGTATGACTCCTACCTGGCTCCGGTCCTCAGGAGGATGAAGGAGGAGAACCACGTCGAGTACGACGAGAAGCTCTTCCGCCGCTACTCAGCCCTCGCAGGTGAAATCAACCTCGACGAGTACAGGAACTTGGACGAGGCAAGGCAGAAGATTGCGAAGGCTCTGGGCGAAGACGCGTCCAAGCTCTGGAGCCAGTTCGGCGCGCTTGAAGCGATGTACGCGATCGCCGACCACACGAGGACGCTGCTCTTCGCCGTGGCCGACGGGATGCTCCCGTCCAACTCAGGGGGCGGCTACAACCTCAGGATGATCTTCAGGCGGGCCAGGAACTTCATCAACTATTACAAGTTCGACCTCCAGGTCTCCGACCTCATCGACTGGCACATCGCCCAGCTGAAGGGGATGTACCCGGAGCTCGCAGAGCACGGCCCGGACGTGAAGGAAGTGCTGGGGGTCGAGGAGTCCAGGTTCACTTCATCCACTGAAAGGGTCTCCAAGATAGTCTCCTCTCTCTCCACTCAGGGGAAGGAGCTGACCACGGACGAGCTGGTCAAGCTGTACGACTCGGACGGAGTCACTCCCGAGCAGCTGATGGAAGCGGGAGCCAAGGTGAGCCCTCCTGAAGGGTTCTACGAGAAGGTGCAGGCCCGCCATCTGACGCGGGAGCTTGAGCAGCCTAAGATGCAGTTCGACACGAGGATGCTGAAGCCGACAAAGCTCTGGTACTACGAGGAAGGGGCGCCCTTTGACTTCACCGCGAAGGTGGTAAAGGTCTTCGAAGGCAGATACGTGGTCCTTGACCGGACAGGGTTCTATCCGAGGGGAGGGGGGCAGGAGCCTGACAGGGGGACCATCGGAGGAGCAAAGGTGGTCGACATCGAAAAGTACGGCGACGTGGTGATCCACAAGGTCGAAGGAAAGGCGCCGAAGCCAGGCGCTCGCGTAGAGTGCCGCGTCGACCAGCGCAGGCGCAGGAGGGTGACCCAGATCCACACCGCCACCCACATCATCAACGGCTCCTCGAGGCAGGTGCTGGGCCCCTGGGTCTGGCAGCACTCCGCGTTCAAGGAAGAAGACTACGGCAGGATAGACATCACGCACTTCTCGCATCTGACCGAGGCGCAGGTGCAGAAGATCGAAGACGTAGCGAACGAGATAGTGAGGAAGAACCTGGCGGTGAAGAACACTTGGATGCCTAGGCAGGAGGCGGAGACAAGATACGGCTTCAGGCTCTACCAGGGCGGCGTCGTTCCGGGGAAGCTCGTAAGGGTGGTGGACATAGGAGGCTGGGACGTCGAAGCCTGCGGCGGCACGCACGCGAGGTCGACCGGGGAGGTCGGGCTGATCAAGATAACGAAGGCAGAGAGGGTCCAGGACGGCGTAGAACGGCTAGAGTTCGTCGCCGGGGAGGCGGCGGTAGAGTTCATGCACAGGATGGACTCTGAGCTCGGGGAGCTGTCTTCGATCTTCGGGACCCAGAGAGAGAATCTGCCGAGGGTGGCCAAGGGGATCCTGGGAGAGCTGGCCGAGTCCAGAGCGAAGGAGAAGGCGCTCGGACAGAAGGTCGTGGAGATGTCGTCGTCTGGGGTAGCTTCGGAAGCGAAGAGAGTCGGGGGCGCAAAGCTTTACGTATCTAAGAGCCCTTCCCTGGGCGAGGAACAGATTATTGCTCAAGGACAGAAGAGCGTCGCCGACGACCCGTCCCTAGTTTACGTCACGGTGTTCTCCACCGGCAAATCTGCAAGGATCATCTGCTTCGTCGGAACAGAGGCCGCGAAGTCTGGATTCTCAGCCGTCGACGTCGTAAGGAAGCTGGCCCCGACGCTCGGTGGATCAGGCGGCGGCTCCCCGACGTTCGCGCAGGGGGGCGGACCTCTGGTGGGCAAGATTGATGACGCCGCTTCCGCAGCTGAAAACCTCTCGTCGAGTTGACAGGGATGTCAGCGCGCGAGAAGTACTGGCTGAAAGTATGGGACGACAAACACGCCTTCGAACCTGACCCGGTGGCCGGGAAGAAGAAGGTCTTCGTCACTTTCCCTTTCCCATACATGAACTCGGCCGTCCACGTCGGGACCGCTTTCACTGCCAGTCACCTTGAGTTCTATTCTCGTTTCAAGAGGCTTCAGGGGTACAACGTCCTCTTCCCCTGGGCCTGGCACTGGACCGGGACGACAATCGTCGGGATGAGCAAGAGGCTCAAGGAAGGCGACCCGAGCGTCAGACGGGCGTTCATCGAGCTCGACCACGTCCCGGAGAAGGAAGTCGCGAAGTTCGTCGAGCCGGAATACCTCGCCTCCTACTACACCAAGCAGAGCCGTCAGGTGATGAAGGAGACGGGGTTCTCAATAGACTGGAGGCGCGAGTTCAGGACCATCGACCCCGCCTTCAGGAAGTTCGTGGAGTGGCAGTATCTGCACCTCCGCGAGCTCGGGTACGTGGTCCAGGGGACCCATCCCGTGGTGTGGTGCCCCTTCGACAAGAGCCCCACGGGCGACCATGACAGGCTGGAGGGTGAGGGGGTGTCCCCGACCGAGTTCAGCCTGATCAAGTTCCACCTGGGTGAGTTCGCGCTCGTCGCCGCCACACTGAGGCCCGAGACCATCTACGGGGCTACAAACATCTGGGTCAACCCTGAAGCCGACTACAGCGAGGCACGCGTGGACGGAGAGCTCTGGATAGTGAGCTCGGCCGCCCTCGCGAAGCTTTCAGAACAGAAGCACGACGTGGTCCCCGTCCGGGAGTTCAAGGGCTCCGACCTATTCGGGAGGTATGCGATGGCGCCGCTGACGGGGAAGTCGCTCCCAATCCTTCCAGGGAAGTTCGTCGACCCGTCACTTTCGACCGGAGTCGTGTTCAGCGTCCCAGCCCACGCTCCATACGACCTGATGGCACTGCGGGACATCCAGGAGGGGAGGGTGCAGGTGGGCAGGCAGATCAAAGAGATCGCCGACGGCATCGTCCCGATACCGATCCTCTCATTGGCAGGATATTCGAAGGTCCCTGCCGAAGACGCCGTAAGGAAAATGGAGGTCAAGGACTCCATGGACCCTAACCTTGAGGCCGCCACACAGGAGGTGTACAGCGCCGAGTTCCACAAGGGGGTCCTGAGCCAGAACTCAGGGCCCCTATCGGGGATGACTGTCCCAGATGCCAAGACCAAGGCCATGGAGCTCATCTCCAAGACAGGGAGGTCTGCCAAGATGTTCGAGCTCGCAGAGAAAGTGGTCTGCCGCTGCGGCACCAGATGCTACGTCAAGATCCTCGAGAACCAGTGGTTCCTGAACTATTCCAACCCTGAGTGGAAGGCAAAGGCGAAGCTCGTGGTCGAAAGGGCGGTGATGTATCCAGAAGATGCGAGACAGGTCTTCTACTCGACCATAGAGTGGCTGAACGACTGGCCATGCGCAAGGCGCTCAGGCATGGGGACCAGGCTCCCCTGGGACAAGGACTGGCTGGTTGAGACCCTGAGCGACTCTACCGTCTACATGGCCTACTATTCCATCAGCAAGTTCGTCAACGCCGAGAAGATAGGGCCCGACAGCCTGACTCCCGAAGTGCTGGACTACGTGCTTCTTGGGAAGGGGAACCCCGCGAGCCTGGCAAAGGCGGTCAAGACCACCGAGCGGGTGCTGAAAGACATGAGGACCGAGTTCACCTACTGGTATCCTGTAGACCTCCGCAATTCGGGGAAGGACCTCATTCCAAACCATCTCACCTTCTATGCGTTCCATCACGCGGCGCTCTTCCCAGAGAAGCAGTGGCCGCGAGGGTTCGGCATCAACGGCATGATCACCATCGAGGGGAAGAAGATGAGCAAGTCGAGAGGCAACTTCGTTACCTGGAAGGACGCCAAGGTGAAGTACGGCTCCGACGCGTTCAGGCTAGCCCTCGCGCTGACTGCAGACGGGATGGACGATGCGGACTGGAGGGACAGAGCCGCCATGGACGCGAAGGAGAAGGTAGAGGCGGTCATCCCGTTCGTAAAGAAGACGATGGACGCCTCGGTCAACCGGGAGGAGAACGCACTGGACTCCTGGCTGGTCTCCTCTGTCAACGGGCGGATAGCCACGGCGACGGGTGCCTTGGAGGAACTGCGGATGAGGAGGGCCTCGGCTACGATCTTCTTGGACATCTGGAACGACCTGCGATACTACCTGAGAAGGTCGGGGAAGCCTCGGCGCCAGACGCTGAGCGAAGTGTTCAACGCCTGGGTCAGGATGATGTCTCCGTTCACGCCCTTCATGTCCGAGGACCTGAACCGCGAGCTGGGCGGTAAGGGCCTGGTCTGCCAGGCCGACTGGCCGACCCCAAAGGACTTCCCGGTGGATCAGGAGGCTCTGCTGGCAGAGGCGGTCCTGGGGAAGGTCATAGAAGACGCGCGCAACGTCCTGAAGGTCGTGAGGGGACCCAGGACGAAGCTGAACGTCTACGTCTGCTCAGACGCGGCCAAGAGCTACTTCTACGAGATGGCATCGGCAAAACAGAAGAAAGAGAACGTCGGCCTGGTCGTGAAGAAGTACTCGCAGCTTGGCATACAGCCTGACAGAGTGTTCAAGCTCAGCTTCGAGATCGGAGAAGAGCTGCTCGGGAAGATTCTCTCCCACAAGGGGTTCGACGAGTTCAAGGCGCTGTCGGAGGCGTCATCTTTCATGTCGGCAGAGCTGGGAATCGAGGTCTCAGTGCAGAAGGCAGGCGCCAAGACCACAAGGGACCCGGCGAACAGAGCAAAAGACGCGCTGCCCACCAAGCCGGCGCTCTATCTGGAATAGAACCATGCGACCGGAGCGGCCCGGAAGCTCACTTCAGCCGCCGATCTTGTACATTCCAGTGCCGCAGACGGGGCAGACGCCCTTCATGGCATGACGCCCGTTCTTCATGGTCACGCTTTGAGGGCTTTTCATTTCTCGGCTCGCTTTGCACTTGACGCAATACGCTTGTACCGTGGTCTGTCGGCTCAAACGTCGGATCGACCCGCTATAAACCGCACCGTTAGAACCCCTCTTGAACGCGGTTATACCCATGGTTCAAATACGGGAAACGGTCGCGCAAGCGTGAGATGGCCGCCGAGAGCCCGAGTCTCAAGGCCGTAGCGAGGGTAAGGATGTCTGATGAATGGTCAGACTACACCCTCTACGAGCGCCTTTCGAAGACCGTGTCTGCTGACAGCCCTTTTTCGACAGTGCTGAAGACCTTGTCCGACACCGAACACGGTCACTACGAGTTCTGGCGAAGATACGTCCCGGGCGAAGAGCCCAAGCTTGCGAAGCTCAAGCTCTATTGGGTGCTCTTCCTCAGGAGGTTCCTCGGACTGACTTTCGCCACCAGATATCTCGACAGGCACGAGGCCAAGGTGGTGGCGGAGTATCGTGAGCTCGCCTCACTGATCCCACCTGAGGATAAGACCGCCTTCGACCTGATGGTCTCTGACGAAAAAGACCACGAGAAGGCGTTTGCTATGAAAGCCGAAAGCACGGCGGTCGCCTACATCTCTTTCGTGGTCCTCGGCCTGGCAGACGCCTTGGTCGAGATCTCGGGGATACACGCAGGGTGGCTGGGCCTCTTCGAGAAGACAGAGATCGCAGGGCTCGCCGGCATCATCGCAGGAGGGGCCGCGTCGCTCGCGATGGCCTCCGCTGCGTTCGCCCAGGCGAAGCAGGGAGGGTTCAAAGGCTCCGCGAGGGTGAGCGCCGCTTACACTGGTGTTTCCTATTTCGTGACCGCGGTCCTGCTGGCCACCCCATACTTCCTTACCACTAGCATGCCGTTGGCGCTGGGAGGGTCCCTTACCATGGCCGTCATAATCCTCGCGATAACGACCTGGTACAGCGTCGTCATCCAGCAGAAGCTGTTCATGAGAGACTTCTTCGAGATACTGCTCATCCTCTTCGCGACCACAATCGTGGTCTTCACCCTGGGGTTCGCAGTCAGTACCGCGTTCCCTGGGATCAAGGTCCTCTAGGGCCGAGAGCGCAAGAAACCGACAAAACGTCTTATTACCAAACCCGCTCGCCTGAGGCGAGAACCAGTGCAGAGAGCCGTCGCCCTTCAGAGGGGCCCAACGAAGAAGGCAGAAATGGTGAAACAGGTCTGTGATTACATCAGGGAGAACTCCACGGGCCGGATCACCCTGAAGAGCCTTGGCGCAAGCTTCGGCGTCAGCCCCTTCCATCTGCAGAGGATCTTCACGGAGGTCATGGGGATGTCTCCCAGAGAGTACCTCGAAGAGTTCAGGGTGAGCAGGCTAAGGGAGCATCTGTCGAAGGGTGAGCCGGTCGTGCGAGCTCTGAGGGGGACAGGGTATTCGGCGCAGAGCTGGCTCTATGAAGACTCGAAGAGGAGACTCGGGATGACGCCTGCCACGTACCGCAGAGGGGGCCAGGGGGCGGCCATAGCTTACGCCACGGGGACGTCGTCTCTGGGCCGCCTGCTCGTCGCCACGACAGACCACGGTGTCTGTGCGGTCAAGGCGGGGAGAAACGACGAAGAGCTGGTCAGAGCACTGAAGGCGGAGTTCCCGAATGCGAAGATGGAGAAAGCGGCCAGGGCAAAGCGCTACCTCGACGCCCTGAACAAGCACCTGAGCGGACAGGAAGTCAGGTTCCCGCTCGACGTCAGGGGGACCGACTTCCAGCTACGGGTCTGGACGGCCCTCAGGGGAATCCCCCTCGGCGAGACGCGTTCATATCACGAGGTGGCAGAGATGGTGGGACGGCCAAAGGCCGTCAGGGCGGTTGCCAACGCCTGTGCGTCCAATCCTGTGCCTCTCATAATCCCATGCCACCGCGTGATCCGGAAGGACGGAAGCCTGGGAGGATACGGCCTCGGAATCTACAGGAAGAGGGCCCTCCTGTCCAGAGAAAGCGCGATGGCCCCGGGGAAGGAAACAGACAACAGTTGAGCTTGAAGAGCGTAACCGCCTATTCGGGGCTCGTGGTTCTCAGCCTGATATGGGGGATGGCTTTCGTAGCGATAAAAGAAGTGGAAATCGAGCTTTCTCCCGTCAACCTGGCGCTGTTGAGATGGCTCATCGCAGCTATCCCATTCCTGATACTCCTCCCCGTCATAGGGAGGCCGAAGGTCAGATTCGAAAGAAAAGACATCCCCAGACTCCTTGCGGTCGCTCTAGCCAACGTCGCAGGCTATCACCTGTCCCTGAACTACGCCGAGACGACGCTGTCCGCCGGCTTGTCGGCGCTGCTGATCGCTTTCGGTCCTATCTTCATCGTGATCCTCTCGTATCTCCTCCTTCATGAGAAGGCCGGACGGCGGGTCCTGGTCGGCCTGCTACTGGCGTTCGCCGGGACGGTCGTCCTTTCCATCGGAACCGTCAGTGCGAGCGACTTCTCTTCCCTTACAGGGGTGGCTGAGGCTTTGTTCACCGCACTGTGCTACGCCGTGTTCGCCGTCCTCGGGAAGCCGCTTGTGACCAAGTACGGGTCGGCTCCGACGACCATACTCGCAGGTCTGGTTGGGACCGCGATGATGACACCCCTTTTGACGAGGAGCTTTTTCAGCCAGGCCGCGTCTCTGTCATTCGACGGCTGGCTGGGCGTCCTGTACCTGGGGCTGCTGAGCACGGTGTTCGGGTACCTGATGTTCTACACCCTCGTGAGCAGAGGGGCGGTCACGAGGCTTTCGATTCAGCTCTACCTGATACCTGTCGTAAGCATCGCCGGAGGCGCGCTGCTGCTGGCCGAGCAGGTCACGCCAACCGTGGTGGTCGGCGGCGCCATGATGCTCGCTGCTGTAGCTATCTCCACCAAGAAGTAGCGAAGGCATGGAAGCGTCAACTTCATCTACCACAAGGCCGTGGCGGTCACAACCGGCGAATTGAGAAGTATTCTCTCTGTTTCCGACCTTTCGGCGTCCGAGCTGGATTCCCTGGTAAAGCGGTCGGCGGTACTGAAGAAGCAGATGCGCGCCAGGAAGCCGCCCTCGACCCTCGCAGGCAAAGTGGTCGGACTGCTCTTCGAGAAGCCTTCGACAAGGACACGGACGAGCTTCGAGGTTGCGACCATCCGCCTCGGAGGTGACCCGGTCTATCTCTCCGCTGGAGAGCTTCAACTGAGCAGGGGCGAGCCCGTCAGAGACACCGCGAGGATCTTGGGGGGATATCTGGACGCGATTGTAGGGAGGGTGTACTCGCAAGAGACGCTTTCTGAGCTGGCGAGGTATTCCGGGAGGCCTGTGGTAAACGCCCTGAGCGACACGGAGCACCCAACTCAGATTATCTCAGACTTGTTAACGATAAGCGAGGTCAAAGGGAAGCTCAAGGGACTCACCACCGCGTACATCGGCGACGGGAACAACGTCAGCAACTCGCTGTTGCTTGGCGGCGCCCTGACTGGGATGAACGTGCTCGTCGCCTGCCCTGAGGGATACGAGCCTGACTCGAAGATCTACAAAGCGGCGCGGTCGATTGCAAGAAAGACTGGAGCTGACATCGCTACGGTACGGGACCCGAAGGAAGCCCTGGCGAACGCAGACGTAGTGTACACAGACGTATGGGTGAGCATGGGCGAAGAGTCCGAGAAAGAGAAGAAGACGCGGGCGTTCAAAGGCTATCAGATCAACGCCGCCTTGATGAAGTCGGCTCCGAAGAGCGCGGTCGTGATGCACTGTCTTCCGGCTCACCGCGGACTGGAGATCACGGACGACGTGATCGAAGGAAAGCAGTCCGTCGTATGGCAGGAAGGAGAGAACAAGCTTTACGGCGCCGCCGCTTCGCTGGAGTTCATCTGCGGAGCGCACTAGGCGAGAGAACCCGAAACTCGAATCCCGAGCGAGCCCGACCCACGTCTCCTGGTCGCAGTTGCGACCGTTCAGACCTTTCTTCTGACCACAAGGTTGCCTGGTCCGAGCGGGGCTACCACTTCGAACCCCTCCTCCTTGAACATCCTGGCGGTTCCACGGTGGAGTGCCAAGCCCTCTTTGCGGGTTGACGGATAAGCTTCGACCACCCCTCCTCCCTCTTTGCGTATCGCATCCATGGCAGCGCGAAGGCCGAGCTTGGCTATCCCTTGCTTGCGCTGCCTCTTGTCTACACAGAAGCAGGTGATCCTCCAAAGTCTCGCCCCTTTACTGGCAGAGGGTATTCTGCGATACTTCGCCGCATTGTCGATCCGCGGAAACTCCTCCCCCAGACCAAACTGACACCAGCCTACCGGGTCACCGTCGAGAAACACGAGCACGCCGTGCGAACGCCCACCCTTCACAAGGGCCTTCTGTTCCCGAAAGTTCTTTTCGTTGCGCTCTTTCGACGTCAGGGCCTCATCTTCTTTTGGCCTGGGCCCCGGGCGGTGGAACCACATGCATTGGCAGCTACTCCATTCGCCAGGCTTGCGGAAGAAGCGCTCGAAGTCTTTCCAGGTCTCTTGAGACAGCTCTCTGGCCGAGTATTCCGGCGGTGCCAACAGTCCCAAACGTCTCGCTTTGCCGTTTAAGCCTTGGCGAGATACTCTGGTGACCTGATTCTATCTCGGCTCAGCCGCTCTTTGCCGCCGCGGGCTTGATGTAACTGTAGTATGTGTCGTAGTATCTTCCGTACCCGATTACCCCGTTGTGGTCCACATCGAAAACAGCCGGCTCGATATAGAGCTGCCCGCTCGCATCGGACGAAAGCGAAAGCATCGGGATTGCGTTCGTAGGTGCGGGCTGGAGCGACGCCGGGCCTGCTATGGAGAGGCCATCCGGGATCCGATAGATGCTGCCGTGACAGGGGCACTGAAACGTTTCATCGACCTTTGACGTCGAGTGCTCCGGGTCGTAGTTGGGGCTGCACCACAGATGGACGCAGACTTCGCTGAACGCCACGAAGGCCGTCGCATCGGTGTTGGTCCCTCCCACGTCTGCCGGCAGCCGGATTACCCGCCATTTGACAAACGTGTCCGGGTTCTGAGAGTCAAGGGTGAGGTTCCCCGACGAGGGATAAGTGACCAGCCAAGCCGTGTTCGGAGGAAACGTCTCGAGATCAGTGGTGTTGATCGGCTTCCCCGACGCCTGCCCGTTGGTCGCGTTGATGTCGGCGACCACCTTCTGGAGCGTCGGCTCCACCTTCGCCGATACCGATGATGAGAGATACTGACCCCAGGGGACGAAGGGAGCAATCGAAAGGGCGGCGCCGACCACAAACAGAGCTTTTACGAATCTCCTCCTCCCTTTGGCCGCAGAGGATGCCTGAGGTAGGAGTGGGGCAGGCTTAGGCGGGGTCGGAGCTAGAACCTTGGTCGGAGGTGGGGGGCTGGGGCGGGCGATCGGCTCGCTCTCGCGTCTAGCCGGCTTTTCTCGAGTCTCATCCGACATCCTATCGTCCATCCTTTCCTGGGAACTTCTGTGAATCGCGCTTTTCCGTTCGGTACACCTTGAGAACTCCTCCTATCTCGGGTGTCGCGACCGTCCAAACTGTATAAACAGAGAGTAGCTACTGCTCGTTACCTACAGCTTCTTTGTCTTCCTTCCCGCAGTTCCCCTTTGGGGGACGGGCTTGGACTGCGCCCACAGATACTCGAAGAACATCCGGAACGCCTCCGAAAACCTCGCGTCCTCAAAGACGACATACGCGTCCTCATCCGAATCCAGGGATTCAGACGCTTCGTCGAACCTTGCGCCGAGCACGGTCACGGATCTGTCGATGAGTGTGAAACGCAGCCTGACGCCCTCCAAGTGCCTGAGCTGGACGATCCCTGCAAGCCGCCGGGCATAGCTTCTGTTCCTTGGGTTGACTTCGCATATCATCCTGATGGATACGCCCCTGGACTTCGCCCTCGCGTATTCCTCATCGGTCCCCGCGAGCATCGTGCGGACGACCCCGCCAGGCGAGACTATCCTCAAAATCTCGTTCTCGGCGCGCCCTGCCAGTCTGGCTATCTCGTCATAGTACTTCTTTCGGCCCCGGACCAGCCTGTATGACCCTTCCCCGGTAGCCTCACGCCTCAGCAGCCGGGTGTTCGCCGAGTTCCCGAGCTTCTCCAACTTGGAAAGCACGCCGCGTGACTGGAGCTTGAAAGCTGCGAGCTTTACCTCCTCCTTGCGGACTAGCGTTGAAAGCGCGGTGTTGGGGTCGACGGCCGCGTATCTCTTTGGCCGGTCCAGGTAGGTCTCAAGCAGGCCAGCCCTTCCCAGATCGTGGAGTTTTCTGTAGATCTCGACCCTGTGGAGTCCCATGCCCTTTGAGATGGCGCTGACGGGGGACGCTCCGTTTGCCAAGAGGTAGATGTACACCCGAGCCTCGTTCAACGTCAGGCCGCAGGACTGCAGCTCGACGGCGAGGCCATCGAGGAACTCGTCTTCCGACCACCCTTCTCTGGCGGAACGGGCGGATGACACATCTGCGGCGTTAGACATCACTTGATCACTTTCCCGCTGGCCGTCAGTGACCGTGCTTGGCACGGGCTTTCGAAGAAGCGACAGACGTCCCACTTGGTCGGGCGGCCCCGGGCCCAGACGCACTTTCTAGCATCGTACCTTGGAAGCAACATCGCATTGTAGGTAACAACGCGTGATTATTCCTGGCTTATACATCCTACTCTGGCCATCAGACCGTTGAATGCGACACGCGGGGAGAGACTTCAGCGCGCAGCTGGTAGCTCGATCCCAAGCAGCCGCTTGGAGGCGAGCTGAGATTGGACCGCTCGGTCTTCGGGTACGTGCTCGGGATGGCCGTGGTCGGAGTCGCCGTGCTGGTTCTCGCCGCTTCGATTCTGCTGGTCATCCCGCTGTTCTTCTACGCCTCGTTTCCGTTGGGAACGTTTGGTCTCATCATCGCAGCGCTGGGCCTGAGAGACGGGGATCACCCGCGAGGACAGGGGCGGCTGCACGAGTTCTCGGGCGGAATCGGACTAAGGGCCCATCAGAAGCAGAATCGACGACAGGACGCATAACTCACGTCGTCAGACTCGGTCAGGTAGAGGGACGCCTTCCAGAAGGCCTCTCATCTAGCCGACCACGCTCGATCTCATACCCAATTTTGAACTCTGGTTCTCTGGATCTGCACGGAATTTGCACATAAATCTGAAACAGGCTTATTGACAGACGACCGCTAGCCGGACTCGAGAAATGAAAACGAACACTTCGAAGAACCAAGCAATCTCAACATCGGTTGTCGCCGCAGTTGTGATAGTCGTAGTCTTGGTCGTCGGCGTTGGCTCGTACTACTACCTGAGCAGCTCTGCTCCGTCGAGTACCACCAGCACCACGAACACTACGAGCACCACTGCCTCATCAACATCGCAGCAGTATTCAGTTCAGATCGGGACCAGCACCACAATCGGGCATTACCTGGAGAACGGGACAGGGTTCACCCTGTACATGTTCGGGGCCGACAAACCCGGAAACGGAATCAGCACATGCACCGGTTCCTGTGCGGCCGCCTGGCCACCATTCTACGCAAGCAGCCTGACTCTACCATCAGGCCTCAGCGCGTCCAACTTCTCGACCATCACTCGACCAGACGGGACCAAACAGACCGCGTTCAACGGATGGCCCCTCTACTACTACACCGCTGACACGAGCGCAGGAAGCATGTACGGCGAGGGGCTGAACCAGTTCGGAGGTCTATGGTACGCCATTCCGCCTACCCTGCAGCTGTCAGGAGGTCAGATAGTAGGAGGATCGTCCTACAGCATAGGCGTGGCTTACAAACCATCCGTAGGCATCTATCTGACGAACAGCACAGGATACACACTGTACTTCCGATCGACCGACACACCTAACAGCGGTACCACGACCTGCACCACTCCGGTCTGCGAGAAGAACTGGCCGGTGTTCTATACACCGACGATCACCGTGGCGCCAGGCCTCAGCAGCACCAGCTTCGGGACCATAACTCCATACAACAGCACCAAGATAGTCACCTACGACGGCTACGCCCTGTTCTACTGGGCAGGTGACACCCTTCCGGGAGACACATCAGGGCAGGGAGTCGGGGGCTTCTACGTGGCCACGGTCCCATCGCCTGTAGTCCCAACTGCAACGACCACCACAACGACTTCGTCCCAGACATCGACATCCTCGGGTTACTACCCGTAGGATAAGCGGTCAACATGGCGCCGATGACTCCCTTTCGGTGTCGTCCGCCTTGACCCTTAGCCACATCCAGACGCGCAGAGCCAAGCTCTGCGCGCAACCCCCTTTATACCGGACAACATTCCAACTCAGTCCAAGCAGAGGTTGTCCTTCGATTCCTTCAGGCACATGCTGTGGTGGGTCTTCGTCGTTTCCAAAGGTGGCAGGACAAGGAAATCTATGGTCGACCTGTTAATGTCCTCGCCCATGAACGCGAACCAGCTTGCGAGCACGCTGTCACTCAACTACAGGACGGTGTCGCATCACCTGAAGGTTCTCGCAGAGAGCAACCTGGTAGAAGCAGAAGGTCCCCGATATGGACAGGTGTACTTTCCAACTTCGCTGTTGACAAGCAACATCGCCGTCTATCACGAAGTGGTTAACGCTAAGAATACTGAGGGCCAGGCGAGGAGGATGGTCGAATGATTCCGGGACCTGTATGGTTGGTCGACATAGTCCTAGCTACCGTCGGCTCAGTGTTCGCCCTTGCGCTATTTGTCTTCTATTCCAGGCTCGCAAGAGAGCGGACGTCCCGGTTTACTCTCGGACTCGCCGTCTTCTCCCTCATGTTCCTGATTCAGAACCTCGCCGCGGCGCTCTTTTACTTCAGATTCGCTTCGACCTACTCCGCCGACGTGGCCCTCCCCCTGATGGCGCTCCACACCATGGAACTGGTTGGCATGGGCGCCATGCTGTGGCTGGCGAGCCAGTAGCAAGCGCTGAAACATTCCGTCTGGCTCGGTCACAAAGGCGGGCCCGGTGGGATTTGAACCCACGACCTACAGCTCACTCCACTCATGTGTAGAAGGCTGCCACGCTATCCGTACTGCGCTACGGGCCCAACCGGCATCGACCCGGGTTTCGTCATAAGCTTTTGCCGGGAAGCTGAGGGTTTCATGGCCCGTCTCTAGCGGTGGAAATCGGAAGGTTTTATCCAGTCAACCTCTCATCGTCGGCCGTTGGCCGCACCCCAACAGCGGCTCTTCGGGACTAACGGAGTGAGGTTCGTCCCTGGCGTCTCGCACGACCTCGACTTCGTGATCGGCCTCAGCGAAGCCGTCGGGACATACTTCGCTTCAGGTGAAGTCCTCGTGGGAAGGGATGGACGCCTGTCTGGCCAAGCTGTATCCAACGCTGTTGTTTCGGGCCTCCTCAGCTCTGGCCGCGACGTCGCAGAAGCAGGCCTCGTGCCGACGCCAGCTCTACAGTACGCGGTCAAGGCTCTTGGATTCAGGGGCGGGGTCATGGTCACCGCATCTCACAATCCTGCGAAGTACAACGGCGTGAAGGTGTCCGGCTCTGACGGGGTCGAGGTGCCTCGGTTAGACGAGCAGAAGATCGAGAAGATCTTCTACGACAAGTCTCAGACCAAAGCTGACTGGAAGACCGTCGGGGTCGCACGCCAGGAAGCTTCAGTGGTCAGGGCATATCAGAAGGGTGTCCTCTCGAAAGTGAATGCGAAAGCGGTCGCGGAACGCAAGTTCACCGTCGTCATGGACCTAGGCAACGGCGCCCAGTCGGTCGCAGCCCCTTACATCGTGGAGTCTCTCGGGTGCAAGCTCATCACTCTGAACTCGGTGGTTGACGGAACTTTCCCAGGCAGGGGACCTGAACCTACCCCCGACACGCTCAAAGATCTCTCGGCCGCCGTGAGGTCGGTCGGGGCAGACCTTGGGGTGGCATATGACGGTGACGGAGACAGGTCGATCTTCTGCGACGAGTCGGGAGCGGTACTCTGGGGGGACCAGAGCGGGTGCCTGGTCGCGGACTTCGTGCTGGAAAAGAACCCTGGGAACACCTTGGTGACGTCGGTTGCGTCCACTCAAGCGATTGAGGCGATCGCAAAGAAACACAATGCACGAGTCCTGAGGACGAAGGTCGGGGCGGTCGAGATAGCGAGGACCATAATCGAAAGGAACGCTATTTTCGGGTTCGAGGAGAACGGCGGATGCATCTACCAGCCCCACATCTCAGTAAGGGATGGTGCGATGACCACCGCGCTGATGCTAGAGTGCCTCGCGAACAGAGGCATGTCCTTCTCGAAGGCTCTGGCGTTCGTCGTCCCGAAGTATCATCAGGCGAAGGCCAAGGTAGAGGTGAACCCGAAGAAGACCGAAGCGGCACTAAAGGCGGCGGAGAAGCAAGCGAAGGGCGAGTTCGAGATCGAGAAGGTTGACGGCGTAAAGATATGGATGGACAAACATTCATGGGTGCTGATCAGGGCGAGCGGGACCGAACCAATCGTCCGAGTCTTCTCCGAGTCAGAGACTCAGGACGGCGCCGACCAGCTCGTAAGGAAGTTCGCGAAGATCGTAAAAACTGCTTCAGCGTAGATGGGTCCATCCGAGGTCCAATATGGGCCTGGAGCCTGTGGCGCGGGTCTGCACCACTTCCTCCTCTTTCGTCGCAGATCCTATCTCCAGTAGCATCCCACCCGCCTTTCTCACGGCGGACGAAGCCGACCGAAGCTTGGATCTTCTGACCGTCCCCACTATGAGGTATTCTTCTCCCCCCTCCAAGACAAGCTTCTCAGGGTCGAGTCGGTTCCGAAGCGCGAATTCCCTGACGCCCTCTCCCATAGGGAGGCGGCTCACCTCGAACCCGACTCCGCTAGCCTTCGCAAGGGTGTGGACGCTCCTTGCAAGGCCGTCGCTCGAGTCCATGGATGACGTGAGGTATGGGGCGAGGGCGAGTCCGGCTTCAAGGTCGGGCGTCGGTTCCAGGACGCTCCTGACCGCAGCCCGCCTGTACCTCGGGTTAGCCGAAGCTCCCCTGACGAGAATCTCCACCCCCGAGGGTGGGAGGCCGAAGGTCCCGGTCACCACAAGGACATCCCCTGGAGAGGCGCCCCCTCTTGGTACGATTCTGTCGGCGAACCCCAGCATCGCGCAGTCTATCACGAGCTCCTTTGACTCGTTCGTGTCCCCTCCCACGAAGTTGAGTTCCCACTCCCGCGCCGCGGCGCTCAACCCTCTTGCCAACCCGTTCACCTCTTTCTGCACAACGCCTCTTCTGACTCCGATCGAAACCATGAACGAGTGGGGCCTCACCCCCTTGGCAGAGAAATCGCTCACGCACATCGCCACCGCTTTCCTCGCCGCTTGGCCGTAGCTCATCCCAGGGGGGACGTCGGTATGCTCGACGAGCATATCGGTTTTGAAGACTGCTTTGCCTGTCTTGACGGGAAACACCGCTACGTCGTCTCCGAAAACGGAACGGTCTTTTGCGGTGCCTCCGAACTGCTTCGTGATCGACCGGATGATGCCCAGCTCGTCGGGCGTGCTACCTGCTCAACCCCTTCAGCTTCCTGGCGAACAGGCGTGCGATCGAACCCGCCTTCTCATCTGAGGTCGACTCTGCCGAGACCCTCACCACGTCCTCGGTCCCCGACGGCCTCATCAGGACCCAGGATTTCTTCGGCAGCATTATCTTCAGCCCGTCATTCGTATCGACGAGGTCGTATTCTCCCGAGAGCCTCCTTATCGCCTTCAGCGCCCTCGCCTTCGGTATCTGCAGGGCCACCCTCGCCAGGCTGTAGGATGGAACCGAGTCGTAGAACTTCTTCCCCTCTGTCCGAAGCGCCCGAATTATCGCCACGGCTGCCAGCATCGAGTCCCTGCAATAGTTGAACCCCCCATCGATCACCCCTCCGCTGCTCCCCTCGCCACCAAGCCTTGCGCCGTGCGCTCTCATCGCGCCTACCACGTTCGCCTCGCCAACCTTGCTCCTGAACACCTCGCAGCCGAGGCTCCGCGCGACGTCTTCGACAGCCTGTGTCGTGTCGAGAGACACCACCACTCTCTTCTCTTTGGCACGAGAGATGAGCTCCGAGAGGGCCAGGGTGAGCATGTAGTCTCCAGTCCTCTTCCTTCCGTCAGCGTCGACGATGACCAGCCTGTCGCCGTCGCAATCGAACCCGAGCCCTATGTCGCAGCCGCTCTCCTTCACCGACGAGCGTAGCAGGCCCAGGTCGTCTGACACCGGGTCCACCCTCCGTGGGAAGATGCCGTAGCTGTCGTTGACTGAAATCACCTCGCATCCTAAACGCGTCAACAAAGCGGAGGCGTGTGAAATCGCAGCCCCGCCGCCCAGGTCCACCGCCACCCTGACTCCCCTGCCGCTGCCTGCGCCGAACCGTTCGACCAGGTCGCCGACGTAAGTCGGACTCCCGGCGGGCTTCACGGTTCCTTCCTTGAACTCGGCGTGCTCGTTCTTGGTCCCCGCAGTAAGGACGTCGAACGTCTCCTTGCCGATGCCTGCCCCGTCTACAATGAACTTCAGTCCGTTGAACTCAGGCTCATTATGGGAGGCGGTGACCATCACCGCAGGGAGGCTCCTCCTCCTGCTCTCTCTGAATACTGCCGGAGTCGAAATCACCCCGTACTCGTAGACCGTCGCGCCCTTGGAAAGCAACCCCGCAGCGGCCGCCCTGGACATCGAGGGTCCGGTGGTACGCGAGTCCCTGGCAAGAAGGACCTCTCGTGCCCCGGTGGCGCTTACGAAGTTCGCGGTGAACCTAGCGACGTCCTCCAGGGTGAGGTCTTCGTTGTATATCCCCCGTATCCCGCTGAGCGAAACGATCAATTCCTTCGCGTCAGAATCCCCTTGCCCGGATAACGTAAGCATATCTGCGGCCGCGCGCTTCGGTCAGCAGAGGCACCCCCATGTGAACCAAACTTCACCGCAACAAGATGGTTTTTTGAGTTCCAATCTTTTGATTGTCCTGTAGCCCTTCAAATATCGTAATGCTGGTTAGGACGTTCCGGGTCAGGCGCAGCGCCGCCGTAGGGGAATACAAGCTGTCTGAGGTCTTCGCTGGCCTGGGCTCATCTTCAGCCCTGCTCAAGGTGTTCGGGTCAAAGACCCAGATGGCCAAGATCATGAACCACCTCAAGCTCAGGGTGGAGCGGAACGACTCTGGGTTATGGCTCGACAGGGACACTGGTACGATCTGCATCGGGTCCAAGCACCTCGCGTCGGCCAAGAACGACTTCCTCTACCTCGACGTCATCCACGTGCTCGTCCACGTTCGCCAGTTCCTTGAAGGGAAGGAGCTGTATGACCAGGCGTTCGAGTACGTGGACAGGCCGACCGAGCTCGAAGCCTATAGGACCACGGTGGCTGAGGCAAGGAGGGTGGGCATGGAAGAGGACGAGATCCTGAGGTATCTGAGGATGGACGCAGTCGACGACTCCGAGCTTGGCAAGCTAATGGAGAAGATCGGCGTGAAAGTTAGGCGCTGAATACGCCCGTTTTCAGGCGAAAACCGCGCTTCAGACCTTCTTAGAAGGGATGCCGGGCTCGACCAATCCACTCATGTTCAACATCGAATCTATCTCCTTGGGCCCGAAGCCGAGCTTCTTGAGCGCCGTCCTTATCGGGGTTCCTCTGGCTATCTCCTTCCCGAGCACCGCCGCCTTGTCATAGCCAATCCTGGGGGACACGAGGGTAATCAGCGCGGGGCTTGTCTCCGCGTATCCTAGGGCCTTCTCCCTCTTGGGGACTACGTGGGCGACCACAAGGGAGGACACCTTGTTCAGAGCCTCAGACAGTAGCTTGGCCTGGAGCACGACGTTGTACCCCATCAGGGGGACCCCCATGGCAAGCTCGAACTCTCCGAGGGACGCCGCGAAAGCGTTCGCCCCGTCGAGGCCCACCACTTCGGCAACCGCCAGGAGCGCGCTCTCGACTGTCACCGGGTTGGTCTTCCCGGGCATTATGCTGCTCCCGGCGACCTCTTCCTGCGTAGGTATGTCTATCTCTCCCAGCCCTGTCAGAGGTCCCGAGAACATCAGGCGCAGGTCCTGGCAAAGCCTGTAGAGGCCGATGCTGACCGTTCGCATGGCCCCGCTCAAGGCAGACATGTCAGTGAGAAGCCGCGTCGGCCTGAACTTGTTGCTCGCACTCGTGAACCGGATCTTCGAAAGGTCGGCCACTCCCTTCGCCACCATCCCGCCGAACTTCGGGTCGGAATTCAATCCGGTCCCGACAGCCGTCCCTCCAATAGGGAGCTCAAGAAGAAAACCAAGTGTATCCTTGACAAGCTTCGAGTCTCGGGAGAACTCGTCGGCGAACGCCCCGAACTCCTGCCCCATAGTGACGGGAAGCGCGTCTCTCAGGTGCGTCCTCCCCGACTTGTACACTGTAGACGTCCTCTTTGACAGCGATGCCAGGCTCCTTCTCATCCCATCGAGCGCTGGAAGCAGGTCCCTGCTGACCGCCAGAGCGGCCGCGACCCTGACAGCGGTCGGCCCCACGTCGTTGGACGACTGGCTCATGTTGACATGGTCGTTCGGGTGCACCTTCTTCCCCAACTCGTTCGTCGCGAGCTCGGCTATGACCTCGTTCGCGTTCATGTTGAACCCGGTCCCAGACCCTGTCTGGTAGACGTCAACGACCATCAGGTCGTCATGTTTGCCCTCCATCAGCTCCCTCGCCGTCGACTGTATGGCCTTCCCAACCTCCCTGTCCAGGAGGCCCAGCTCGGAGTTAGATCTAGCCGCGGAGAGCTTTATCGCACCGACCGCCCAGATGACTTCCCTTGGGAAACGGGTGCCTGTGTTGAGAAAGACTCGCTTAGAGCCTTCCACGTACTTCAACGTAGAATTCGCGGAAAGCCGTCTGCTCTTAAGTTCTTGTCCGAGGGCCTCAGTGGCCGCCGCAGCCGCACGCCTCGACGTGCACGTTGGGGTTCTCGATCTTGAACCCTGTCTTTTGCAGACTGTCGATAAAATCGATCCTTGAACCGCGTAGCATCTCAGCATCGGCCTTCGCCGCCATCACCTTCAAGCCGCTGACGTCCTCGACCACATCGGTGTCGGCGGGTGACTTCTCCAGGCTCAGTGCATACCTGTATCCTCCGCTGCACGCGCAGCCGCCTCCCTGGTAGATCTCGATCTTCAGGAAAGAGTCAGTAGCCTTCTCCTGCTCGAGCACTTCCCCTATCTTCTGTCTGGCAAGCGGGGTGAACATGACCAGCGGTTGCATTTCTTGCATTGTTTTCCATGTTAGGAACTTTCTATTTAATACTTTCTTGACTTCAGGACTGCCTTCTCCATCCATGCCAGGACCACACGATGAGAAGCGCCACCGCTATCGCGCCCACGATGGCCGACCCGACACCTAGCGCCCATCCCCCTGGCCCGGCCCCAAAGACGATGGGGAAAGGCCCAACAAATACCACCCCTCCTACCGCGACGTTTCCAGCAGGCGCGGCCGCGGCGAAGAGCAGCGCGAACCCCAAGAGCATCGCCAGCATGCCCGCAGCCATAAGCCGCTTCAAGCGCTACGCCCACCCCATGAAAAAAACCAGCAGCATCAAAACGATCGCGAGGACTATGGCGACGCTTGCCCACCTCGTGTCTGACCCGAAAATTATGGGGATGGGCCCTATCATCACGACCCCTCCTCCTCTTACCTTGACGCCGTCATCACGGGGCCCCCTCAGCATCGAGACTGCAACCGCGCCAAAACCCACGAGGACTAACACGAGCCCCAGCAAGCCGAGATCGGCCAACGGGGCCGTCGGGAGCGAGTTCCGCTAAATCTTTTTGCGGCGGGACGTGCGCCGTCCCGGCCTTGGCCGAATACCGCTGGTGTGAGAAGTGCGGCACGAGGACAGAACACCTGGCTGTAGTGGACACCAGAGACTACAATCCCAGGGGAAGGGGGCTCTACAAGTGCAAGCAGTGCGGGAGGGTGAAGTCGATGCGCCATCTGAGGCCGAGTTCTGAGATAGGGTACTGATTTTCACAGCACCCAAGTGGATTTACACGTCTGTGCTAAGGACTGGTTATATACGCTCTCTCTTTTTGCGGATAACGATGAGCGGCTCCCAAGACGAGGACAAGGGCCCGACCGTATTCGCAAGGGACAGCACCGGGCTCGTCAAGAACGTCTCGTTCCTCGACAGCATAGCGCTCAATCTGAGTAACATGTCGATCGGACCGCTCCTCACGACGATCGCGGGATCGACCACTGCGACGCTATTCATCGTTCCGACCGTCACCGGGCTCAACCTGATCGCGGCGTCGGTTATCGCGTTCATTCTGGCTATCCCTCAGGTAGTGGTTTACACGATGATGTCCAGGAGGTTCCCGCGCACGGGCGGAGACTACGTCTGGATCTCCAGGACCTTCGGTGGCTTCTTCGGTAGCACGCTGTCGTTCTTCGGATACACCATGGAGACCCTCGCCTTCCTCGCGCTGGTGGCTCTATTGACTGACTTCACCGTCGGCAGCGCAGGGCTCACCATGTCGTTCACGTACTGGGGGTACACAGGAGCCGGCGCCCCACCATACTTCAACTGGTTCAACCTCTTCTCTGACCCTACCACGCAGTTCCTCGTTGGCGCCATCCCGTTCGCAGCGGTGATCCTGCTCAACATCTGGAAGCCAAAGGCAGGATACAGGCTGGTCTCGATTCTGACGATAATCGGCGTTTTCACGCTCCTGCTCTCCATGGCGGAGCTCCTCATCGCAGGCCAGGCCGGGGTCAAGGCATACATCGACGGGACGGCTCCATATCTGCAGTATGGAGGGGCCAACTCCACCTACGAGTATCTGAGCTCCCACTATGTCGCCTCGGGCGGACTGTTTGACATCAACTTCGGCAACACAATCTACATCATGCCCGTCATCTTCGCCTTCGTCTATCCTTGGCTGAACGCGGCCCCCGCAGTGGCGTCAGAGATCAAAGACAAGCGGGCGCTGAAATGGAACGTCCCTATCTCAGCGATAACCGCCTTCGTTCTCCTGACAGGCTCCCTCGCGGTCCTCTACGGAGTGGCGGGGATGCCCTTCGTCAACTCAGCGTTCGCCAGTCACGCTTGGGCTAACGACGGGCTGAACTTCTTCACCCTCGCCATGGCCGTCTCAAACAACATCTGGATCGCGGGCATCATCGGCATCGGCTCTATCCTCATGCAGTTCGGGGTCATAGCCTACGGTGTAATCGTGTTCTCGAGGTACATGCTTGCCCAGTCGCTGGACAGGTTCCTCCCGGCGAAGCTGTCATACGTCAGCGCGAGGTTCGGGTCTCCGGTCGTGGCGATGGCGGTCGACCTCGTCATCGCCGTCCTGCTCATCGGGCTCGCGTCTTACTTCTCGAGCACATTCTTCGCCCTGTTCGGCACCATCATCGCTTCGATGATCTACTTCACGATAGTCGGGCTGACGGCAGCCACCCACGGTATCAAGAAGGAGAAAGGCGCAGCTAGGAGCCTGCTGGCCGTATTCGGCATCCTCGACGCAGGGGTCTTCGCCTTCCTCGTCTACCAGTATCTGACGAGCCCGACGTTCAGCATATTCACTGTCAACCCGGCTTGGCTGAACGAAGCGTACATCGTTACCACCCTGGTCGCAGGGGCGGTCATCTACCTGGCGTCGCGGTGGTACCACAAGAAGCGCGGCATGAACATCGACCTGAACTACAAGGAACTCCCTCCTGACTAGGTCACCTGGAATGATCGAGGATCCCGTACTCCTCAACGACTGGCACCCCATTGCGAAGTCCTCCGACGTGCCTGAGGCGACATTGCTTTCAGCGAGGCTCTTGGACGAAGACCTTGTCATATGGCGCGTCAACGGGCAAGTAAGGGCATGGCAGGACCTCTGCGTCCACAGAGGAACGCGGCTGTCGCTTGGACGACTTAGGGGGGACCTGCTCGAGTGCGCATACCACGGATGGACCTACAATACCGCAGGAGAGTGCGTCAAGATGCCCGCCCACCCGGAGCAGAAGCCCCCAGCCAAAGCCAAGGTTCTGACGTATCGCACAAGAGAGGACTATGGTCTGATATGGGCCTGCCTGGGCGAGCCTTCCAGGGATGTGCCGCCCTTTGACGAGTGGTCTGACCCCTCATACAGGAAAGTGTGCAGCGGACCGTTCCGATACAAGGCAAGCGGCACCAGGGCGGTGGAGAATTTCCTTGACGTCGCACATCTGCCGATCGTCCACGAAGGCATACTTGGCGAAAGGGCCCACGCAGAGATCCAGGATTACGAAGTCGAACAGACGGAAGAAGGCATAATCGCCAAAAACGTGAGGATCTGGCAACCCAACCCGGACGGGACAGGGGTCGCCAAGGAAGTCAACTACACCTACAAGGTCTTCAGACCGCTGACCATGTACCTCTCCAAAGACGCGGCAGAAGGGAGGTTCTCCATCTTCGCTTCAGTCTGTCCGGTGAGCGAGTTCGAATCGGTAGCTTGGTTCTGGACGGCGATGAACTACGGCCATGAGATCCCCGACGAAGAGCTGATCGCGGCGCAGAACCAGATAACCCAGCAGGATATACCGGTAGTCGAGTCGCAGAGGCCGGAGCGGCTCCCGCTCGACCTGCAGGCGGAACTGCATCTCCGCTCCGACAGGATGGCCGTCGCATACAGGAAATGGATGAGACAGCTGGGTCTGTCTTTCGGGACGTCCTGAGAGGTCAGTCTGTCCCCATTTCGGCAGCCAGCGCGGTGAGCTTCCCGATCTGCGCCGCCTTCGTATCCTCTTCGAGGAACGACGCCTCGAACGAGTTCCTTAGCAGCCGCAGAATCTCTCTCTCACCGAGCGAGAAAGCCTCGATCACCGCGTCAAGGTTCTTCGCGATGTAACCCTTGAAGTAGGCGGGGTCGTCCGAGTTGATGCACGCTACCATCCCGAGGTCTAGTGCCTTCTTGACGGGCATCTCAGCGACCGACCTGAAGTATTCGACGCCTATGGACGCGAGCGGACAGAAGGTCACCGGGATCCTCTCTGACACCACCCTCCTTACGAGGTCAGGGTCCTCGAACATATGGTACCCGTGGTCAATCCGCGAGATCTTCAACGAGTCGAGCGCTTCCCATACGTATTCTGGCGGCGCCTCTTCCCCTGCATGTGCGACAGCCATGAAACCCTCAGCCTTCGCGCGCGCATATACGGCCGAGAACTTACCCGGCGGGTTTCCCAGCTCTTTGGAGTCCATCCCGACCGACTTTATCCACGCTTTGTGCTTCAGCGCCTGTTCCAGCGTCTCCATCGCGGACTCAGAGCTCATGTCCCTCAGGAAGCACATGATGAGGCTGGAAGAGAACCCGAGATTTCCTCTGGCGTCTTCGAGCGCTCTGTGGATTCCCTTGACGACGGCGTCGAACGGGACCCCTCTGCTGGTGTGAGCCTGCGGGTCGAAAAATATCTCGGCGTGCACCACACCCTCAGACTTGGCCCTCTTGACGTAAGCCATAGTCAGGTCATAGAAGTCCCGCTCTTCGATCAACGTCTTCATCGCGCCGTAATAGATGTCTAGGAAGCTCTGAAGATCTGTGAAATTGTAAGCAGCTCTCGCTTCCTCCGGCGTCGCGTACGGGGTCTTCACTCCGTTGCGCCGAGAAAAACTCAGCATCATCTCGGGCTCGAGCGTGCCCTCGACGTGAAGGTGGAGCTCAGACTTGGGGAGCGAGCGGGCCATCCGTTTTAGACGGCCGGGGTCGCCCTTCGTCATTGGTTCACAAGTCTGATTTTGGCACTTAAGGGTTCGAGCGAAAGTTGCAGGCTTGCGGCAATTCAGAGCGGAAACGCACGCGTCCTCTGGAGACCCATCTGGCGGATGAGGCCGCCCCGAAAAGGGTACCCGCGGAGAAAGCTTAGTGGAGCCGGCGGAGGGCCTCCCGCTTGCTGACGCAAGAATCGATCCCTCGACCTTTCGCTTACGAGGCGAACGCTCTACCAGGCTGAGCTACGCCGGCACGAATCTGACCCGCAGCGTCGACTCGTTAAAGCCTTGTTGGCTTGACAACGCTTTTAGAATTCCCGAAGACGGCCTGCGTCCGAGTGCGGGGGTCGCCCAGCATGGTCAACGGCGTGGGACTGAGGCTCCCATCCCTTAGGGGTTCGAGGGTTCAAATCCCTCCCCCCGCATCCGTCTCTCACGTCAGACCTTCTGCCAACGTTTAATGCGGGCCAGGGACTCGTGGGAGGCATGCGCTCGAAAGAAGGCTTCGCTTCTGTCCTGGGGCACGACCTCTTCTACAGGCAGTTTGGTGAACCCACCGTTGGAGAGGTGCTGGGGCTCCATGGAGGACCAGGGGCGACTCACGACTACCTCGTGCCCCTCGCCGACCTCGCCGCGCACGGCTACCGGGTGACCCTATACGACCAGCTCGGCTGTGGGCGGTCCCAGCTCCCCAAGGACCCCTCCCTTTTCGTCCCTGAGCACTACGTGGAGGAGTTGGAGGCGTTCCGAAAAGAGATGAAGCTCGGAAGGCCGCACCTGATCGGCTCAAGCTGGGGAGGGATGCTGGCGATCGCCTACGCGCTGAAGTATCAGAAGAACCTGAAGACAATGACCACGGTGGGGGGCCTGCACAGCGTGCCTCTAACCGCGAGCGAGATGCAGAGGATGAAGAAGACCCTGCCGGCGAATGTCCAAAGGACAATGGAGATGTATGAAACCGCAGGAGAATATGACGCCCCGGAGTATCAGGAGGCGGTGATGGTCTTCTACAGGAAGTTCCTCTGCAGGCTGGACCCGTGGCCTGCTGAAGTCGCCTATTCCCTTAGCCACATCAGCAAACCGGTGTACGGGACCATGAACGGACCAAACGAGTTCACGATAACAGGCAACATCAGGTACTGGGACGTCACCGAAAGACTAAGCGACATCCACGCGCCTACTCTCGTATTGGGCGGGAGGTATGACGAGGTCTCACCGCTCGTCGCCAAAGAAATCCACAGCCACATCAAGGGCTCGGAACTGACGATCTTTCCCAACAGCTCCCACGTGGCCTTCTGGGAGGAGCGAGCGGCTTTCATGAAGAGGTATCTGCGCTTCCTTGCGAAGCACCCCCGCTAGCTTCGAAGCTCATTCAGCTAAACCCGCTCGAACGTGTCGCTCACAGCCTCGGCTCGGTTCTGCCAGTCGGATGCCCTCGAGCGTCAGCCGACTGAGACGGTCCGCCCTGACGGGATGCGGCGTGTGCGGACTTGTACATCGATGAAGGGTTTATTGAACCCCGACCAGGAGAAGGTCGTGTTGGGGCATCGTCCCACGAAGCTGGTTGTGATTTCAGGCATCATGAGCTTCCTGTTCGTTGCGAGCTTCGCTGCGGCCCTGGTGCCGGTCGCACATGCGTCGACTACCGTCAACGTCACGATCAAGAACTACACTTTCACCCCTTCGACGATCACGGTGGTGATCGGAGTAAACAACACCGTGACCTGGACAAACGAGGACACAGTCAACCACGCACCCACCGCTAACGACGGGTCATGGGGAGGGACAACTGGAGCGGAAGGAGGGACGTACACGCACACCTTCACCGTGGCGGGCACTTTCCCATATCATTGCGCGATCCACCCGACGATGACAGGGACGGTCATCGTGCTGGGCACAGGTTCGGCGTCTTCCACGACGACCTCTTCAAGCGCTACGACCGTGGCGACCACCACGACAGCCGCCACGACGCCCGCTACCACCACGACCACGACCTCCGTTCCAGCGTCGAGCACCACATCGGGAGGCGTCCCAGAGTTCCCATATGGGAGCCTCTCTGTGGCTCTAGTCGCCGTGATGATAGCCGCGTCTTACGTCTACGTGAGACGCCGCCAAATGTCCATCCGGCCCCCCTGATAGTCTCAGAAACCGTTTATCGACCAAGTCGCTCGGTCTTCCGCGGCGAACTCCCTCACCGCATCTTCCTGCGCCCGCTCCACGAACTCGGGCTTGATCGACCTCAACTCCCTCATCGCCTCATCGGCGCTCAGCCCGCGAACGCGTATCAGGTAGGCGGAAAGCACGCAGCCCGTCCTCCCCTCCCCTGCAAGGCAGTGCACCAGGACAGATTTCCCAGACGACCTCTGGGTGTCTATGAACTTCACACCCTCTGAAATGGAGGCGACGCTCGGCGGCTCGTGATCTTTCATCGACACGTGCGCCAGGGCCAGGCCGAGCCCACCGGTCCACTCTGATGGGAGAGGCTTCTCGGTAAGGGTCAGGATGCTCTGCACCCCGTTCTTTGCCAGCCATGCGACCTGGGACCTGGAGGCAGGGTAGCCTGAGCCAGCAAGAGACTTGCCTTCTACCCACACGAAGCCAGTCGGCCTGTCTTCTACCCTCGCCCTGAGCTTTCTAAGAAAGACTCCGCCGGTCCCCAAGCTGAATCAGCTGTTATCCGCGCTTGGCTTAGAACGTTTAGGACTACAGGACTTCGAGCTTTCCGTATTTGCCCACATTGAGGCGAAGCTCGCCCCGGAAGCTGTTGGTGTAGCCGTTCGTCACCCTCACCTTGGAGCCGACCTTGACCTGGTCGATCTGGTCGTCCCAGAGCGAGAGCTTGATCTGGCCGCTGTCGTCCTTCAGCTGGCAGTCGGCCACCCTGGCCTCTCCACCAGTCCTAAGGTTGACAGTCCTGGGCTCCTGCATCTCGGCAATCTCGCCTTCAGCGTCCACCCTTCTCATACCGTCACGCAAATCGCGTACGTTCATGCGAAGGCTGGTCGTCGGACGGCATTATTTAACATTGAAGCAGTGAAAAGGGGACTGGAAACCGTTTAATCAGAAAGAAATGGTCGGCCTGCTTCAGTTGTTCTCATGGATACTTCAGGGCGGGCTCCTGCTCCTTGCCTTCTTCGTCCCACTGGTCCTCCTGTTAGCCGCTTTTCCCCCTTTCCTACGATACCTTGCCAGGATAGGCCACGTCTCTGACGACGCCCACAAGTCGCCACCGACGAAGGTGCCGGAGCCCGCGGGGCCGCTCCTCTTCATCGCCATCCTTGCCGGAGAGCTGACAGTCGCCGCGGGATATGGCTCGTATGTCCCCCTGGCGCTCGTCGCAGGTGCAGGCATAGCCTTCGCGATAGGGCTTGCCGACGACCTTTACGTCCTGGGGGGGAAGACCAAACCGCTGTTGCTTTTGCTAGCCGGAGTGGGTTTCGTCAGTTTCGTCTTTGTCAGGCCGGAGATATACACCTCTGACCTCAGCTTCCCTCTGCTCGGGGACACAAGTCCGCACTTCATCATTTTCACCGTCCTCGCGATAGTGGCTTTCCCGGTCGTCACCAACGCGTTCAACATGATGGACGCGTTCAACGGCGAGATCTCCTGGTTCACGCTGCTCACCTCGCTGGCCCTGCTTGCTGGGGTGGTGCTCCACGAGGTCTACAGAGGAGGCTTCTCCATGTCGAGGGTCGCTTCGGTCCTTCCACTCGTAGCCGTGGCTACTGGTTTCCTGGTGTATAACAGGTATCCCGCCAGGGCGTTCGACGGGGACAGCGGGAGCCTGATGTTCGGCGCCATGTTCGCGGGCATCGCGATCACGGGCGGGGTGGAAGTGGCGGCGATGATAGCGATGGTCCCAGCCATACTCAACTCGTTCTACACGCTCTCGAGCGTCAGAGGCTTCGTGGAGCGGCGAAAGATGTCCTCGAGGCCGACTTTCATCGGGAGCGACGGACTCCTGCACGCGTCCGTCGAAAAGGACGCCCCGAACACGTTGGTGCGCCTCGTCCTCCTCGCATCGCCTCTCACGGAGAAAGACCTGGTCAAGAGCATAGTCAAGCTCGTCGCGGTCGCGTGCGCTTTCTCAGTCGGCATCTCGGTCCTCACGTGGGTGCTCTAGAAACGTGAAGCTCCTTCCGCTTTATCTGATAGAGTCGGTCGCGTTCCTGCTGATAATCGCCGAAACCTACGTCTTCTTCATATTCGTCGTCCCGCTTGGATCGATTCCCCACACCCTGACTGAGTACACGTCGCTCGCGCTGCTGAAGGTCTTCCTCATACTCGTCCTTGGTGCGGTTTGGTTCTTCGTCCTCGATGAGCTGACGGGCCTCTACGTCAGGTCTAAGGTCGGGAGTTCTCCCAGACCTTCATCTTAGCGTCGAACTCTTTCCGCGTGTAGGCCACCCTCGCTGGGACCCCCATGACCACCTTGCCTGCCGGGACGTCCTTGGTCACGACGGCTCCCATCGCGACGACGCCCCTCTTCCCGACGGTGACCCCCGCCTTGATCACAGCCCTGGCTCCGATCACCGCCCCGTCCTCGATGGTTACCCCGATCATCTTCTTGCTGGGAGGGTAAGGGTCGTTAGTGAGCACCGCCGCGGGGCCGATGAACACGTTCTTCCCGATCCGGGACAAAGGCGGGATGTATACTCCCCCTTCGATCATGGTCCCGCTCCCGATCTGGACGTTGTAGTCTACGTGCGCCAGCGACCCGATCTTGACGTTGTCTCCTATCGTCGTGTTCGAGCCCACGTAAGCGAAGTGCCAGATCTTGACGTTCTTTCCTATCTTCGCCTCAGGCGACACGAAGTTCATGACCTTCATAACATCACTCGAGGTATACCGGCGTCCCCGATGTGCTTGAAGCCAGGGCTGCTTCAGCGACCCTCATGACATTGAGCCCGTCTTTTCCTGTGACCAGGGGCTGTCTCTTTTCTCCGACGGCGTCTACGAATCCCTTCAGCTCGAGCATGAGCGGCTCTTGGAAGGGCCTGGTAGGGACCGTCGTCGTGGCTCCTTCGTGGATGCTCGTCTGCTGCGTCACGAAGTCGACGTCCACGACTCCGCCTGAAAAGACCGCGCTCATCGTCCTGACTCTGTTGGGCGTGATCCAGTTCGTCACCAAGAAGGCGGTCTTCTGCCCCGAAAATCCCAGCATGATGGTGGCGAAGTCCTCATGCTCAAGGGGGGCGAGCGCGGCGCCCACCCTCGCGTAGACGACTTTTGGGGCCTCCCCGAACAACCAGCAGGCGGTGTCGATGTCATGCACAGACGCGTCTTTCACTATGCCGACGTCGCTTATGCCCAGCCCTCTCCTGTTCTCCCTGTGGAACTCCAGAAGGATTGGCTCCCCCAGCTTGCCTTCCGAGAACATATGCTTCAGCGCGGTTATCGGCGGGTTGAACCTCTCGATGAATCCGACAGTGATGAAGCGGTTAGCGCTCTTCGCAGCCTCGATGAGCATCTCTCCGTCCTTCATCGAGGTGGACATGGGCTTCTCGATGAAGACGTGCATCCCCGCGGTAAGCGCCTGCGTCGCCACCTGGAAGTGCGTGGTGGCAGGCGTGCAGACCGTGATCGCGTCGAGGTTCTCCTTCTTCAGCATGGCCTCGAGCGAAGTGTACCCGGGGACATGGTAATTCTTGGAGAAGGTGTCCGCCCTTGCCTGGTCCATGTCACAGACAGCTGCCAGGCAGTGGAGCTCGTTAAACACCCGGACGTGGTTCTTTCCCCAGCCTCCCGTCCCGACGACGCCGACCCGCACCATCAGAAATTCGGTCCGAATCCTTGCGATATAGGGTTACTGCCATGGAACGCCGGCTACCATCCAAGGCCCACGCCGGGGAGAGTCAACCCGCCATGGTTCTCGCCCCAAAGCAGCTTTCAAAGTCTTAGAGTTATATGGAAACGTCTGGGTCGAAGAGGGGTTGCAGAGGCTTTCACTGATATCTCTGGCTGCTCTCGTCGCGGTGGCGGGCATCCTTGCTCTCGCCGTCTTCGTCCATCCCGGGGTGATTTCATCGCCTGCGCAGGGACAGAGCGCCGGCGCTCAGGGGGCGAACCAGATTGGCACGAACAGCTCTCTTCTGTCGCAGCCACCACCTTCTAGCTCCGGCGGCGGGAGCGATGACGGCGGCGGGTCGTCCGACGGGTAACCGGAGCCTGATACTTGCCGGAGTCCTTGTTCCTCGGGGACATAACGGGTTTCGCTGCGCTGGCCTTCCTGTGCCTTTCCGCTTTCATGATGGCCTTCAGGGCGAAGTTAGTGACGCTGTCAGGGGGGACCGCGCCCCTCAGGAACGCTCACGTCATCGTCTCGCTCCTGGGGACGGTGTTCCTCGCCCTCCACATCGGGATCCTGTTCAACCTCCCGGTGACCATACCGCTCGACCTGGGGTACGGCGCGTTCGCGCTGGGGTTGTTCCTGTGGGCGACCGGCATCGGCTTTCTTGAGCGCAACAGGGACTCCTACTTTCTCCATGGATCGACGGCGGTGGCCCTTGTCGCCCTCGTCGTCGTACATGCTGCGTCTTCAGGGATTAACTTCCCCGAGTACGTAGCCGTTCCCGCGTTGATTGCCTCAGGTTCGATTGCACTGTTAAGCGGCGCGTTAACCATTAAGAGGCCGCGCCCGAAAGCCAGGTGACAAAATCGGACAGGCGCGACTTCATCAGGAGGCTGTCGATGACCGCCGTGTTCGGGATCATCGGGGCCTTCGCCTACATCGAAGCTTTTGCCAAGATCGGAGAGCAGGCGCAGTACAGCCTTCTCCAGTCCGGTACCGCAGCAGGAACGCAGCAGGCTCCTACAGGATACGTGTATGTCGCCCCTTTGTCTGCCCTGTCGGCCAAGACTTCAGCCTACTTCGACCACCCTTCCCACGGGTCTTCGATCCTGGTGAATTTCGGTGGGCAGTGGAAGGCGTTCAGCGCCATCTGCACCCATGCGGGGTGCACGGTCGACTACACCGGCTCGTCGATCTTCTGCCCGTGTCATTCAGGGAGCTTCAGCCCGTCCAACGGGAGCGTCCAGGGCGGTCCTCCCCCGTCTCCGCTCCCCGAGTACGGAGTGGTGATACAGTCAGGGGACCTCTACGTCAGCCAGGCCATCATCAACTGAATACGAGCACGGGTCAGTCTCTTCGAAGAGCGGGGGTCGCGTAGATCAGGGTCGCATCTGCGTTCCCCAGCGCCTTCTTCATCGCTTTGAAGGAGTCCTGGTCTTCCCTGGAGCAGACGATTACCACGTTGTGCTTCAACGGGTCAAACGCCTCTCGGCCCCCTTTGACCCTCGAACCTGAGACCACCTCCACGTCTGTCACGTAGTCCCTCAGCCGCTGCTGGATGCTCTCGGCGACCTGAAGCCTTTCCCCCCTCATCTCGTACTTGTCGAGGTTCCAGAGAAGGGAGATCTTGGTCCTGCTGGCCTTCAGTTGCTTCTCCTTGAGCACCTCCCTTGTCTCGTCCACGACGTATCGCACGTAGTTGTCGAAGCTCTTCAGCGTGGCTCCCGCCAGATACGCGATTGACTCTCCAGTCTCTTCGCTGGCTTGGATTGCTTTCAACTCGAACAGATATTTCGAGAATTCGTCCAAGTACACCTCGGCCTTCCGCTGCAGGGATACCTTAGCCTCGCGCGCTCGCCTCGCCATCTCGATCTCGGTCACCGACTCCACCGCCGCTTCCATGACCCCTGCGGCGTACTCCAGTTCGGCAGAGAAGACATTCTGAGAATTGAGGGAGTAGCCCAGCCCGGTGAGCGGACCCTTGTCCATCAACCCCGCCGCGGACACCACCGCAGGCTTCTGCTCTCTCGGTCTCAGGGGAAGGTACGCATAGGTCAGCGTCGAACCTACCTGCAACCCCGTCTGTTTCTCTACGAGCATGATGTTCTCCGAGTTACCGCCGGGACCAGTCGGGAGAGAGTTGACGAGTGTCACCCCCTTCGAGAGGTACTTCGAGAGTTCGCGCATCTTTGACACAGCCTCGATGAGGGTCTCGTCAGACGGTCGCCTCAGCTTGGGGGTGAAGAAGATCACCTGGGCCTCGCCGAGCACCTGTTCGAGCGGCTTGAAGCTAAGCAGCGGCTCTTCGGCCATGACCTCCTGGAGGTTGGGGTTCTTCTTCAGGAACCCCGGCTCTATGTCCATGGCCATCTGAAGGGTCTCGTCGACGATCGTCACCTGGGCCCTGTCGACAAGGTCCGCAGCCAATCGGTATGCTTCGCTCGTAAGCCCATACATCGCGACCTTGATCTTTGGCAAAACCTGCTCGGGGCTCGCAGCCCGTTTGGTATTATACTTTGAAACAAGGGCAAACGGATTAGTATCAAGACCTGGGCCGACTCTGCGAGGAACCGAGTTGCGCGTCTGGTTCGACGTTCTTACGCCCAAGCAGGTGCTGTTCTTCGGGCCCATTATCAGGAGCCTCAGTGACTCAGGCGCAGAGGTCCTGGCCACCTCGCGAAGATACCGTGAAGTCGGACCCCTCGCCGAAAGGTCGGGGCTGAAGCTCGAATATGTCGGAGACCGGGGTCGCAGGGGTGAGGAGGACCAGCTTCTGGCCGCGACCAGGCGGCAAGCTGAGATGATACCACTGGTCAGAGACTTCCGACCGCAGGCCGCAGTTTCGATAGCTTCAGCGGTCTGTGCGCGGATAGCCTTCGGCCTGAAAGTCAAGCACGTCGCTGTGAACGACTCTCCTCACTCAGAAGTCGCAGGGAGGCTCTCGATCCCGCTTAGCCATCACCTGCTTTGCCCTTGGGTAATCCCATATGCTGCCTGGAAGCGTTTTGGAATCGGAAAGGACCAGGTCACGACATATCACGCTCTTGACCCCGCCGCCTGGCTAAAGCGGGCCCCTCTCCCCGGCCCGGTACCAAAGCTCAGGACCGGGAGGAAGACAATCACCGTCAGGGTTCAGGAGAGCGACGCCCCCTATCTTGCGAGTGCAGATGCGAAGTGGGTTGACACCGTCCTGACGTCGCTCCTCGGGGCGTTCCCCGACGCCAACCTGGTGGCTCTATGCAGGTATGACTTCCAGGTGGAGGAGATAAGGAGAAAATTCGGCTCGAGGTGGATCGTCCCCGGCGAGGTCGTCAGCGGCCACGACCTTCTCTCCTCTACAGACCTGTTCGTCGGGATGGGTGGGACGATGAACGCCGAAGCCGCCTTGATGGGCGTGCCGACCATATCCGCGTTTCAGGGGGCGCTCTACACTGACAGGTACCTTGGCTCTGTGGGCCTTCTATCCAAGGCGCTCACGCCTGCCGCCCTTCTCTCAGAGGCGAAGAGACTGTTGAACTCGACGTCCAGGAAACGCTACGCTTCCAAGGCAAAGCGAACGCTCGACGCAATGGACGACCCTGTTCCAAAGATAGCAGGATTCATCAGAAAGACTGCCAATCAAGCCTAAATCACCACCACTGCGTGCTTTACACTGCAGCCCGGTCGTCTAGTTGGTCAAGGATGCTGGCCTTTGGAGCCGGCGACCCTGGTTCGAATCCAGGCCGGGCTATCTTTTTCTTGCCGAGCGCACCGCTAGAAGACGCGCAGTTCCATCCATGAGTCGGGCCCTTTGAGCGTCGTGTGCAGCCTAATCTGCCCTATGCCCCGCCGAGGGAGACGATGAGATCGGTGGCGAAGCCGAGGCAGAGCCCGAGGAATATCCCGCTCATCATCAGTCCGCTGCTGTACCGCCTGCGGCCAGTGTTGAACATCAACATTGTGACATAGACCAGAGCGCCTCCGGCCAGAGCGAGGAAGAAGACATAGGCGTACGGAGAATACGAAACGCTCCCTACCAGTGTCCCTATGAGCGTCGGGACCCCGCCTATGAACAACACCTTTGCAAGGAATGAGATCTTCGGACTCTTTTCCGAGCCGACTAGAGGCGCAGTGATGCCGAACCCTTCAGTGGCGTTGTGGGCAGCGAACCCCACTGCAAGGACAACGCCCAGCCCCACCAGCCCTGCAGCGAACGACTGTCCTATGGCGAGCCCTTCGCTCAGGTTGTGCGCCCCTATGCCAAGGGCGGTCATGGTGGAGACCTTAGCAGGCGTCACCGCGTCCTGGCCCTGCCCCATGTAACGCCTCTCATAGACGACCAGCCCAAGTAGACCTATGCTTATCCCCGCGAACATCAGGATAAGATATGCAACCGCATCAGATGCAGACCCCGCCCCCTGGTAGGCGGCCACCGCAGCGCCGGTCGTGGTGTCCCACGCGTGGCTGAAGACGTCCACTATCAGGAACATCAGTATGCCTACCGCGAACGCGTTGAGGAACCCCCTGACCTTGTCACCTATCCCTAGAAGGACTATCGGCAGGCCCAGGAATATGGTGAAACCGGCGAAGCCGCCTATGAGGGCGAGCTCGAGTAGGTCGGCCATTGCTTGAGACCTTCGACCACCGAGATAACATATGTTATAACCGTTTAACCTAATTTCAGACCATTTGCCTGGAAACCTTAATGTCGATGAACGGGCTTTCTATCCTGATTGTCGCCAGACCCCAGGCTGACAGTTCCCTCAGGTAAGGAGGCAGAGCTTTACCGAGACCTTTCAGGAGGTAAGGTACAGTGCACCGCCTGCGCGCGGCTCTGCCAGATAGGAGAAGGGCAGGTGGGACTGTGCGGCGTCCGCGGAGTCGTCGGGGGGAAACTCTACCTCCTCGTCTACGGCCGGGTGATGGCGGGGCACATCGACCCGATTGAGAAGAAGCCTGTCGTCCACTACCGGCCAGGCTCCAAGATATTCTCTCTCGCTACCAGTGGTTGTAACTGGCTTTGTCGTTACTGCCAGAACTACGACATCAGCCAGAGGAGGAAGATCGAGGGGACTGAGGCGGCGCCAGGCGACATGGTGGCCCAGGCTGTCGCGCACGGCTGCGAAGGAATGGCGTACACCTACAACCAGCCGACAATTTTCATGGAGTACGCCCGCGACGTGGGGAAGCTTGCGAGGTCGAAGGGGCTCTTCAACATATTCGTCTCCAACGGCTACGACACGCCTGAGACCGTTGCGATGATGGACGACTTCCTCGACTGCATCACCGTCGACTTCAAGGGGAGCGGAGAGACGAAGTTCGTCCGGAGCTACATCGGCATTCCCGACGCCGGCCCCATCTATCAGACCTTGAAGGAGATCCAGCGCCGGGGCAAGGTCCACATCGAGGTCACAGATCTGATAGTCCCAGGGGTCGGCGAGTCGCTGGAAGAGGCGGCGAAGATGTGCAGGTGGATATACGACAACCTCGGGCCAGACACGCCAGTCCACTTCCTTAGGTTCCACCCCGACTACAAGATGATGGATCTTCCCTGGACTCCGGTGGAGACCCTTGAGAAGCATGTCAGGGTCGGAAGAGATGCGGGGTTGGATTACGTCTACATCGGGAACGTCCCAGGGCACCCCGACGAAAGCACCTACTGCCCCGGATGCAAGTCGGTCCTCATCAAGAGATACGGCTACGAGATCCTCGAGTACAACCTGGACCAAAACAGCAAGTGCAAGACCTGCGGATACAAGACCCCCATCGTAGGGCCCCTCAGCAAGTCCTTCGCCGGCGACCGGTTCCTATCCGTGATCAGTTAGCCAGGGGAGCTTCGAGCTTCTGTTTGACGAACTTCTCTGCGTCCAGGAGCGCCTTGCACCCGTCGGCAGCCGCTGTTATCGCCTGCCTGTAGCGGAAATCATGGACGTCCCCCGCCACGAAGACCCCTGGGACGCTGCTCTCGGTCCCATTGTGCAGGGCCACGTAGCCTTTCTGGTCGAGCTCAACCTGTCCCCTGAATATCTCTGTGTTCGGGTCATACCCGATGGCTACGAACACCCCATCCAGCTGGATGTCTCCCTCCTTTCCGGTCTTCAGGTTCCTGACCTTCACCCCGCTCACCTTTCCGTCGCCCAATACCTCGGTCACGGCGGAGTCCCACACGAAGCTGACCTTCGGATTCGAGAGGGCCTCCTTCTTCAGCGCTGCGTTGGCCCTGAGCTCGTCTCTACGGTGTATCACCTGCACGGAAGTGGCGAACTTCGTCAGGAACGTCGCTTCTTCCAAGGCTGTGTCCCCCCCGCCGACCACCGCGACCTTCTTCCCTCTGAAGAAGAAGGCGTCGCACACCGCGCAGTTGGAGACCCCCTTCCCCATCAGCTTCATCTCTGATGGGAGGTTGAGGCGCCTCGGGTTCGCCCCGGTGGCGATGATCACCGAAAGCGCGCGCGTGACCCCTGACCCTGTGTAGACCTCCAACGGATACGTCTTGAAGTTCACCTTCACCACGTCTTCCTGGACAAGCCGCGCTCCGAGCCTCTCCGCCTGGGACTTCATCCGAGAGATCAGGTCGGGCCCAAGGACGGGGTCAGGGAACCCCGGAAAGTTCTCTACTTCGCTTGTGAGCATGAGCTGGCCCCCATACTTCGTCCCCATGAACACGAGTGGGTCGAGGTCGGCCCTGCATCCGTAGATGGCCGCAGTGAGCCCTGCAGGCCCGGAACCAATGATCACTAACTTCTCAGCTTTTGCTTCCATATGCAGGTCTAATGCGCTGTTTCCGCTTCATAAATCTGCCCCCGGCATGCGCCGGCGCTAGAGCAGCTTCGCTTCTCTCTGTACCGTGTGCAGCTCGTCCGAGAGCTGGTTCAGGGCTCTTTCAAGCCTCTTGGTGTACTGCGGGAGCAACCTGTCAAAGACTTCCTTCCTCATCTGCTTCAGGTAGTACTGCTGGTAGAGGTTCAGCTTGTCCTTGGTCGCCCTGTCGACCTCCCTCTCGGTCGCCTGCATCTGGTTGACGACTTCGGAGAACCTCTGGCTCGTGGCCTTCTGCTTTACCTCGTTGAGCCGCGCAAGCGCCTTGCTCCTGAATGTGTCTACCTTCCCCCTGAGCTCGTCGAAGTACGCCTTGTCCAGCTCGCTGGAGTCCTTCGACGCGATCTCCTGCCAGATGCCGTTGATGAGGCTGGTCTTCTCGTCGAAGGCATTGACCATAGCTTCGGCCTGCTCGGACGACGCCTCTGCTTCTTCCTCTTCGTCGCTTGCCGCCTCCGCTGAGGTCGTTCGTGAAGCGAAGAGCCCGATGAGCAACAGCATGAAAAGCACCGAAGCTACCGGTATCCCTCCCTCAAGGAACCATCCAGCGGACAGGCCGTAGGAGAAGGTGGTGCTCCCGGTCTGCCACGGCGTGACGGACGTCAGGTTCGTCGGAGAACCCTCGGACACCCTGGCGCTCGGAGGCATAGAGATCGTGATGCTGTATGAATCGGCGAACGCGTTCACTGGAGGGGCGTCGGGGATCTTCAGCGTCACCTGACCGCCGGATACCGAATAGTAATTCGAGCCGAGAGGATACTGGTAGGTCAGAGTGAAGTTGGTGCTCGCCGGGACCCCGTCGCTAGGATAGCCTACGACGAAAGTGGCCAAGTCGATCGCTCCGCTGGATAGGGCGAGGGTGAAGGGCGGGAGCAGCACAGGCTCGTCCGCGGTAGCAGTCACGATCGTCACCTGGGCGGACGGCAGGGTAAGCGACGCGACGTAGATCTGCGAAAGCGGGATTGTCCCGAGGTTCTCGAACTGTATTTCGTCCGTCACGAGCGGGGTCCCGCTTGACGAGGCGGTTATCGTCCGCTTCTCCGAGAAGACATGGAGTGGATTGAAGTCTTCGGTCGTGGAAGAGGCGACAGCTCTGACAGAGGTCACGGCGCCGGGGGTGGCGTTGGTGACGCTCGAAGAGTAGGTGTTGTTGCTCCCGAGGAGCGTGGGGGTGAGCCCCAGAGGAGCCGAGGTGAACTCGGTAGAGACGGGCATCTGGACGATGTTCGCTAATCTCCCGACCTCAAGGTTGATCGAAGGAGAGGAGAGGGTAAGGACTTCGAGGCTTCCGTTCTTGGACGTCGAGACGACGTTGTTCGCCAGCACGCTGAGCATGAAAGTGGCGTTGCCCCCCGCCTGTATCGACTGGCTTCCTGTGACCGTGAACGGACCTCCAGTAGGGGATGATCCGGTGGAAAAGCCCGAGCTGATGGTCGAAGCGACGATGTCAGATGACAGGTTCCCGAACCCTATGGTCATGCTCGGGACTTGGATGGCGGACGTCCCGTTGTTCACGACCAAGATTGTCTCGTTGACAGTCGCAAACCCATATCGGTTCAGGGTATAGACGCTTTTGACGCTCACCTGGGAGGTGCCCTGGGCGACCGCGGTCCCCATGACCGGGAGCACGGACAGGACGAGAAAGAGCAGGAGCGACGCTGCTACTAGGCGTTTCAAGCGAGTTACGCCATCGCCGCTACGTTCTTATTTTAAGCGTTTTTCGGCCAATGAGAAATGCGAGACGCTCCTAGGCGTCACCCCCTGCTGCCCAACCTCGACGAAGCCCTGGTAGCCAAGATGCTTGAGAAGGTAGGCGCCGGGTCGGTCGACGAGCTCTTCTCCGACATCCCTCAGAAGGTGCGCCTTGGGCGGAAGCTGAAGATCCCCGAAGGGGCAGCCGAGCATGAAGTGAGGCGCGAGGTCCAGTCGAAGCTCGCCCAGAACATGACCCCTCCCAATTCACTCTGCTTCCTCGGCGGCGGGGTCTGGCCCCACTACGTCCCCGCGGCGGTGGAGTCGATAACCTCCAGGCAGGAGTTCTACACGGCATACACCCCCTACCAGGCCGAGGTCAGCCAGGGGATGCTGCAGTCTCTCTTCGAGTACCAGAGCCTCATGTGCGACCTGCTGGGGATGGAGGTCTGCAACAGCTCGCTCTACGACTGGGCGTCCGCCGCCGGCGAAGCGGTGAGGATGGCTGGAAGGGTCACAGGGCGAAGGAAGGCGCTCCTCGCAGGGAACTCCGGGACCCAACGGAGGTCTGTGATCGGGACCTATACCGAACCGATGGGAATGTCCCTAGAGACCGTGGCCTACGACAAGGCCAGAGGGACCCTCGACATGGGAGACCTTAGGCGGAAGCTCTCGCCGGACGTCGCCTGCCTCTACATCGAGAACCCGAACTTCTTCGGCGGGATAGAGGACGCCATAGAAGACGTGGTCGGGGCCGCGCACGAATCCGGGGCACTCGCAGTCGTAGGGGTCGACCCGATCTCGCTTTCGCTCCTGAAGGAGCCTGGAGGGTATGGCTCTGACATCGTCGTGGGGGAAGGCCAACCCCTGGGGATCGCGATGAACTTCGGCGGTCCACATCTTGGCATCTTCGCTGTGCGAGACCTGAAGCTCGCAAGGAGCATGCCTGGCAGGTTGATCGGGATGACCACCGCCGCTTCAGACCCCAGCAGGAGAGCGTTTGCAATGGTGCTACAGGCTAGAGAGCAGCACATCAGGAGAGAGGCTGCGATGTCCAACGTCTGCACAAACCAGTCCCTCATGGCCCTGGCGGCGGCGAGCTATCTCTCGCTCCTGGGGAAGGAAGGGTTCCGCTCGCTAGGCGAAGCCGTGATCTCAAACTCGCACTACGCAGCTAGGCGGCTCGGACAGGTCACGGGCGTGGTTTCTCCTCACTTCAAGGGCGCCTACTTCAAGGAGTTCGTGGTATCATACAGGAAGAAAAAGGCGGAGACCGTCTACAGACAAATGGCGAAGAAGGGCGTCCTTGCGGGGTATCCAGTCCCCCGAGAGTTCGGTCTCGGGGCGGAAGCAGGGTCATACTGCGTGACCGAGGTCCACACCCCTGAGGACATCGAAAGGCTGGCCTCGGCTCTGGAGGGGGCGCTGTAGCTTGAAGAGGTTCAGGCAGGCGGTCTGGGACGAGCCGCTCCTCAAGGAGCTCAGCAAGCCTGGAAGAGTGGGGAGCACGTTCCCCGTCGACAAGAGGGTCAGAGCACGAATAAGGGACCCGCTTTCGCTCGTGCCGTCTTCCGTCAGGAGGGAGTCGGTCAACCTCCCCGAGCTGTCCGAGCTCCAGGTGCTGAGGCACTTCAACCGGCTTTCCCAGATGAACTTCTCCGTCGAGCTGGGCATGTATCCGCTCGGCAGCTGCACGATGAAATACAATCCAAAGGTATCTGAGGTGGTGGCATCCTCTGACGGGATGAAGAACGCCCATCCTCTCCAGCCCACAGAGACGGTCCAGGGACTTCTCTCGGTGTTCTATGACCTGGAGCGCAGTCTGAGCGAGATAACCGGGATGAACCGCTTCTCGCTGTCCACAGCCGCCGGCGCCCAGGGAGAGCTCGCCGGTGTCCTCATGATAAGGAAGTACCTGAGGGATCATCGATCCGCCAGAGACGAGATCCTCGTCCCCGACTCGGCGCACGGAACGAATCCCGCTAGCGCCGCCATGGCTGGGTTCAAGGTAGTCAAGGTGCCTTCAGACGAGGACGGCCAGGTGAAGGCCCGGACGGTGGGAGAGCTCTGCTCCGATAGGACCGCCGGGATGATGTTCACAGTCCCCAACACCCTCGGGCTCTTCGAGGGAGAGGTGTCGGAGATATGCGAAGCTGTGCACCAGGCCGGGGGGTTGATGTACTACGACGGCGCCAACATGAACGCCCTCCTCGGAAGGGCACGGCCGGGAGACATGGGGTTCGACGTCGTTCACCTCAACCTGCACAAGACATTCGCCACGCCCCACGGAGGGGGCGGACCCGGAGCAGGACCGGTAGGGGCTAGCAAGAGGCTCGCCGAATATCTCCCCGTCCCCGTGGTGTCGAAAGGAAAAGACGGATACTATCTCGACAACAGCCTGGAGCACTCCATAGGGCCGCTCAAAGGCTTCGTCGGGAACTCCGGCGTCCTCCTCAGGGCCTACGTGTACATCCGCCTGCTGGGCGCGTCCGGCCTGGCTGACGTGTCTTCACTGGCGGTCCTGGCTGCGAACTACCTATGGAAGAGCCTCGACCCGGAGGCCTTCCCGGCATCCCATGGGAAAGAGCTCAGAAGAAAGCACGAGGCGGTGGTCTCTGTGAAGAGCGAGCTCCCAGGCGCCGCCATGTCGGTCGCCAAAGCCGTCCTCGATTACGGCATGCACGCGCCTACCGTCTATTTCCCTCTCATCGTACACGAGGCGCTGATGATCGAACCGACCGAGTCGGAGCCGGTGGAGATGCTCGATGAATACGCCTCCGCCCTGAACGAGATCTACGCTAGGATGAAAGACAGGACGCTAGGCGAAGCGCCCAGGAACGCAAGCGTAGGAAAGGTGGACGAAGTGAAGGCTTCGCACCCCTTGACCCTGAAGACTCATTGGTGAGCCAAAGGTCATATAGGCTCTGAAACCCCGAGCGGTAGCCCTTGCCCAGCGAGCTCTCCAAGCGGGTTGCGGAAAGACTCAACGACATCGTCGACGAAGAAACCAAGCGCAAATTCGGAGAGTTGAACATCGTGACCGAGGTCTCCGAGACGAACACCGGATCAATACAGGTAAAGTTCCAGCCTCTTTCCGCATACAGCCCCATAGCTGTGGACACGGGGCGGAGCATCAGGAACGCTGCGCTCGCGGTTGACGGTGTGATGACCGTGAGGGTCGAGTGTTCAGGGCACATGATGGACGAACTGGTGAACAGGTTGGTCAACCAGGAAGACCTGCAACCCATACTGCGGAGATAGCTTCCACCCATCACGCGGGCAAGGGTAAACAAAAACTACTTCGTCGTCAACAATATTCAGTGATGGGTTTGTTTATGCATAATGACAGCTAGGTCTGCGCTCCAGAATTGACTGTAAACAATCGTAACGTAACCGCCATCGGAATCGGAAGTGCAGGGATCAAGATCGTCTCTCTGCTGAGCCGACGGTCTCTGCTGATAGACAGGTACGCCTACGTCTCCTGCGACGAAGGCGATTTCTCTACCGTAGACCCGAAGGACACGATTCTCGTTGAATCGCCGATCGACCAGAAACTCTCACCGGCGCTGGTCCGGGGCCTCGCCCTCAACTCTGCGAAAGGGATACAGGCTGCCGTAAGCGGTTCGGAAGTGGTGTTCGTGGTCGCCGGCCTCGGTGGCGCGACCGGAAGCGGACTAGCACCAGTGGTGGCGTCCATGGCAGAGCAGTGCGGCGCGACAGCCGTTGGAGTCGCCGTCATGCCCTTCGAGTTCGAGAAGAAGATGAAGTTCTACGCCGGTGTCTCCCTGCGCAGGCTGAGAGCAGCGGCCAAAGGCGTCGTGGTGGTCGACAACGACACCCTGCTGAGGTCATCGCCAGAGGACTCCACCCTCGCGAACCTCTATGACACCGCCAACAAGGCGGTGGTGAAGGCGCTGGCGTCCATGCTGTCAAAGCCGGCGGAGGGGTCAAAATCGCTGGGGATGAACAAGCTCCTCGGGACGGTGATTCAGGAGGGGTATTCTCTCCTCGGGGTGTCAAGCAGCGGCGCGGACGACAAGGCCGAAGACGCAATCGCTGGCGCGGTGGTCTCTCTCGGCAAGCTGGCAGAAGCCAGGGAGGCAGGCCACGCCGTGGTGAGCCTGAACGCCGATGAGAGCCTCTCGGCCCAAGAAGTGGGACTAGCGGTCGGGCGCCTGGGTTCGATAATGGACAGCGAAGGACTGGACGTCGAATATGCGGTTGACTACTCCGGGTCCGCCCAGCTACAGGTCAGCCTTCTCGCGTCAGGGTTCAGGTCGACGAAGTACGACGACTACGACCCTCTCGCAAAGGTGCTCGGAAACAGGGTCCTCGACGATGAAATGGATACCGCGCTCCCAGGCGGATTAGAACTGCTCCAGTCCTGCGACTAGTCTTTCGCTACGAGAAGTAGTCTTTGACCGGTCGGCTCTTGGTGGCCAGAGCCTTTGCCCTAGCCACGTCGGAGTCTTCGAGCTTCCTGAAGGGTATCTCAGGCTTCGTGCTCAGACGGATGCTCTTCCTTTCATTGCCAACCACATCGAAGCTACCACTGGAGGACCCCAGAGAAGAGAGGATTCTCTCCGACGACCCAGGCAGGAAAGGCTGCAGGAGCACGGCGACCGTCTCGCAGACGGTCAGGCAGGTGTGAATCACCTGTTCGCACCTGTCGCGGTCCTCTTTGACTAGTTTCCAGGGTTGCGTCCGCTGGAAGAACTCGTTCCCAAGATCGGCGACCGAGAGTACCTTGGAGAGGGCATCCCTGAGCCTCACTTCGCCGAGCAGCTTCTCTACATCCGCGGCAAGAGCGCTCACCTTGGCGAGCAACTCTTCGTCATCCTTCGACCTCTTGCTCAGCGTCACCGCACCGTCGAAGTTGTTCCATGCGAAGGTGGTGGTCCTGTGGACGAAGTTCCCGACGTTCGCCACCAGCTCGTTGTTCACTTTGCTCTTGAAGTCCTCCCACTTGAAGTCAGTGTCCTTGGTTTCGGGGATTATGTTGATGAGGTAGTATCGCCATATGTCCGGGTCCAGTCCGACATCGGGGACGCTCTCACAGAATACCCCCCAGTTGTGACTTTTGGAGATCTTGTCCCCCTCATAGTTGCAGAACTGCAGGCCGACCACGTCGTGGGGGAGGTTGAGACCGCCATGAGCGAAGAGCATGCCGGGCCAGAAAATGGTATGAAATGGGATGTTGTCCTTCCCGAGGAAGTTGTAGATTTCAGTGTCCTCCACCCAGAACTTCTTCCAATAGTCCGGACTCCCCGTCGCTTCCGCCCATTCCTTCGTCGCAGACAGATAGCCGATGGGCGCGTCAAACCAGACATAGAACACCTTCCCCCCGAATTCCTTCAGGGGGACGGGCACCCCCCATCTCAGATCCCTGGTGATCGACCTCTTCTTCAGCCCCTCTTTCAGCCAGCCAAGGGCGAGGGAGGTGACCTGGCCCTTCCAGTCCTTCTTCTCACGTATCCACCTTTCAAGCGTCCCTTGCACTTTCCCGAGCTCGAGGAACAACTGTTCGCTGTCTCTCCAGACCGGCACGCTCCCGTCTATCTTGCACCTGGGGCTGACCAACTGTTCAGGGTCGAGCAGGGTGGAGCACTTCTCGCACTGGTCCCCCCTCGCGAGCTCGTACCCACAGACCGGGCAGGTCCCCTGCACGTATCTGTCCGGAAGGAATATCCCGTCCTTCTCGCAGAATGGCAGACGCAGGATCCCCTCACTGACGAAGCCCTTCCGATAGATCTCAAGGAAGAATTCCTGGGTAGTTTTGTGATGGATGGGGGTCGAGGTCCGGGTGAAGTTGTCGTAGGATATCCCGAACCAGGCGTAGATGTCCCGGTGGACCCTGTACAGCGTGTCCGTCAACTCCTTGGGTGATATTCCCAGCTCCAGGGCCGCTACTTCGGTCGGGGTGCCGTTCTCGTCCGCCGCCCCCACGAACAGCGTCTCGTAGCCTTTGAGCCTGCAGTATCTGGCGAAGACGTCGGCAGGCAGATGCGAGCCTACTATGTTCCCCACATGGGGGACGGCGTTCGTGTAAGGGAGGGCGCAGAGGACCAGGACCCGCTTCCTTTTCGCGCTTGCCACGGTTGGGGTCGACCCCTTCCTTTTACTATAAACCTTGGCTCAGATTTCCCAGCTTTTCGCGTATTCTTTCTGCTCTTTCGTCTGCGTCCCGATGGCGATCCCCATGGACTTCAGGGCGGCCCTCGCGACTTCATCTTCGAGCTCTGCCGGCACTCCGTAGACGCGCTTTTCCATCTTGGCATGGTCGGCGTGGATGCGGATTGCCGCCATCATCTGGTTGGCGAATGACATCTGCATCACTTCAGGAGGATGGCCCTCTGCTGCCACCAGGTTTGCGATCCTCCCCTTCCCGACGAGGTACACTTTCTTCCCTGAAGGTAGAATGACCTCGTCGACGTTAGGTCTGACCTCCTTCACACCCTTCGCTTTGGACAGCATCGTCTTCACGTCGATTTCGACGTCGAAGTGACCCGCATTGGAGAGAATGGCCCCCTCCTTCATCTTCTCTACGGCCGAATAGGGCACCACGTTCTTCTGGCCCGTAGTGGTGACAAAGAGCTCGCCATCTTTGGCGGCCGTGTCAATGTCGGAGACGTCGAAGCCGTCTAGATGCGCCTCCAGAGCCCTGATGGGATCGATTTCTACAACTGTCACTCTTGCACCCATCCCCCTTGCCCTCATCGCGACCCCCTTCCCGACCCAACCGTATCCGACTACCACCGCCCTCACTCCAGCCAGGAGCAGCGCTGTCGCCCTCATGATTCCGTCGAGGGTGCTCTGTCCCGTCCCGTACCGGTTGTCGAACATGAATTTGGTCTTGGCATCGTTTACAGCGATGACCGGGTAAGCCAGTCTCCCCTCTGCTTCCATCGCCTTGAGCCTCCCCACACCGGTCGTGGTCTCCTCGGAGCCTCCCACTATGCCCCTGGCCTTGGAGAGGTGCGCTGCCACATGGAGGTCCGCGCCATCGTCAATGATCTGTTCCGGATGGGATCCAATCACTTGTTCGATGCACCAGTTGTATTCCTTCGCAGACTGTCCTCTCCACGCCCAAACCTCCGTCCTCGTCGATAGGTAAGCGGCGATGTCGTCCTGCGTGGAAAGAGGGTTCGCGCCTGCCACCTTCAGGTCGGCTCCTGCGCCGAGGAGCGCGTCTATGAGGACCGATGTCTCCTTCGTTATGTGCAGACAGACGCCTATCTTGATTCCTTCAAGCGGTTTCGACTTCGCGTATTTCTCAGCCAGGTTCGTGAGCGCGCCCATGTGGGCCTTGGCCCACAGGAAGTTCTTCTCTCCGGACCTACTGAGCTTCTGATCTGCGACCTTGCTCATTTTCCTTCTCCCCTCAGACCCGTTACAGAGGACTCTATCAAGCGTTTCACCAGCTTCCCCGACTTCTTCATGACCTTGAGCACCTCATCGTGGCTCACCTTGGGCTGCATCCCCGCCGCCCAGTTGGTGGAAATGACCACCGACGCATATCCGATCCCTTTCTCGTTGGCCAATACGACCTCAGGGACCCCCGTCATTCCCACTACGTCTCCGCCGAGTATCTTGTACATCTTGATCTCTGCGGCAGTCTCGAACCTCGGCCCTTCGGCGCACACATAGACAAGGTGCTGGTGAAGCTCGAAACCCTGCTTCTTGGCCGCCACCGCGAGCTCGAGATTGATGTGCCTGCTGTACGGATAGGTCATGTCAGTATGGATCACCTTCTCGTCGAAGAATGTCGTCTGCCTGTGCTTTGTGAAGTCCAGGAACTGCTCGATCAGACCGATCTCCCCTACTCCGAAGCCCGGGTTCATCGAACCTACTGCGCTTGTGGCTATCACCTCCTTCACCCCTAGCTGCTCAAAGGCTGCTATGTTCGCCCTGTAGTTGATGCCCTGGGGAGGGTATCTGTGGGCCGCACCGTGCCGTGGGATGACGACGTAGTCTCCTTCTCTGCGAGTGTAGACCACCGCCTTTCCGTATCTCGTCGACACGGTCCTTGGTTTGCTTAGGTCGAAGTGCTCGCTAACTCCAGTCCCTGTGACTATCCCTATCGGCGCAATTCGCCTAGTCATACTTCGCGATGGAGTAGACTTCGTATCCAGCGAGTTTACTCCTTCCCTTCAGGGACTTCAGCTCAGTGACGAACGCGAAACCCACGACCTTGCCTCCCAGTTTCTCGACGAGTGTGGCCGCGGCTCTCGACGTCCCTCCTGTGGCAAGGAGGTCGTCCACCACGAGCACCCTGTCTCCCTTCGATATCGAGTCTGCGTGCATCTCGAGCCCCTGCCTGCCGTACTCGAGCTCGTAATTCACGCTGATCTTGGTCGCCGGGAGCTTCCCCACCTTCCTCGCAGGAACGAAGCCTATCCCCAGCCTGTCGGCGAGCGGCGCGCCGACGATGAACCCACGAGCCTCGACGCCCACTATCTTGTCGATCCTGACGCTCTTCCACCTCTTCTCCATGTCATCGGCGACCTTTCTGTTGAGCTTCCCGTTCCTCCACAGCGTGGTGAGGTCCTTGAACGGGATCCCCTTCTTCGGGTAGTCGGGGATGTTCCTGATCGCCTTCTTGACGTCGGTCTCGAGCTTAGGCATCAGGCTGTCAGCCTCGCGTGCTCCAGTGCCGAGCCGCATTCACAGGTGCGCTCTTCGGGGAGCCTCTTGACTATCTCCACGATGAGCTTTCTTAATCTCTCCAGGTTGCTGTTGAAGACCTTGATCACCTCTTCATGGGAGACTGGTTTCACCCTCGGGTCGCCTTCGAGCCCCGCGTCGTAGTCTGTGACAAGTGATATGTTCAGGAAGCACATCTCCTGCTCCCTCGCAAGGACCACCTCTGGATACTGGGTCATGTTGATGACCTCCCACCCCTGTTTTGAGAAGAACCTGCTCTCCGACCTCGTCGAAAACCTCGGGCCCTGTATCACCACCACGGTGCCAGTCCGATGGAACTTCAGTCCGAGGACCTCGGCAGCCTCGATCGCGACCTCTCTCATCTGGGGGCAGTAGGGAGATGCGGTGCTCACATGAGTCGTCAATGGCCCGTCGTAGAAAGTGTCCTTCCTCCCGGTGGTGAAGTTGACGAACTGGTCGCAGAAGACCATGTCCCCCGGTCCTACTTCGGCCCTGAGGCTCCCCACCGCGTTGGGGGCTATGATGCGCTGTACCCCGAGCTTCTTGAACGAATACAGGTTCGCCCTGTACGGCACCATGTGCGGGGGAAACTCGTGGTGTAGGCCGTGCCTAGGAAGGAAGGCAACGCTCCTCCCCTCGATCTCCGAGATGGTGACGCTGGCGCTGGGCTTGCCGTAAGGGGTATTCACGGGGACGCCGCGAGCGCCCTTCGCGAACTTGTAAAACCCCGAACCCCCAAAGACGCCGAACTCTGCCCTCGGCTTCACAGTCGGCCTCCTCGTGTTTCTGATTTAATCTTTCCATGGAGGGGCACCGCCGACATTCGGGCACTCTTCATTTATCGTCGCCGCCCAGGCGTCGGTGTGCAGAACATCGACCCGGTCTATTTCTCCCTGCCTGTCACGGTGCTCGTGCTCATGGTCGGCCTTGTTGTCTACTGGCGCCGATCGCGGGTCTTTTCCAGAGGAGCGATGCTCTATTCGCTCGTCGCCTACGCAGGGGCGATCGCTTTGAAATATGCGGTACAGCTTCCGACCATCAACGCATTCGAAGCATCCACCGGGGGGAGCCTGGTTGCATTAGGGGTATACTATGGGGCTCAGACCGCCGCATTCGAGGTCGGGGGCGCTTACGTCGTCGCCAGGCTCGCCGTTTCCCGCTCCAGGCTCAAGGCAGAAGATGCAGAAGGGTTCGGGCTCGGACTGGCCTTTTGGGAGAACGCGGCGCTTCTCGCGGTCCCAATGCTGCTCGAATACTCGCTGTACTATGTCGTCCTCTCTTCTCCGAACTCATTGGCGGCGCAGGTCCTGTATCCCGTGCTTGCTAAGCAGTCGCCGGGGCTCTTCCTATCGCCCGCGGCTGCCTTGCCATTGGTGGGATATTCCATCCTGGAAAGGGTGTCTTCCCTCGTCTCTCACTTCACATGGGGCTTCCTCTGTCTTTTCGCAGCGGTGCTCAACAGAAAGCGCCTGTTCTTCATCGCTCTCCCCTTGGGTTTCGTCATCGACTTCCTGGTCCCCTTCGCTGGGGCCATCGGATTGGGGGTCTTCGAACTGACCATCTTTGCGATCAGCATCGCTGCGCTCGCAGGGGCCCTTTCTCTCGTCAGGCGTAGCGCGCTGCCGGGCGGAGCCGGGACCGTTTCCCACTCTCCTTCTTCGAATACTTGAAATACCGAGATTCGTCGATTCGCACGATGCCCCATACATACGACGAGCTTCTTTCAAGGGCGAGGGCCGGCCTCGACAAGGACGCGAAGAAGTCGGGGGCGCTCAGGCTGGAGCTCCCTGAGCCGGACGTGATCTGGGTCGGCAACAAGACCATCTTCCGCAACTATTCCGAGTTCCCCAAACTGTTGAGACGCGAGTCGGGGAGGGTGCTGATGTACCTGGCCAAGGAGCTGGCCACCGCGGCTTCTCTCGACGGCGAAAGGGCGATCTTCATCGGCAGGAAGGACAAGGATTCCTTCTCGCAGCTTCTACAGCGTTACGTGAAGGAGGGGGTAATCTGTCCCGTCTGCGGGAGCCCGGACACCCACCTCGACAAGGAGAAGCGCATGTGGTTCATGGTCTGTGAAGCGTGCGGAGCAAGGTCAGTGGCCAAGGTGGCATGACGGCGGAGAGCAAGGGGTTTTCAGTCAGGACCACAGCCTACAAGGGGACGATCCTCGTGAACATGTGCGACGAGGAGCTCGTGGGGACGACCGTGACCGAGGGGTCGCTGAAGATGCACCTTTCGAAGGAATTCTATTCCGGAGAAGTGGTGCAAAAGGGGGAAGCGCTGAGGCTCATCAGGACCTGTTCGATAGTCAACCTCGCAGGGAGCCGCTCTGTGTCTCTTGCCGTGGAGAACAAGGTCGGGGCGCCTGAGGCGATCCGCGAGATCGAAAAGGTGCCGTTCCTCATGATCTACAAGTTCGCGGGTTAGGACCCGAACCTGCGCAGAAGCTCTTTCTGAGAGCTTGACAAGTGCTTGGGCACTTCCACATTCACGAGCACGTATTCGTTCCCCTTGCCTCTCCCTCCCACCCTGGGAAGGCCTCTTTCCTTGATTGTGAAACGCTCGCCCGGCTGGGTCCCTGCGGGCACCTGGATGACCGCGTCTCCGTACAGCGTAGGGACCTTCACTTCTGTCCCCAGCATGGCCTGTATCGCGTCAATCTTGGTTGTGAAGTAAACGTCGCTGTTCTCTCGCATGAAGGTCCTGTGCGGCCTGACGTTCACGACTATGTAGAGGTCCCCGGGTGGCGTACCGTTTTCTCCCGCGTCGCCTTCGCCCCTGAGCCGGAGTGTGTGTCCATCATCCAGCCCTCCGGGGATGACCAGGCTGATCTTGCGCTTCCGCTGGACGGTCCCTTTGCCTCGGCACTCTCCGCAAGGGGCGTCGACGGTGAATCCCTTCCCTCTGCACCTGTCGCAGGCTGTGACCCTCACCAGGCGCGCGAAGCCTGCAGACTGCACCTTCTGTACCTGTCCCGTGCCTCCGCACGTCGCGCATGTCCTCGGCGAGGTCCCCGGCTTCGCGCCGCTCCCCTCGCAGGCGGAGCACAGCTCGGTCCTGGGAATCTCGATCTCCCTCGTTGAGTCGGCGACAAGGTCCTCGAGGTTGAGCTGCAGGTGGTATGTCAGGTCCTGACCTCTGCCGGGCCCGCGGCCCCCTCCGAAGAACTGAGAGAAGATGTCGTCGAAGCCGAACCCTGCGCCTCTGAAGAACTCGCCGAAATTCGCCCCCCTGAAGATATCCTCTTGGCTGTATCGCTGGTATACCCCTTCTCTGCCGAAGGAGTCGTACTGCCTCCTCTTTTCGTCGTCAGAAAGGACCGCGTATGCCTCGGATATCTCCTTGAATCGCTCCTCCGCTTCTGGGGCTCTGTTCCTGTCAGGGTGGAACTGGAGGGCGAGCTTCCTGTAGGCGTCCTTGATCTCGTCTTTCCCAGCCCCCTTCTTAACTCCGAGAACCTCGTAGTAGTCTTTGGCGGCCAACCGATTAGGTCACCTACTTGCTTTCATCGGCTACCTTGTAGTCTGCGTCGCTGACGTTCTGCGCACCCTGCTGAGGGGCGTCTCCCTGTTGTTTCTGGGCCTGCTGCTGGTATACCGACGCTCCGACCTCCTGTAGGACCTTCTTCAGCGCCTCGGTCTTCTCCCTGATCTGCGAGGCGTCGTTGCCTCCAATCGCCTTCCTCAGCTCAGCCGCCGCCGCATCCATCCTGTCAAGGGCGGTCTTGTCCGCCTTCCCTTCAAGGTCGCGTTTCGTCCTTTCGGCGGTGTACAGCACGGAGTCGGCTTCGTTCCTCACCTCCGCCTCTTCCCTCTTCTTCTTGTCCTGCTCTGAGAAAGACTCGGCTTCCTTGATGAGCTTCTCTTTCTCCTCCTTGGAGAGCTTGGTGGAAGCGGTGATCGTTATCTTGTTCTCTTTGCCGGTCCCCATGTCCTTCGCTCCGACCGTGAGGATGCCGTTCGCATCGATGTCAAACGTCACTTCGATCTGAGGGACTCCTCTCTGCGCCGGGGGTATCCCAGCCAGGTTGAACATCCCAAGTGACACGTTGTCCGCAGCCATGCTCCTTTCGCCCTGGACGACGTGGATAGTGACGGCCGTCTGGAAGTCGGCGGCCGTTGTGAACGTCTTACTGCGCTTGGTCGGGATCGTCGCGTTCTTCTCGATGAGGTGCTCTGTTATGCCTCCGAGCGTCTCTACTCCCAGGGAGAGCGGGGTTACATCGAGGAGCAGTATGTCCTTGATCTCGCCGGCCAGGACCGCTCCCTGGATGGCAGCGCCGATCGCGACAGCCTCCATCGGGTCGACTCCCCTCTCGGCAGGCTTGCCGGCGACGTCTTCCACGAACCTCCTTACCAAAGGCATCCTGGTCATCCCTCCGATCAGTATCACCTTGTCCACCTGGTCGGGGGTCAGCTTGGCGTCGCTCATGACCTTCCGGATGGTCTGCTCGGTCTTCGCGACTACGGGCCGCGCGACTTCCTCTAGCTTGGTCCGGGTCAGGGTGTAGTGCAGGTTCTTTGGTCCGGAAGCGTCGCTTGCGATGAAAGGCAGGTCGATGTCAGTGGAGGTGAGGTTCGACAGCTGGATCTTTGCCTGCTCTGCCGCTTCTTTGAGCCTCGCCATCGCTGTCCTGTCGGTAGAGAGGTCGATGCCGTTCTTGGCGCGGAAGTCATCGAGCAGCACCTGGATGATCCCCTTGTCTATGTCTGTACCGCCTGTCTGGGTGTCACCCGACGTGGCGAGGACCTGGAACACCCCCTTCCCGAACTCCATGATGGTGGCGTCGTGGGTCCCCCCTCCGAAGCTGAACACCAGGATCTTCATCTCCTTCTCAGACTTGTCCAGACCGTAGGCCAGTGAGGCCGCAGTCGGTTCATTGATGATTCTGACGACCTCCAGTCCTGCGATCTCTCCTGCGTCCTTGGTAGACTGGCGCTGATTGTCGTTGAAGTGCGCCGGAACCGTGATCACCGCCTTCTTGACCGGATACCCCAGGAACACCTCGGCGTCGTGCTTGATCTTCTGAAGGATGTATGAGCTCAGCTGCTCTGGCGAGTAGTCTTTTCCTGACAGGTTTACCCTGTGGTCGCTCCCCATCTTCCTCTTGATCTCGAACACGGTTCCGTCCGGGTTCGTAACGACCTGCCTTCGCGCCGGCTCCCCCACAAGCAGCTGCCCGTCCTTGGTGAATGCGACCACCGACGGGAACATCTTTCCGGCTGGCGTCGCACCTTCTGCGCTCGGGACCACTACAGGCCTCCCCGCCTCCACGACGGAAGCAGCGGAGTTCGTCGTCCCCAGGTCTATCCCGATTATCTTCTCCCTAGCGCTACTCATTCACTTTCTCCTCCCCTTTGGCCGCCAATTCAACTTTTACCATGCTGGGCCTCAGAACCTGACCGCGAAACTTGAAGCCTGGCCGCATCTCATCGACCACCACGTCCTGGCCGTGGGTTCCTCCCTGGGCTTTTGCTACTGCTTCGTGGATCGAGGGGTCGAAAGGCCTCCCTACGGCTTCTATCTTCTCCACCCCTGCATCCTGCAGCGCGGAGAGGAGGTTCCTCTGCACCATCGATATCCCTTCCATCAGCTCCTTCCCGCCGGTCCCTTCTTGAGCGTGCTTCACTGCGAGGTCCAGCTCGTCCTGGACAACGAGGAGCCTCGTCACAAGTACCCTGGCAAGGGACTCTCCTGCGTCCTTCAGCTCCCTGTCCATCCTCTTGCGATAGTTCTCCAAGTCTGCCTGTGCGTATTTCAGGCGTGTCAGGAGTTCTTCATTCCGCCTCTTAAGTTCGGACAGCTCCCGCTGGATTTTACCACTCCCGTCTTCAGCCTCCTCGTCCTCCCTTGACTCGCCCGCCTCAGTTTCCGGCATTCTTCCTTCATCGCCCACTAGGAAATTTTTGCGGGCTATCTCATATGTATAAATTTTCCATGGTTCTAGGTGGGGGTGTGCCAGGGTCGGACGAGGAGTCAAGCAAGGTCAGGGAGCGGATCCTCCGCTCTGAGCGTGAAAACAGGTATCTGAGAAGGGACTCGGACGACAGGAAGGTAATCGAGGAAGTCTTCGACAGGTCGACGATGCTGGCGGTGGAAGAACTCATCGCCAGGAAGGACCTAGGGGAACTTCACGGGGTCGTCAGCGCGGGGAAGGAGGCCAGGGTCTACCTCGGAGAAGACAGGGACAAGGGGCCAGTCGCGGTCAAAATCTACCTGACTTCCGCATCGGACTTCAGGAAGAGGATGGGTTACATAGCAGGAGACAGGCGGTTCGGAAAGCTGCCTTCGGGGTCCAGGCAGACAATCTACCTCTGGACAAGGAAGGAGTTCAAGAACTTGCAACTGGCAGACTCCATCGGTGTGGCGGTGCCGAAGCCCATCGCCTTCCACAAGAACGTGCTCGTCATGGAGTATGTGGGGGTCCCTCCCACTCCCGCGCCTACCTTCGCCGAGTCAGAGGTAGACGAAGGGGACCGAGACTGGGCGTTCGAGACCATTCGGGACCTCTGGAAGAAGGCGAAGCTAGTCCATGCGGACTTCTCCGAGTTCAACGCGTTCAAGTACGGGGGAAGAGACGTGCTCTTCGACATGGGCTCAGCGGTTCTTTCGTCTCACCCTCAAGCGGAGGAATATCTCAGGAGAGACGTCACCAATATGGTCAGGTTCTTTAGGAAGCGCGGGATCGCTGTCGAAGAGCCCGGCGAGGTCGTGGAGCGCATCACAAATTGAGTTTTGAGCAGGTAGTGCGCATCCCGGTAGAAAGAGTGGGGGCTGTCATCGGACGAGAAGGAGCGACCAAGAGATACCTCGAAGAGGAGATGGGGGTCAAGCTCGTCGTCGACAGCAAGGAGGGGGTCGTCACCGTGAGGGCAGAGAAGGCGCTAAAGACTGACCCGTTCTCCGCCACCAGGGTAATCGAAGCCATCGGGAGGGGGTTCTCCCCCCAGAGGGCGTCCCGCCTGCTGGATGACGGGACCGCCCTGGAAGTGATCGACCTCAGGACTTACTCTGGGCGAAGCTCCAACTCCCTTGAGAGGATAAGAGGACGGGTGATCGGGCTGAAGGGCAAGTCCAGGCGGGTCATCGAAGAGCTGACATCTTGTCAGCTTTCAGTCTACGGGAGGACTGTCGCCATAATCGGCGAGGCAGGAGAGGTCCAGTTAGCTTCGGACGCTGTGAGGTCCCTGGCAACGGGGAGCCAGCACAAGAACGTGTACAACACCCTGCAGAAGGCAAGGACGAAGCGCAAGATGGAGCGGATGTTCCTGTGGGAAGGGACGTCTCCGGAGACGGTCGAAGAAAAACTGAAGAAACTCGAACATTAGCATATATCCGGTTTACGCCAGTACTCGCGGGCGGGGTCTGGCTAGGGAGAAATGGAGATTTGTTGACCGGCGTTAGATTCATAGGGACTGGTCCCCTGGCAGGCGAGTGAAGTTGAGCAGTAGGACGACGTTCGCTGAGATATCGCCGTCAGAGTTCTTCTACAGAAACCGAGACCTGGCGGGGTTCACGAATCCTGCGCGCGCCCTGTACATGGCAGTAAGGGAGCTCGTTGAGAACTCCTTCGACGCCGCTGAGCTGGCCGGGATAAACCCCGACGTCTACGTCAGGATCATGGCTGAGAACCCCAACCCTGAGATTCCCGAGCCCAAGCCCTATCGCCTTACCGTCATTGACAACGGCCCCGGGGTTGCTCCGCAGCATGTTCCAAGCGCTTTCGGGAAAGTGTTCTACGGCTCAAAGTACGTGCTCAGGCAGTCTAGGGGGATGTTCGGCTTGGGAGGGACGATGGCGATCCTCTACGGTCAGATCACCACCAACAAGCCGGTGACGATCATCTCCTCCCCTGACGGCAAGCGGAAGTATGGCTTCCAGATGATGATCGACATCAGCGAGAACAGGCCGATGGTCCTGAAGAGGTTCAACAGCGACGCCGACGGCACCACTGGGACGAGGGTCGACATGATCCTCGAGGGCGACTATCTTCGCTCCTCTGCGAAGATCGCCGAGTACTTCAAGCAGACAGCGATGGTGGCGAGCTACTCGAACATCACCTTCGTCGACCCACAGGGACAGGTCACCTTCTACGAGAGGGCTACCACAGCCATGCCGTCACCGCCGAAGGAGACGCTCCCTCACCCCTACGGCGTAGACGTCGAGGCTTTCAAGAGAATAATCAAGCTCTCGGAAGAGCACGACATGAAGACGTTCATGGTGACCCATTTCCACCGGGTCGGGGACAGGATTGCGACGAAGTTCCTCGAGTTCGCAGGCGTGAGCCCCAAGCTCCCCCCGAAGAGACTGAACACGGCCCAGATTGTAACGCTAGTCGACGCCCTGCAGCGCTTCCCCGACTTCCTTCAGCCTGACGCCGCCGTCCTCTCGCCGATAGGCGAGGACATCCTGCTCACGGGGATCAACAAGGAGCTCCAGCCGGAGTTCTCCACCATCGTGACCCGGCCTCCTTCCTCATACTCTGGCTTTCCGTTCCTCATCGAGGTAGGGGTCGCATACGGCGGGAAGGTCCTGCAACCCGGGGTCAAACTGTTCAGGTTCGCCAACAGGATCCCACTGCTCTACGACGAAAGCTCCGACGTCAGCTTCGAGGTGCTCAACGAAGAGGTGGACTGGCGAAGGTATCACGTCCCACAGGACGCCCCCGTCGGGGTCATCACCCACATCGCGAGCACCAGGATCCCGTACAAGACTGTCGGCAAGGAATACATCGCCGACAGGCCGGAGATTCAGAGAGAGATCAGAAACGCGGTAAGGGAGGCCCTCAGGAGGCTCGGGATATTCCTCTCGAAGAAGGGGAGCATGGAGGCGGTCCAGAGAAAGATGAACATCTATGGGAAGTACCTCCCGCTCATCGCCCAGTTCTCGACCGAGCTGGCAGGCAAGAAGGACCTGCCCGAATACCGCAAGCTCATCGGGGAGGGAGGGGTCATAGTTGAAGAAAACGACGCCGCAGCTGCCGAGTCAGGGGCGGCGGGAGAAACAGAAAATGCCAACAAAGAAGAAGGCGGCCAAGAGACAATCGACAGGTACGGCGGAGTCTAGGCAGACCGTCGCCCAGGGCCTCCTTAGAGACCTTGGGGGGAGCGTCTACAGCGACCTGGACGAAGGCCGTTTCCCGAGCCTCACGCTCGCGAGCAGGTCGGTCCGCAACATCGTCTATGACAAGAAGCTGCAGCAGTTCGTCCTAGGCGCCACTACCGTGAAGAAGTCGTCTGGAAACATCAAGCACATCCGCCCCTTCACCCAGCTCGTATGGCTCGCGTACTTCGCGAAGAAGCTGGTTGACGAAAAGCGCACTTCGACCCTCAGAGACGTGTTCTATTCTGCCCAGGCCTTCAACGTCGAGTTCCAGGATCAGGCGGAGTCAGACGAGCTGATCACCGACCTCGAAGTGCTGATGCAGATGGCCCGCGAGGGGATGAACATCTACCCTGAGGAGCGCAGCGCCATCTTCGGCGACATGAAGATCGAGTACACCGTCCCTGGATACGAGGGGAAGCTGGCGGACCTTTCCGCCAATCCGGACGGGGTGATGATAGGCCCGGCGCTCACCACTGCGGAGTTCAGAGACACGGACGCGGAGCTCGTCCTGGCCATCGAGAAGGGCGGCCTTTTTACAAGGTTCATCGAGGAGAGGGTCCACCAGAAGTACAAGGCCATCCTGATCAATACCGCGGGCCAGCCGCCGAGGTCGACCCGCTACCTTATCCGAAGGCTGAACCAAGAACTCGGCCTCCCCGTCGGGATACTCTGCGACGCTGACCCCTGGGGGGCGCACATCGCCATGGTCATCAAGAGCGGGAGCGCGAACGCAGCCCATCTGAGGGAGCTCACGACCCCCAACTCCGTCTGGCTCGGGGTCTACGCGAGCGACATCCAGAAGTACAAGCTCCCGTCCGACAAGCTCACCGAGGTGGACGTGAAGAGGCTCTATGAACTGAAGGCCGACCCACGTTACACCGAGAAGATGTGGCACGACGAGCTGGAGACGTTCCTGAAGTACAGGCGGAAGAGCGAGCAGGAGGCATTCGCCAGATATGGGCTAAGCTACATCGTGGACACTTATCTTCCAGAGAAGCTGGAAATGATGAAGAGTTCCTAGGCCGATGCCGGCTAACTGCTAAATACCCTGACCCTTCTGCCCGAAAATAGACTTGACTTTCACAGCCGAGCAGTCGAGGGTCGATGCTCTCGTCCGCCTTCTGGGCCTCATCATCCTCGCCTTCGGTCTCCTGATGCTGTACTACACTTACGCGAACGCGAACGCGGCAGGGATCGCCCCTGAGATCGTCACGATAAACTACTCACTGGGCGCATTGCTGACTGTGGTCGGCCTTTTCTCGACATTCTCGAAGTTCAAGTGACCAGGGTTGCCAATCAAAGTAGCGCTTGCCGGCGTAGGCAACTGCGCGTCTGTGTTCGTCCAGGGGCTCAAGTTCTATTCGGGCGACGACTACAAGGGCCTGTGGCACTCGAACATCGGGGGTTTCAGGCCGAGGGATGTCCAGGTTGTCGCCGCGTTCGACGTAGCCCCGAGCAAGGTCGGCCTCGAACTGTCGAAGGCGGTGTTCGCGCCTCCAAACGTCGCCAGGCGGTACGTGCCTCTTTCGAAGTCCAGGGTGACGGTCGAGCCTGGCATCTCGAAGTCCGACCCCGCGCCACATTTGAGGGACTCCAAGCTGGTCCGGAGCGGCTCTGAGGAAGTCTCGAAGAAGCTGGAAGAAGCCGAGGCAGACATCCTTGTGAACATGATTTCTTCGGGCTCCGCCGCGTCTTCTGAGGAGTACGCGAGGGCCGCGCTGAAGGCCGGCTGCGGATACATCAACTGCACCCCGAGCCTGGTCCTCCGGAACAACAAAATTGTGGCCGATTTTCAGAGAGCGAAGCTCCCCCTCATCGGCGACGACCTGATGAGCCAGTTCGGAGGGACTGTCTTCCACAAAGGCCTTCTCGGCCTGCTCGTCAAGAGGGGTGTGAAGATATCGAAGAGCTATCAATTGGACGTAGGGGGAGGTTCGGAGACCCAGAACACCATCAGCGAGGACATCAAGATGGCCAAGAGAGACGTGAAGACCGGGTCCGTCGTAACGGAGGTCCCTTACAAGTTCGAGACCATCGCCGGCACCACCGACTTCGTCGACTACATGGGGAACGACAGGACGAGCTATTTCTGGTTCGAAGGGAGCTCTTTCCTCGACAGCGGGATATCCGTGGACGTGTATCTCAGGTCGTCAGACGGAGCCAACGCCGGCAACGTGCTCCTGGACGTGGTCAGAGCAACCTACCGCGCGATGAAGATTGGTAAGCTGGGGACTATGGGCGAGATCTGCGCCTATGGGTTCAAGTCGCCGCTGAAGCCGGTGCCTTTCGAAGAGGCATACACCAAATTCGCCGCGCTCTATGTGCGCTGAGCGACCGCATCGCGAATTCTAGCTCAGCCGATCCACCGATTTGGCCTCCGGCGAGAATCGCTGTCTATCCCCTCATCACTCGGCCCGAATCATCCCTCGCAACAGCATCAGATGGTAAAAGCAGGCGGCGACGGTCGGACTCGAACCGACGACCAATTGGTATCTGCCTGGCAGGCTAACAGCCAATTGCTCTACCACGCTGAGCTACGTCGCCGCGATTCGACAGCATCGGGGTGCGTTCAAAAACCTTGTTTATACGAGACCAGGGGCGGGTGACCGAGCGTGCAGGCAGCTTCTCCCGCACGGGACAAAGGCGAGGTCGAGACAGTCATTCACGCGTTCTTCGAGGCCGGGAAGAACAAGGACCTGACGACGCTTTCCGACTTCCACGCCTCTAGGGACGCTTTCACCAAGTTTGATGAGAACCCCCCATACACGAGGCAGACGTCAGACGAGGCATTCGTCTACGAACAGGCTGCATTCGCCAACATTTCTGACTACAGATATGCCGTCGACGACCTGAGGATCGACCTTTTCGGCGGTACCGCGGTCGCCACATTCTACCTGACATATGGCGGCATATTCGTAAACGACTATTCATTCGAGGGTTCGCCTGTGAACGGAAGAGCCAGAGTGACAATGGTCCTGGTCAAGACCTCCAGAGGGTGGAGAATCGCCCACGAGCACTTCAGCAGGTATCCTGACTGGGTCCCTCCAAGGGCAGCGAAACAGTAGTCACACCACGATTATCTATCCGACCGGCCGGACCGGGATGGTTGTCCCTGGGCCTCTATGACGTGTGGTACTTCATCATCGGGTTCCTACTCGCCAATGGGGTCCCGCACTTCATCTTCGGGCGCGCCGGGAAGCTCTTTCGCTCCCCTTTCGGTCAGAAGTCCCCTCCGAAGGTGAACGTGCTCTGGGGGCTCGCGAACTTCGCGCTGGCGACAGCCATCGGCCTGGCTCTTGCCTACCTTGGCCTCTACGATCAATATTCGATGGCCGTGCTGTTGGCGGGGTTCTGGCTCATGGCGTTGAACTTCGGGTTTTCTATCAGAAGGTTCCTTAACGAATAGGATCTGATGTGGGCCCGGCCAGATTTGAACTGGCGACCGACCGGTCTCTCAGGTCAAGCCGTATGAGCCGGTCGCTTTGGTCGGTTACGCTGACCGAACTGAGCTACGGGCCCACTTTCGCCGCTCCCCACCTGCTGCCTTTAAGCGGCTCGGCTAAGCGTAAATAGCCCTGAAATCAGTCAAAATCTAGTAACAGTGAGCAAGGACCAAGACGAAGGGTTCGACGACATTTTAGCCGAACTGGACCGTGAGGAGGCCCGCGTCAAGATAAGGATGGAGATGAGGCGCTTCGGTAAGCCGACGACGGTCATCGAGGGCATCAAGATGAGCGACAAAGACCTCCATGAGCTGAACTCCAAGATGAAGCGGGCTCTGGCCACGGGAGGGACGGTGAAGGACGGGATAATGATACTGCAGGGGGACCACAGAGAGACCGCCGCCAAGATGCTCAAGGAGAACGGCTTCTCCGAGAGCGCCATCGAGATAATCTAGCAGTCGGCTCGTTTGTCTCATGGGTGAGGCCTGTTCAACCTTTTAAAGGGTAATCAGGGGCGCACCGCTTAGCGGAGTCATAATGTCGAAGCCGATTACGAGTTTCGAGGACTTCGTAAGGCGCATAATCACTGTCGTATTCTGGATTGCGCTCGTCGCAGTGGTGGTCATCCTCCCGATCTACTACCTCCTCGACGCCGAGCTCCACTTCCCCTTCGACATCATACACCTGGCGATAAACCCCAATCTGATGATTGCCTTCCAGCTTAACCTCCTCGCCACCGAGCCGTTCCACACCCTCTTCGCTCTGACCGTGTTTCCAGGGTTCACCTTCGTGGCGGTCTACGGGACGATATTCATGGGGTGGGTGGAGAGGAAGATGACCGCAAAGATCCAGCTCAGGACGGGACCGATGTACGCAGGGAGGTTCGAGGGCATACTCCAGAACATAGCTGACTTCTTCAAGTTGGCGTTCAAGGAGATAGTGATTCCAAACGGCGTCGACAGGGCCACCTTCGTCGCCGTCCCGTTCGCACTGATGGCCGTGGCTGGAGCGCTGGTCGCGCTGGTCCCGCTCTCTACGACGACCTACATCGCCGACCCATCGGTCGGAGCCGTTCTCGTCTTTGCCATCCTCGGTTTCACGCCCGTCATCGTCCTGCTCGCGGGGTGGGCCAGCAACAGCAAGTACCCGTTCCTAGGCGGGCTCAGAGCCCTTCATCAGATGGTCGCCTACGAAGTCCCGATGATCCTCTCGCTCGTCGGCGCGGTGGTGCTCGCCGGGTCCTTGAACCTCATGAACATCGTCCAGGCGCAGACGGGCTTCTGGTACATACTCGTTCAGCCGCTGGGGGCCATAGTCTTCTTCATCGCCGCCCTCGCAGAGCTGGAGAGGATTCCGTTCGACCTCCCTGAGGCCGACAGCGAGCTGGTCGCAGGGTGGCAGACGGAGTACACCAGCATGCTGTTCGGGACCTTCCAACTGGCGAACTTCTCAAGGATGTATATCATGGCCGGCCTCTTCACCACGTTCTTCCTGGGAGGGTGGCTGGGCCCCTCGCCGGTCCCGCCCGAAGTGTGGTTCATCATCAAAGTGACCGCGGTGATGGTCATGATGATGCTCCCAAGGTCCATCATGCCCAGGCTCAGGATAGACATGCTGCTCAGGGCAGGCTGGGTAAAGCTGCTGGCCCTCGCGTTCGCCAACATCTTCCTCACGATGATCATCGTGTCTCTGGGAGTGGTGCATTAGCGTGGGGACCTTGAGCTACCTCAAGGGCGTGTTCGTCGCCACATGGTCCGGGGTCAGACACCTCTTCCGCCCCAGGATGACGCTGAAGTATCCTGAGCAGAAGCTGGACCTCGAGGGACCCGGCTACAGGTATGACCCGAAGCAGGGGGTGGGCCTGCCTGGGTTCAAGGGACGCCACATCCTGTCATTCGAAAAGTGCACAGGGTGCCAGCTCTGCGCCATCGCCTGCGACGGCATAGCGGTTGCCATAGACATGCAGAAGGTCCCGAAGGGGAAGCCGCAGAACAAGAAAGACATCTTCCCCGCGGTCGACTACGGCAGGTGTGTGTTCTGCGGGCTCTGCGTGGACGCCTGCCCATTCGACGCCCTCGACATGACGAACGACTACGAGCTGTCCGCATACGACAAGATGGGCCTGAAGTACACGCCGGACATGCTGGCCGTCCCGCCTAAGCTCGAAGGGAAGAAGTACAAGGTCGAGTTCGACACAGAGAAGGGAGTGGTAAGGTACGGCTGACATAGTGTTCATCGCGTTGGCAGTGGTGACAGTCGGCAGCGCGATATTCGCCCTTGAAGCAAAGGAGATAATCTACGGGGCGATAGGTCTCGCCGGTTCTCTCTTCGGGGTCGCCACCCTCTTCTTCCTCCTCAACGCCCCGTACGTCGCAGTATTCCAGATCTCGGTCTACATCGGCGCCGTGGCCGTGCTCATCCTCTTCACCGTGATGCTTGTGAGGGAGGAGGGATGGGCGAAGGAGGCCAAACCGGTGGGGTTGACAAGGGTCGCGGGCATCCTCACGGGTCTCGCGGTAGTCTTGGCCCTAGGCTTCGCCATAGTGGCCACTGACCTCTCGCAATTCACAAACCTCGCCAACGGCGCCACCTTCGTCAACATCGGTCAGCTGATTTCGACGGCGTACGCGCCGGTCCTGGAAATCCTGGCTCTGGTCTTGGCAGGCGCGATCGTCGGCGCCATAGCGCTGTCACGGGTCGACAGGGAGGAGACTGCGCATTGAACTCTCTCTCGGACTTCGTCCTTGTTTCGGCGATTCTGTTCGGCATAGGAGTCTACGGCCTTGTGACGAAGCGGAACGCGCTCCGCCTGCTCTTCGCAGTCGAGATCATGATCAACGCGGCGAACCTCAACTTCGTAGCCTTCAACCAGTACCTCCCGTTCGGAACCGCGGAAAACGCCCTCGGGCAGACGTTCGTCCTCTTTTCCATCGCACTGGCCGCGGCAGAAACAGCGGTCATCCTTGCGATCGTCGTGGTTGCTTACAGGCTGCACAACGACATCGACGTCAGCGAGATGAAGACCCTGGAAGGATGAAAAATTGAGAACCCACCCCTCTACGCAGGTCCGGCGCGACCCGGCCCCGCATCTAGGAAACTAGGCTGAGTGTCCATGGAATACATCCTGCTCCAAACAGTAGCTGTCCCTCTCATCATGGCGCCTGTCGTCCTCGCCCTGGGGAGGAAGCTAGGAAGGCACGTGGGTTGGATCGCCTTCGCCTCGCTCGTCTACACGACCTCTCTTCTTGCCTACCTCTCAGCTTCTCTGTTCAACGGCGGGCAGGCTGTCCAGGAAGCGTATGCCTGGGCTCCGCTTTCGGGCCTCACCTTCGGGTTCCTGGGAGACAATCTGAGCATCCCAGTCGCCCTGATGATGAACATCGTGGTCGCGGCGACCGCTGTGTATTCGATGGGGTACATGAAGCACAGGCTCGAGGTGATGTACGGCGAGGAGAGGAAAGGGCAGTATGCCATCTACTTCCTGAACTTCATGCTTCTCGACGCGGGCCTCATCGGCGTCTCGCTCTCGACCAACCTCCTCGAGCTCTACATGTTCGTCGAGCTGATGCTCATCCCATCCACCTTCATGGTCGCCCTCTTCGGTTATACCAACAGGGAAAGGACCGCGATGATGTATTTCATCTGGAACCATCTTGGAGCTTTCATTTTCCTTGCAGGGGTGGTCGTCGCCTACACCGCCACCGGGAGCTTCCAGATCTCGTCTCTTTCCAGCATCCCCATCGGTTCCATAGCCTACTGGGCAGCTGGGCTGATACTCGTCGGCTGGCTGGTCAAGATGGCGGTCTTCGGCGTGCACCTGTGGCTTCCTACTGCTCATGCCGAGCACCCTACTTCATTCGCTCCGTTCATCGTCACCATCGTGGGGGTGGGGAACTACGTGGTGGTGAGGCTGCTCGTCCAGGGGATGCAGGCCGCGTTCCTTCCATTCGCCTTCCCGCTGATGATCGTCGCCGTAATCACAATGGTCTACGGAGGAGCGATGACGATGGTCCAAAACGACGTGAAGTACCTTTACGCTTGGTCTACGATCAGCCAGAACGCGTACACCCTGCTCGGGATTGGGAGTCTGAGCATCCTTGGAGTATCGGGCGGTCTCCTCTACTTCCTCAGTCACATCATTGGCAAGACTATCCTCTTCTGCGTCGCAGGGATAATGATCACCCAGGTCGGCACGAGGGACATGCGCAAAATGGGCGGGCTCGCGGGCAAGATGCCTCTGACCGCGGCCGTGGCGCTCATCGGCTCGATGATTCTTTCAGCCGTACCGCCAACCAGCGGGTTCCAGGCAGAATGGTTGCTGTTCGAGGGGGTGTTCACCAGGGGGATATCCGGTGGCCTGGAATGGAACTTCGTGGTAGCGATGGGCGGACTCATCGCCACCATCATCACCGTCGCCTACACCTTCTGGCCTATCAGGAAGATGTTCTTCGGGCCCCTGCCTGCTGAGCTGAAGGACGTCAAGGAGGCGCCGCTCATAATGACCTTGCCTCTCCTCTTCCTTGCGATACTGTCCATAGTGATAGGCATCTATCCTGACCTCTTCTTCCGCTCTCTCTACCACTTCGCAACCTCTGTAGGGCTAGGAGGGCACTGAGCATGGACCCGGTCAACATCCCCTCGTACTTCGTCTGGCTGGTGTTCGTGCTTCCGTACGTCGGCGCGCTAGCGGCGCCTCTGACCGGAAGAGGTCGGATCAGAGACGTAGTAGCGGTTGCCTTCCCGTTCCTCTCCGCCATGTTCGCCCTGGTCCTCCTCGTCCCGGTCATCGAGGGGCACACGATCGCACTGGTCAACTCCATCATCCCCGCGTCGGTCCCATGGATCCCAGAGCTGGGGATCAACTTCGGGGTGCTCTCTGACCCATACACCGTCATCATCGCTAACCTCGTCGCGTGGATCAGCTTCCTGGTCATGCTCTACAGCGTGGACTACATGAAGGGAGACAATGGGCTGACGAGGTATTGGTTCTTCATGAGCTTCTTCATAGGGAGCATGCAGCTCATCGTCCTCTCAGACAACCTCCTGTCGCTCTTCATCGGATGGGAAGGGGTCGGGCTATGCAGCTACGCCCTGATCGGGTACTACTACCACGACGAGCGGGAGAACTGGGTAGGGACCCCCGGCTCCAAGGCGCTGGGGGAGGAGCAGGCCTACGCGCCGTCGCACGCCGGGATGAAGGCGTTCTTCATGACGAGGATAGGCGACCTGGCGATGCTCGCAGGGATACTCATCCTGTTCATCACCTCCGGGACCTTCAACTACCATCAGCTCGCTACTTCGACAGGCTGGGCGACCACGCTCGCTGCGGGGGGGCTCCTCGTCCCGGTGGCGCTGCTCATCTTCGGCGGTGCGGTGGGCAAATCTGCCCAGTTCCCGCTCCAAGAATGGCTCCCTGACGCAATGGCTGGCCCTGCTCCCGTCTCCGCGCTTATACACGCGGCCACAATGGTGAACGCAGGAGTGGTTCTGGTTGCGCGCATCGGTCCAATCTTCTACTTCGCGATGCAGTCGAATCCGGCGCTGATACAACCGTTCTTCATGGTGGTCGCGTGGATCGGGGGAATCACCGCTTTCCTTGCTGCGACTCAAGCCATGGTCGGCTTCGAGCTGAAAAAGCTCCTCGCGTACTCCACAATATCACAGATCGGCTACATGATGCTGGCTCTGGGGCTAGCCGGTCTGTCGACTAACTTCGCCGAAGGACTTTCGGCGGGACTCTACCAGTTGATGAGCCACGCGATCTTCAAGGCCGCCCTCTTCCTTATGGCGGGGGTCCTCATCCATCTCACGGGGACCAAGTACATCAACGAGATGGGAGGGCTCAAGGACAAGCTCAAGATCACATTCGCAGTCTTCCTCATCGCGGCGGCATCGCTTTCTGGGCTCCCGCCGCTGAGCGGGTTCTGGGCCAAAGACGCCGTGCTGGCTACAGCGTGGAACTCTGGTCAGTTCGGTCTATTCCTGCTCGGTTCGGCTACTGCCGGCATCACCGCCTTCTATGCCTTCAGGATGTTCGGACTGATCTTCTATGGTGCCCGTGAACAGCACCCCGAGGCGCTCGCCGGGACGCACGAGGTCAAGGAGCCCTCGCCCATCGGCTGGATCCCATACACGGTGCTCGGGGCAGGCACGGTCCTGGTCGGGCTGCTCGGCTTCGCGAATCTCGAAGGCTCGCTTCAAGCCTCTTCTATAGCCTACATCTACAGCCTGTTCACCGGAAGCGCGTTCTCTTCTCTGACCTCCGCCGCGTCGTTCGACATCGTCCCTGCGGGCATCACCCTGGTCTTCGTGCTGGTGGGCCTCCTGCTGGCGGTGCAGCTCTACGTGAGGAGGAAGGTCTCGCCCTCAAGCTTGGTAAAGGAGTCCGGCTTTGCCCACGGTGTCTACAGGTTCCTTGAAAACAGGTGGTACATCAACGCCGTCTACTACAAGGCCTTCGTCAACGCGCCGCTACGGGCGTCGTACTGGACACTGGACCACTTCGAGATAGGCGTGCTACAGAGGGTGCACGGTGGGGGCGCGTCGCTCGCAGTCCGGCTCTCTGGTGCCGGGAACTGGTTTGACAGGAACGTCGTCGACGCCGTTTCGGCCGACTTCGCGGCCGCCGGCAAGGCGCTTTCCAAGGCGTTCCGACGCGTCCAGACGGGAGTCCTCGAACAGTACGCCTTGGTGCTCGCCATCGGGCTCATATTGCTCCTCTTCTTCTTCCTGCTAGTCACGGGGTTGTATACATCGATATGATCCCTATCCTTTCGGTCCTGCTGTTACTTCCGATAGCCTCAGCCGGGCCTGCCTATCTGGTCCTGGGGAAGAGCAGGAAAGCCGGACTGTGGTTCACGATCGGGGTGGCTCTGATAGAGCTCGCCCTCTCGCTCTACGTCTTCTATTCTGTCTACGCGAGCGCTCCCGCCGCTGGGTCCTACGCCTTCACCGAGCAGTACAGCTGGGTCAGCATCTCAACCTTCGGAGTGAACTATCTGGTGGGGGTCGACGGCCTCAGCTCTCCCCTGGTCTTGGCCGCTGCTCTCCTCACCGTCTTCGCTCTTGTAGGGTCGAGGCGGCTTGTAGACAGCAAAGAGCCAGCCTACTACGCCCTCATCCTGCTCTTCGAGGGGGCAATCATCGGTGTATTCGTATCCCTCAATCTGGTGCTCTTCTACTTCTTCTGGGACCTGGTGATGATCCCGATGTTCTTCCTGATCGGAGTCTGGGGAGGAGACAGGAAGAAGTACGCCGCAATGAAGTTCATGATGTTCATCATAACAGGGAGCATGATCCTTCTGCTGGCGCTGCTCGCGGCGTACATGGGGGTCACACCTACGACTTTCGACATCCCCAGCCTCGCTGGGAGGATCCCAGCAGGCATCCAGTATCTCCCACTCCTTGCATCATTCATAGGCTTCGGGATCAAGCTGCCGGTCTTCCCACTCCATAGCTGGCTCCCCGACGCCTACACCCAGGCGCCCGCACCAGTGGCGGTCCTCCTGGCAGGGGTCCAGTCTGCTATGGGCGGCTATGGGATCATAAGGATCAGCATAGGCCTGTTCCCCCAGGCGTCCTACGTCTGGGCGTGGGGGTTCATGGCGGTGGGGATCACAACGATGTTCTACGGCGCATTCGTGGCCATCGTCTCAAAGGACCTCAGATCCATGTTCGCATACACAAGCATCGCTGGCATGGGGTTCGTGGTGTTCGGCTCCTTCGCCTCGGTGGCTTCGGGGAGCCCTCTCGGGATGGAAGGGGCTATACTCCAGATGTTCGTTCACGCCTTCACCGCCGGTGCGCTCTTCATGCTCGCAGGGTACATCCAGAAGGGGATAGGGACCACTGACGTGTCCTCCCTGAAGGGCCTGAGGACGCTCATCCCGCGGACGAGCACTCTTCTGGTGTTCGTCTGCGCGGCCGCCATGGCGCTCCCTCCGTTCGGTAGCTTCGTCGCAGAAGTGCTGGTGGTCGTCGGCGGGATAGCCGCGAGCCCGTACACGGCATTCACAATCCTCGTCCCGGTGATGATCGGCGGCTATCTTCTATGGATGATCAGAAAGACGGTACTCTCCTCGCCGGACGGCGGCGCGACAGGTACCGACATGCAAGGGATCGATGCGGGCGTCCTCGCGCTCTATCTTGTCCCTCTGATCATAATGCTCTTCTTCTCTGTCCTGGTCCTGGGGCCAGCCGCCCCCGTGGTGCAGCACCTGCTGCAGCTGGTGAGCCACTAAAATGGAATACATACTCGCGGCCGTGATCTCGCTGGCCGCCGCGGCGCTCGGCGTGCCGGTCCTTCAGGTCATAGGCAACAGGCCCAGGGTCGGAGCATACCTCTCCATCGCCGCCATCTCAGCGGCCATCCTGTTCGTGGCGGCCAATACCGCCTTCGGAGGGACGGTCACATCCTTCGGCAGCCTGCTCGTGTCCGACGTCCTGGGAGACCTGTTCGCCCTCGTCGTACTCTCGGTCACCCTCGCAGTAGCCGTGGTCTCGCTCTACTCAGCCCACGACGGCCCCAGCGTCCCGTCGTACTACTCTCTGCTCGCTTTCTCAGGGCTGGGGATGCTGCTCCTCTCATACTCGGCCGACCTGCTCATGCTCTTCGTAGCATGGGAGCTGATGAGCCTCCCCACGTACGTCCTGGCGGGGTTCGACAAGAAGAGGATACAGTCCAACGAGGCCGCCGCCAAATATGCCATTCTCGGAGCGCTGTCTTCCGCCATAATACTTTACGCGATGAGCCTGACGTACGGGGTGACAGGGACCACCCAGATATCGGGCATCCTGGAGAAGCTGGCGGGCCAGCCTTTCAACCCCCTGATCAGCGTGGCGATACTCCTCTTCATCGTCGGCTTCGGGTTCAAGATGTCTATCGTCCCGTTCCACATGTGGGTCCCAGACACTTACGAGGGCTCACCCCCTGCGGTGGCTACGCTCTTCGCCTCGGCGACGAAGAAGGCGGGGTTCGTGGCTGCGATACGCGTGGTCCTTGCGATCGCCACGGTCTATTCCCTGACACCCAATTCGGCGTTCTCCCTCGCCAATGTTCTCGCTGTCCTTGCGGTCGTCACAATGACCTTCGGAAACGTGGCCGCCCTGACCCAGAAGAGCATGACGAGGCTGCTGGCTTACTCGAGCATCGCACAGGCAGGCTACATTCTGATCGGGTTCTCGATCTTTGCCTACAGCCAGCAGACCGGGTTGTTCACTTACAACGCGATGCTAGGGATGACCGGTTCGTTGCTGCATATTGTCAACCATGCCATCATGAAGGGGGCCGCCTTCCTCGCGGCGATGCTAGTGATCCTGCAGTTGAAGAGGGGAGACCTGGGCGCTTACAACGGGCTCGCGAAGAGGATGCCCATAACGGCTTTCACGATAGCTGTCTCGTTCTTGGCCCTTGCAGGGGTGCCCCCCCTAGCTGGGTTCTGGAGCAAGCTCCTGTTGTTCATCTCGGTGATCAACACCCCGCTGGCTTGGGTCGCCGTAGCGGCCATCCTGAACAGCGCGTTCAGCCTTGGGTACTACCTGTGGGTCATCAAGCGGATGTATCTGGATCCAGGGGAGAGCACAGAGAGGGTCAAGGAGCCGTTCTGGTTCGTGGTGGTCTTCGCCGTGCTTGTCGGCCTCATCATTGGGATAGGGCTCTTCCCACAGCAGGTCATCAGCTTGGCCTCTAGCGCCGCCTCGAGCGTCTTCCACTGAGCCTGGCTCTTTCTTTCACGTTTCATCCGATGAACCCCTAAATACCTACCAGAGCCCGGTCGGTTTATGGGCCTGGAGGAGATCATAGCGAGGATCAGCCAGGAAGCTTCCGACCAGGCGGGGAAGATTGTCGCAGACGCGAACGCCGAAGCATCGCGGATACTCGCAGACGCGAAGGCGAGGGCAGACTCTGAGCTCTCGTCGGCGAAGGCGCAGGCAGAGAGAGAGGTAAGGGAGGAGAAGCTGCGTTCCGTCGCGTCAGCTAGGCTTGCTGCAAAGAGGGAGCTCCTCCAAGCAAGAGAGGACGTCATCCGCCGTTATGAAGCTGGAATCGCGGACGCCCTGGACGACTTCGCAAAGTCTGACGACTACCCGAAATTCCTCATCAAGGTGATAGATGACGGGGTTTCCAAGATAGGCAAAGACGCCAAGGTCCAGGTCAACGCCCACGACAAGGCATTGCTGAAGGGGAAGAAGGTGGCCGCAGAAGTCTCCAAAGAAGAGATAGACTGCAAGGGAGGCGCAATCATTTCATCGGCGGACGGAAGGAGGCGCGTCGACAACACCGTAGAGTCGCTGCTGAGGGAAAGGGGAGATGCGATAAGGCTGAAGCTCCTCGACCAGGTCTTCGCAGACGGCTCGAAAAAGACCGGTTCCTAGGTGGGCGCGGTGGTCGACGCAATGTACGCCTATGCCAACGCAAGGGTCAAGGCGATGCAGTCTGACCTGTTCTCCCAGGCGAAGTTCGAGTCGCTCATCTCCACGAAAGACTTCGGCGAACTTGCCCACGAGCTGAACGTCACCGTCTACAAGGAGGATCTGGCCACGCTCGCCGTCAAGTATTCAGGTGCAGACCTCATCGAGGCTGCGATACACAGGCACCTGGTCCGGGTCTCGAAGACCATCTTGCTTCTGACCCCAGATGACTCGAAGGACGTCGTGTCCCTCATACTCGGGAGATGGGACATCAGGAACCTGGGCCTGATCATTACGTCCAAGGCTATGGGCTACCCACTCGGTCAGATGACCGACGTGTTCCTGGTTTCAAGCACCGACTTCCCATTGGGACCGATGGCTGGCGTCCTCTCGTATCTGGACCTGAAGGAACTATCTGAGATGAAAGACGTCGCCAACGTGGTCACCTGGGCGAGCAAGAGGTACGGCGGAGACTTTGAGGCCTATCTCGAAAAATACAGGACTGACGGGGATATCGGCCCCCTCCTCCTCCAGCTCGAACTGACCTATCTGAGGAAGCTGGTGCTTTCGGTCCAAGGAAGGTCTGGTGCGGACGCGAGGGTGGCCTCGGCCCTAAAAGCGACCATAGACGAGAAGAACATAGTGGCCTTGATGAAAGGGAAACAACGGGGTACAGGCGCACAGGACATGCAGCGGTACCTGGTCGAGGGTGGGAACCTGTCCGTTTCGACTCTGAACGACCTCTACAGGGCCGCTAACGTCGAAGAGCTCGTCGACGGGATCAAGCACCTGTATGACCTGAGCGAAGCTCTCCCATCCTATAGAGAAGAAGGGCTCGTAGCCCTGGAGAACCTCCTGAGCAGAAGGGTGGCCCAGAAGACGATCGCGTCCTTGAAGGTCGCTCCTCCCTCTTTGTCGTCCATAGTGGCGTATATGATGCTGAAAGACCTCGAAGTGGACAACCTCATCAAAATAATCCGCGGAAAAGAGTACGGCGTCCCGGACAAGGAAATCAGGAGCTCGCTGGTCTATGCTTGACCGCGGGAATGGGGGCTCCTAGATGCCCACCAAAGGGGATAAGACCGTCGTCATCGGCGAAGACAAGGTGACCCTCGGGTTCCGCATGGCTGGCATAGCGGAGTGGTACACGGCCGAAGGCGAAGAGGGCGCCAGGAAGCTGTCAGAACTCCTAGGCAGGGACGACGTCGGGATCATCATCGCAAGCAACTCTCTCAGGAAGGCGATGGACTGGAAGCTCCAGAGCAAGGTCGAGGCATCCTCGAAGCCCATAGTCGTGTTCGTTCCCAGCAAGGCCGGAGAAGAGGAGGGCGGCGATGAGACTTCGCTTCAGGACCTCATCAGAAAGTCGATAGGGATAAATCTGGAATGAGAGGGGGAGGCAAAAACATCCATTGGGAATCATAGTAAAGATCTCTGGCCCTGTAGTGGAAGCCGAACAGATGAGAGACGCGAAGATGTACGACGTCGTAAGGGTCGGCGAAGAGGGCCTCATCGGAGAGGTGATCCGCCTCGCCGGGAAGAGAGTCGCGATCCAGGTGTACGAGGATACGGCTGGGATAAAGCCGGGCGAAAAGGTGGAGAACACGGGAGCGCCGCTCTCAGCTGAGCTCGGTCCGGGGCTCGCAACATCGATCTTCGACGGGATTCAGAGGCCGCTTCCTGTCATCAAGGACAGGGTCGGGGACATCATCAAGAGAGGGGTTTTCGCCGAGGCGCTCGACAAGAAGAAGAAGTGGAAGTTCGTCCCATCGGTCAAGCGGGGGGAGAAGGTCGAGACGGGCGACGTGGTCGGAACGGTGCAGGAGACTGCCTCTACCCTCCACAAGGTCCTCGTCCCGTCCGGGGTCAGCGGAGAAATTTCTGAGATCAGCGATGGCTCGTTCACCGTGGAAGAGCCCGTCTTCGCGGTGAAGGGGGCGGGCGGAACCAAGCGTCTTCCTATGATGCAGCGGTGGGAAGTGAGGAGGCCCAGGCCATATGCGCAGAAGCTTCAACCCAACAGGCCCCTTGTCACGGGCCAGAGGGTCATCGACGCTTTCTTCCCCGTCGCAAGGGGAGGCTCCGCCTGCATTCCTGGCCCGTTCGGATCAGGCAAGACCGTCACCCAACAGCAGCTCGCGAAGTGGGCAGACGCGGACGTGGTGGTTTACGTAGGGTGCGGAGAGAGGGGGAACGAGATGACGGAGGTTCTCACCACCTTCCCTGAGCTCGAGGACCCCCGGAACAAGAGGCCGCTTATGGACCGCACGATACTCATAGCCAACACGTCAAACATGCCGGTCGCGGCGAGGGAGGCGAGCATCTACACGGGGATCACCATCGCCGAATACTACAGAGACATGGGATACGCCGTGGCGCTCATGGCGGACAGCACCTCGAGGTGGGCAGAGGCGCTAAGAGAGATCAGCGGCAGGCTCGAAGAGATGCCGGGCGAGGAAGGGTATCCTGCGTATCTCGGCAGGAGGCTCGCGGAGTTCTATGAAAGGGCCGGGAGCGTGGTCACGCTTGGTAAGGGGAAGAAGGAAGGGTCGGTCAGCGTCATCGGCGCCGTGTCTCCGCCAGGCGGCGACATCTCGGAGCCCGTGTCGCAGAACACCCTGAGGGTAACCAGGGCGTTCTGGGGCCTCGACGCCAGCCTTGCCTCAAGGAGGCACTTCCCGTCTATCAACTGGCTTACCAGCTACTCTCTGTACAAGGACGTGCTCGCCGACTGGTACTCGGCCAACGTTTCTGCCGACTTCATGGAGATGCAGTCGAAGTCGATGCTCATCCTCCAGCAGGAGGCCGAGCTCCAAGAGATCGTGCAGCTGGTCGGACCGGACGCGCTCCCAGAAAGGGAGAGGGCCGTGCTCGACGCGGCCAGGATGATCAGGGAAGACTTCCTTCAGCAGAGCGCCTACCACGAGGTCGACACGTTCACTTCGATGAAGAAAGACAGGATGATGCTGAAGGTCATACTCACGTTCCACGACCTCGAGCTCAAGGCAGTAGAGTCAGGGATACCCCTGTCGAAGGTCCTGTCTCTAGACGTCAGGGGAAGGATTGGCAGGATGAAGGAGATCCCCGAGGACGCTGCCCAAGCAGACATCACGAAGCTCCTCGACGACACAGAAGCATCATTCAAATCGCTCGCACCGGAAATGCAGGCGGGCGCGACCGAGGGAGCGAGATAGCATGAGCGAGATAGAGTATACGTCGGTGACAAGGGTAGCAGGTCCGCTCCTCTTCTTGGAGGGCGTGAACGACGCAGGATACAACGACCTAGTGGAGATCACGCTTCCGAACGGGGAGACCAAGAACGGTCAAGTCCTCGACACCAGCGCAGGTCTCGCCGTCGTGCAGATATTCGGGACCACCACCGGGCTCGACCTCCCCAACACCCGTGTGAAGTTCAAGGGAGAGACAGTGAAGCTTCCAGTTTCAGACGCGATGCTTGGGAGGATATTCAACGGGCTAGGCGTGCCAAGAGACGGTGGGCCGAGGATCGTCTCCAGCGAGCGGCCGGACATCTCCGGAGGAGCGATCAACCCCTATTCGAGGGCAGAGCCTTCCGAGTTCATTCAGTCAGGGATCTCTTCGATCGACCTGATGAACACGCTCGTCAGAGGCCAGAAACTCCCGATCTTTTCAGGGGCGGGGCTCCCGCATAACGACCTCGTAGCCCAGATCGCAAGGCAGGCTAAGGTCCTTGGCAAGGAAGAGAGCTTTGCTGTCGTCTTCGGCGCCATGGGGCTCACCAGCGAAGAAGCGAACTTCTTCATCAAGGACTTCGAGAACACAGGTGCGCTCGAGAGGGCCGTGCTCTTCCTCAACCTCGCCGACGAGCCTTCGATGGAACGCATCATCACGCCCAGGATGGCCCTGACTACAGCCGAGTATCTAGCGTTCAGCCAGGATATGCACGTGCTCGTGATACTCAGCGACATGACCAACTATTGCGAGTCGCTCAGGGAAGTCTCCTCTGCCCGAGAAGAGGTCCCTGGACGCAGAGGATACCCCGGGTACATGTACACCGACCTTTCCTCTATCTATGAAAGAGCGGGCAGGATCAAGGGGAAGAAGGGCTCCATCACCCAGATACCGATACTTTCCATGCCGGGAGACGACATCACCCACCCCATCGCAGACCTCACGGGGTACATCACGGAGGGCCAAGTGGTCATGAGCCGCGACCTTCACCGCAGGGGTGTCTATCCGCCGATAGACGTCCTTCCGTCGCTTTCCAGGCTGATGAACCAGGGGATAGGAAAGGGGAGGACCAGAGACGACCATAGGGGGGTGGCGGACCAGCTTTACGCCGCGTACGCACAGGGGAAGGACCTCAGGAGCCTCAGCGCGATCGTGGGGGAAGCAGCCCTCACAGAGACTGACAGGGTCTACCTTAAGCTGGCAGACAAGTTCGAGAAGGAGTTCGTGTCACAAGGGAAATACGAAGACAGGACCATCGAGGACGACCTCAGGATAGGGTGGAGACTCCTCAGCGCCCTGCCGCAGGGAGACCTAAAGAGGGTCAAGAAGGACTTCATCGACATGTACTACAAGCCCCAGGCGGCATCGCCGTCCTGACGTGACCAGGTGAAACCTCACGTCCTCGCGAGACTCAGTAAAGCCCACCAGGATGGAGCTCCTGAGGCTGAAGTCGAGGATCCGCCTAGCTAACAAAGGGCTCAGTCTCCTCAAGCGGAAACAAGCGGCGCTCATCGTCGAGTTCTTCAAAATCAACAGGAAGGCGCTAGACCTTCGGAAGAAGCTCAAGCAGACCATGGACAAGAGCTACAATTCGCTCAAGGTGGCGGAAATGTATCACGGGCGGATGAGCATCGAAAGCGTCGCATACAGGGCGACCAGGATCCAGGGACTGTCCATCACGACGAGGAACGTTATGGGGGTCCGCATCCCCGAGATAGAGGGGAGGGACGAGAAGTACAGGACCATGAACGAGCAGTACGCGCTCGTGGGCCTGTCGGTGAAGATGGAGAGTGCGATGGACAACTTCTCGGAAGCGCTTCGCATCGCGCTCGATATCGCCGAGATTGAGAACACCCTCAGGAAGATACTAGCCGAGGTCGAAAAGACGAAGAGGCGGGTGAACTCCATCGAGAACGTCCTGATTCCTCGACTGAAGGGGCAGGCGAAGTACATCTCAATGAGGTTCGACGAGATGGAAAGGGAGAACTTCGTCACCCTGAAGACCGTCAAGGCGAAGCTGTCTGCCGAATCTTGAAAAGCAGAGGACAGAGCTCACGCAAAGCATGGCTGGTGAGGAACTTCTGGCTGCTCACCATGATGGTCAACCTCGTCCTGCTGCTGGTCCTTCTCATGCTCCTCATCGTCCTGCTAAGGTGACGCCCCTAAAGCTAATATTCCCATAAGGGACGGCCACGAAAAGATGCCCGAAGTCGCCCAGCCCGGGGCCGATCAGGCTGCAGTCATCGAGAAGGTGAAGATAGCCGAGACCGACGCGAAGTCAAGGGTGACCGAGGCTACTTCTCGGGCGGAGAAGATCAAGTCGGACGCCGTCGCCGAGGCACAGAAGATCCTGAAGGACGCCGAATCCGCGGGCACAAGTGCGAAGTCTAAGATCGTGCAGGCAGGGAGGGCAGAAATCGAGAAGGAAGTGGCGTCGATAGCAAGAGAGGCGTCCGAAGGCGCCGAGAAGATCAGGCGCCAGAAGGAGAAGAAGGTGGCAGTGAAGGAGATAATCGAGTCCGTCCTGGGTTCCTAGGAGGGCCCAGGGATGCTCACCCCAGTTCAGATGGATAGGGTAAGGATAATCGCCCTCAGGGAGGACATTTCGCAGATCCTCCATTCTCTACACGAGGCAGGCGTCATGCAGCTTGAACAGGTGGAGAGGAGCCCGTCAGAAGGTTTCGGGGAACCCACCCCGCCCGAACTGCAGCGCAGGGTGGCGGACGAGGCGTTCAGGTTCGAAGGTCTCGTGGCCGCGCTCCCGCCCGTCACGGTCGATGGTCAGCGTCACTTCGAGGGCATAAACGACGTCCTCGCACAGGCAGAAGCGCTAACGATCGACGGCGAAGTCAAGGGTCTGAAGACCGAACTGGAGTCAGTCGACGTCAGGCTCGCGAGAAACAAGGTCTTCCTGCAAACCCTGGGGAGGATCGCTTCCTTCAGGAAGGACCTTTCGATCTTGACGGCATCGAGCCTCGTCTCTGGATTCTACGCTATTCCGGAGGACGGGTTCTCCTCTTTCAAGGAAGAGATGCGCACCATCGCCGGCGACGCGATTGTCGAAAGCTATCACTCTGCGGAAGGGGACGTCACTGCGCTCGTGGCGATCCCGAAGTCGGCCGAAGAGCAGGCGAAACCCATCTTCGAGAAGTACAAGGCATTGAAGGCCGACCTGCCGTACAATCTGGGGACCCCTGCAGAGGCCAAGGCGAAGCTTGAGTCTGAGGACGCGGATCTGTCTCGGACGAAAGCCAAGGCGGAAGAGGGGCTCAGGGCGATATCGCGTGAGCACTACGGCGCAATCCTAGCGATAAGGGAAGCGCTCGCTATCGAGGGGCAGAGGCACGAGGCTATCGGTAAGTTGGCCCAGAGCGACAGGACGGTCCTCCTCGAGGGCTGGGTACCTCGCCCCAATGTCCCTGCATTGGAAAAGGAACTTTCAAGCGCAGCCGCTGGCAGGGTGGTCATCGTCGGAGTGAAGGGCGATTCCGAAGAAGCGCCTACCCTGATGCAGAACAGCAGCAGGATCAAGCCCTTCGAGTTCCTTGTCAGATTCTTCTCCCTCCCCAAGAGCGGTGAAATCGACCCTACCATGACCTTCTCCATAGTCTTCCCTATCTTCTTCGGGCTGATGGTCGGGGACGTAGGCTACGGCCTCGTCATCCTTCTGCTCGGGTTCTATTTCACGAGGATCGGGAGCGGCAAGACTAGCGCCAGGGCGCTCCCCCGGGCGATACGTTCCTTCGGTAGGGGGATGATGGGGAAAAGGACCCTGGGAACAATAGGGACGATAATGATGATCGGAGGGGTCTCGGCGATGGTCTTCGGGGCCCTGTTCAACGAATACTTCGGAGCCGCGCTCCCATGGTACGGGGCTGCGCTGAACGTGGTCGGCCAGCTTCCTATCTTGCTGGTCATCACGATATTCATCGGACTGGGCCACATCACCCTCGGTTACATCTTCGGAATCTACCTTGGGGTCAAGACGGGGCACCTCAAGCATGCGATAGGGAAGATAGGCTGGCTTGGCTTCATGTGGAGCGGAACGGTGGGTCTGGTCGACTTCTTCGACAGGGGGCTCTTCCCGTCTCCCATCATTGCAGCATATGCGAGCATAGCGGCGCTCATAGGCTCGGCCGTCGTCGTCGCGGTCAGCGAGGGTCCAAGGTTCGCCATGGAGATTCCCACTCTCATGAGCCATGTCATGTCATATGCGAGGATTCTGGGGGTCCTTCTTGCTTCGGTCTTGCTCGCTTCGATCGTTGACACGAGCCTAGGGGCGAGCGTCGGCCGGGCGCCCATCACCGCGACGATCTTCGTCGCTGTCATAGCCATCATGGTCCACCTCCTGAACATCGTTCTTGGGATCTTCGAGCCGTCGATCCAGGGGGTCAGGCTCCATTACGTCGAGTTCTACACCAAGTTCTTCGAGGGGAACGGCAAGCCGTTCTCTCCGTTCGCCGTGCGAAAGAAGTACACGAAGTAGCTCCGTGGGCCGCCGGACGACCGACGGCAGAATTCATCCGAGTAACAGTTAAAAGTCCCTCAGAGTCGAGCCGCCTTCGAGTTCGCAAATGGCTTTCACAATGGACCTCCCCACGGCCTTGACATTCATCGCCGCTGCGATTGCGATGGCGGGCGGGCTCATCGCCACTGGCATTGCCCAGTCGGGCATCGGCGCGGCAGGCATGGGCGTAGTCGCCGAGAAGCCGGAGAGGACTGGGACCGTCCTCTTCTTCCTTGTGATCCCGGAGACGCTCTTCATATTCGGCTTCGTCGTAGCGCTGATTATGATGCTGCAGATACTCCATCCGTAGCGGAACAACCTCTTCATCCGCCGGCTGAGTCCGACATTCAGATACGCTAGAATGGCGCGGCGACATCTGTTGCCCGGGAGAGCCGGCGTTCCGGAGTCAGTACTGTCGAAGAATCGAGAAGTCCGATAGGTCAGACAGGAGCAGCGTAGCCTCGTTGCGGGGCAGGTTCATCAGCATGCGTTTCGCTTCTTCAGCATACGACTGCGCCTGAGCGGTCATCTTCCCGACGACTTCGCTCTCGCTATGGGTCTTCAGAAGGCCGACCGACACCTTGTCCTTGGACCTCCAGTCGAGCAGATCGTCCTTCAGCTGATACGCGATCCCCATGCACCTGCCATATTCGGCGAGCGCCTTCACCTCCTTTTCGGTGCCGCCCCCGATCATCGCTCCCAGTTTCGCAGATGTCTCAAAGAGCGAGGCGGTCTTTTCACTCACGATCCTGAGATACTCGTCCCAGGTCAGCTTGTAGATTTCGGGGTCTATTGTGAGCTCTGAGTATTCCCCCTCGGACATCTGCATCGCAGCGTTGCTGATTTCCTCAGAGATCCTCTTGTCGTCGTACCTTGCGGCGATCGCCAGGATCATGGCGAAGACGAAATCCGCGCTGAGAAGCGAAGCGCTGTACCCGTACTTCAGGTGGAACGGGACCCTCCCCCTTCTTAGTTTCTCTCCGTCGATGACGTCGTCATGTATTATAGATTCGGTGTGAAGCAACTCCACTGCGACTGCCGCTCCAAGGACCGAGTCGTCCTTGCTTCCGACGGCTTCCGCGGAGGCCATCAGCATCACAGGGCGGACCCGCTTTCCCCCTTCCGTCATGTACACCAACGGGTCGTGGAACCTAGAGTGGTTGTACAGCTTGAGTTCGCGCGAAAGGGCGGCGTCAACTCTCTTGGAGTAGGACTTCATCCTTTCCTCTAGCGCCTCCAGCGTCATCGCCCTGTCTTCCGCCAACCTCTCCCCCTCCTCCTGAACCAAGTTTCTCTGGTTCTTATTTAATGAGTTCTCCTAAACGCTGAGGCATATGCTCGCTTTCAGGGTGCATCGGCTAGAACTCGCGGGCAGGCACCGGATACTGATGCCAAAGCTCAACAAGGGGCAGATGTCGCTCCTTGCAAGGCGCTTCGATTCCGAGGGGTTCAGGGTGGAATCGGGCCCGGTGTTGAGTGCGAGGAAGGCTTCGCACGCGATCTACGTCGACCCTGCCGGTCTGTGCTGGGGGTCGCCAGACCCTTCCGACTATCTGCTGCCCTCCATCCCTGAAGTCCTCAGCTGCGAGAAGGAGAAGGCCTCACTGGACGAGCTCCTGTCGAAGTACTTCGTTTTTTCATACTGGAGGGCAGAGCATGCTGTCAGAGTCTGCTCCCGCCTGGAGTCTCTAGGAACGTGGGACGCTTTGAGAGCATCTGGCGGCTGTGGGCTAGCTCCTGACGAACGTCTAATGGCCACGGCTCTCCTTCAAGGGTCTGCGGGGCAATGCAGGCTCGTTACCGACTTCGTCGCCGACGAGTCAAGCGCACTGCTGGTGGGAAGGCGGACGTACTATGACTCGAGGTTGCCTGTTAGAGAGGCGTCTGAGACGCTCCGAGAAATGGACGGGGTCGGATCAAGGAACGCATACATCCCTCGAAACGGAGTGCTCTCCATGACCGACGCATGTCGTAAGGAGACCCTTGCGAAAGCTTCCGAGGCCCTGGGAGAATGGTGCTCCTTTGAGACTTCGTAGCGGGAAAGCTCTAATGGGCGACCGGACTGGCCCTGCTCAGCCCCGGTAGTATAGGGCCCATGAGGGCGTATAGCCCGGTCAAGTATGCTGGCCTTTCGAGTCGGCGACCCGGGTTCGAATCCCGGCCGGGGCAATCTTGCACATATGCAGCAGCTCAGGTCGTAGCCAGGGACCTCTTCCGCCTCCGAGTAGCAGGGTTGGGGAGAGTATCTGTGGCTGGCAGCCGATCTCAATTGGTCACGTCAGCAGTGACAGTGGGTGAGAGGGCTGTCTTCCCATCCAACCCGAACAAAGTCAGCGTGACCTCGAAGCTGTTGCCACTGGCAGGATGTCCAATGATGTAACACACAGATGGTCCCCGATAGCCCACGGTGCAACTGGCCGTGGCAAGAGAATTCTGCACCCCGCCCACCATGGTCACATTCTGCCCTGTGGTTGCATTGCGGAGCCATGCAACCGCAACGACTGTTATATTGGAGCCGAGGTGATCAACCAACGTTGCGTTGATGCAGAACGACTGGATAGAGCAGCCCTTTGGGGGTTCGAGGAATGTCACCGGATACTGGGCGTTGGTCGTAGTGACCGTACGTTCATTGGTGGTACCAATCAGATATCCTCCCCCAACGCTGACCAAGACGATGAAGGCAAGAATGAAGGCTACCGCTTCTCGCTTCACACTTCTCCTTGGTCCCTGAGGTTGAATTTACGTCTACAGGTTAGAACAATTCAGCGGCTTGGGTGTGCCCCAGCATCCTTGTGGATGCAAGCCTCCACACCTCACTTCGTGCTGGCCTTCGCCAGTCTAGGAAGCTCCGCCGCGGTCGCCAGCGTCGCATCCTCGGTCATGGCCGCGATAAGGTCGAGCTCGGCCTTCTTTCGCTTCGGGAGTTCCTTCAACCGGATCCTCTTCTCAATCTCTCTTCAGCCCGTTTATACCTTTCCGTGAGTTCTCGGTAAAGATAGGACGCCTCCATCGAACTGCTGAACAGGATTTGGATGACGTTCCCTACCCTCACGAGTCTGATCGAGGTCGTGCCGATGTCGAACTGGCTTGCCTCGACATCCTCAGTCAATACTCAACCAGGCAGTTGGCCAATTTAACCCCCCAATACGCCAGAAAGTACCTGAGCACCCATATGGGTGCACGAATCCCGGCCGGGGCATATCTTTCGAGAAGAGGCAGTGGTATCGATTTGTGGTCTCTGTTCCGGCGGAGCGACCTCCTGGTTGAGTTTAAAGGTAGGGCAGCTTTGACAAGCTCGGCTCCTGTGGACCTCGGTCGCTTCTCAGTCTGCTTGGCGGTCAAGAACCTGGAAGCATCGAAGGCCTTCTATGAAAAACTCGGATTCACCGCCTCTTCCCCTGACCCCTCTCACAAGAACTGGCTGGTCATGAAAAGCGGCGACACCGAGATAGGGATCTTCGAAGGGATTTTTGACAAAAACACCCTCTGTTTCAACCCCGGCGGGGCCTTGGGAAAGCCCACGGCTGTTTTCACCGACGTACGTGAGATACACCGACAGCTGAAGGCGAAGGGAGTGGTCACAAAGGGAGAAGGCGGCTTGGATTCAAAGAGCGGTCCCGGTGGGTTCGTAGTTACCGACCCCGATGGCAACGACATCCTGTTCGATCAGCACGTATAGACGGCCTACATCACCCAGTCGTCAGCGGGGCTGTGGTCGACCATCTGCGCACCCATCTCTGTTGCGCATGAACAGGCCTACGTTGCGTTTTTCTGTGGCGGCCGACCATGCTTTTGAAAATCGCAAGGCAGTTTCTTATATCGGCATAAACGGGCAGGCGAACTCCCCGAGGATTCTGACTTGGAATACAAATGGAAGGCACTGTCGGTAACGTCAGTCGGCGCCCTGATGGCGGCTATCGACAGTACCGTGGTTCTGCTAGCGCTCTTCCCCATGGCCGAAGACCTACACTCCGACTTCGTGACGATGATCTGGGTGATCATCGCTTACCTGGTGGTGAACACGGCCCTCGTGCTCAGCCTCGGAAGGCTGGCAGACATGTACGGCAGGAAGCTGCTCTTCAACATCGGGTTCGTGGTTTTCACCGTCGGGTCGGCCCTGTCCGGGTTCGCACCCACGGGGTTGTCCCTGGTCGCATTCAGGGTCATCCAAGGGACCGGGGCGGCCCTCCTCACCTCGAACTCCTTTGCGATACTCTCCGAGGCGTTTCCACGTAACGAGACCGGCAGGGCGTTCGGCATCCAGTCCATCGTCTGGGGGGTGGGGAACATCCTCGGGGTCGTGCTAGGCGGGGTCATAATCACCTATGTGAGCTGGCGCTGGATCTTCCTGATCAACATCCCCGTCGGCATTTTCGGTACCATCTGGGCTTACAGGACCCTGAAGTCCGTCAAGCCGCAGGGGCAGAGAGGATCCTTCGACATCCCTGCAGCAGTCACGTTCACAGTCGGACTCCTGTCACTGCTCTTGGGCATCACTTGGGGCCTCCTCTACTCGTGGGGGAACACGACCACGCTCACCGCGCTCGCACTTTCTCCGGTATTCTTCCTAGCGTTCGTCACATGGGAGTGGAAGTACAGCAAGGACCCGATCCTCGACTTCGCCTTCTTCAGGGACCGCACATTCTCATTCTCAATAATCGCGGCGCTGTTCCAGTTCCTCGCTGTCTTCAGCGTCAACTTCCTGCTGATATTCTATCTGGAAGGGGTGGCGGGACTCTCACCTCTGACATCTTCGTATCTGATCATCCCCTTCGCTCTCGCGACAGCCGCCCTGGGGCCCGTGGGTGGGACGTTGTCTGACAGGTTCGGCGCGAGGAAGGTATCGGCGTTGGGCGTCGGGGTGATGACCGTTTCACTGCTGCTCTTCAGCCAGCTGACCACCGGGTCCTCCCTCCTCGAGATAGGCATCATAGAAGCGCTGTCAGGGGTCGGCCTCGGATTCTTCTGGCCATCCAACACTTCAGCCATCATGTCTGCGACCCCGCCCGCGAAATATGGAGTCGGCTCCGGCACCATGAACACATTCAGGAACACGGGCATGATACTCAGCTTCGCACTTTCCCTGACGGCGGCCACCGCGGTGATTCCTCCCAGGGTCGTCTATCAGCTGTTCATCGGGAACATTTCCGGGAAGCTCCCGCCGGCGCTAGCTAGCTCCTATCTGTCCGGCCAAAGCTTCGCCTTCGAGATGTCAGCCGCACTGCTGGTGTTGGCCTTCGTCTTCATCGTTTTCAGCGGCAGAAAGGTCGAGGTCAGCAAGGCGGAGCGGTCCTTAGCTGCGGAACCTCACGTCGGAGACAGTTAAATCGCCAGGCCCCCCCGCCCGGGGCGTGGTAGTGGACCTTCACGAAGACGTTGGTTACCACTTCATGATGGGCGGAGCCACCGACATCCGGCCCTTCAGCGAAGACGTCAAGGGGAGGCAGGCGGACATCCCGAAGTACCGAAAGGCAGGGATGAAGCTGGTCCTTGGCTCGATATTCCCTCTTATCGGGAGCCTGAACCTGAGGAAGATGGCTGCGATGCAGCGGATGTACGGCCATTGGTCGCCCTCGTCCGCGCTCGTTTCACCCAGGGACGTAGCAATCGAACTCGTCAAGATCTACTACGCGCTCGAAGAGATGCACCCGAAGGACCTCAAAATCGTCAGGAATCGCGATGATATCGAGAGCTTGGGGGACCGTGTGGGCATCGTCCTCCATATCGAGGGATGCGAAGCTCTCGGTGAGCCAGAGGACCTCAGAGTGTTCTACAATCTCGGCGTCCGCTCCATCGGACTAACTTGGAACTATGACAACAAGTTCGCTGCCTCGTGCCTCTCTGAGAAGGACTACGGGCTCACGGGGGAAGGCGAGGCTCTGGTCGCGGCCGCAGACAGGCTTGGCGTAATGGTCGACCTCTCACATTCGTCCCCAAAGACGTCCTCCGAGACGCTCGCAGTTTCGGAACTGGCTCCGTTCTTCAGCCACTCGGACTCGTCCTCCGAGCAGACGAACAGGCGGAACATCTCAGACAAGCTCATCAGAGAGACTGCGCGACGAGGGGGCATCATGGGGTTGACGTTCATCAGGAGCTGCATCGGGAAACCCTTCACTCTCGAAAGGCTCGCCGAGCACGCTAAACACGTAATCAAGGTTGGCGGGGAATCCTTGCCCGCGCTCGGCACTGATTTCCTTGGCATGTCCACCGCACCCGAGGGCGTTAGAGACGTCTCTGACGTAGGGAAGTTCAGGCAGGCCCTGATCCGTTCAGGCATAAGGCCCGGAGTGGCAGACGCCATCCTGAATGACAATGCATACAGGTTCATACTCGAGCGCTCCCGGCATTGGTAAGGAGCGGCCTAACCCGGAACCGCTTTATCGCCCAATAGGTCAGTGGGACGCGCATTGAGTAACTTCGACCCGCGCAAATTCGACGACTTGGTCTTCGCAAAGATGAGCGAGACGAAGATGCCAAGCGTGGCCGCTTGCATCATCGAGGATGGGAAGGTCATCCACTCGCGCGGCTATGGATACAAGGATGTCAGCGGAGCGCTACCGGCTACCGCCCAAACACTCTACGGGGTAGGGTCCATAACAAAGTCGTTCGTGGCACTGTCGATCGCAAAACTCGTGGAAGCGGGAAAGATGGACTTCCACGATCCGGTGACCAAATTCATTCCTCTGAGGCAGAGAGCCTTCGAACAGGTCGAAGTCCACCACCTGCTCAGCCATACGAGCGGGGTGCCCGGACTGGGGTCTCTCGAAGTCATCCTGTTCCAAGCATTCGGTGACTACCACCAGTGGCTTCCGATCTCGAGCACGGACGACATGATGTCGTTCCTGAGCGAAGTGGACGACTGGGTCGAGACGAAGCCAGGGGAGAAGTACATGTATCTGAACGAAGGATTCGTGCTCCTCGGCGAGGTGGTCTCTCGTGTCAGCGGCAAGCCGTGGGAACGCTACCTGAAGGACGAGATATTCGACCCACTTGAGATGACCAGGACCTTCATCCAGAAGCAGGACATCTCCGCTGACAGGGACGTGGCGACGCCGTACGCGGTGAGGGGAACGAAGGTCACGCCTGTGCCCATCCCATACGGGAGCAGCGCTGCAGGGGGCGTTGTGAGCAACGTGGTCGACCTTTCGCGCTTTGTGAGAATGCTCATCAACGGGGGCGAGCTGGATGGAAAGAGGGTCGTATCCTCTGACTCCCTAGCCAAAATGGAGACTCCACACATCAAATGCGGCGTAGAGTACTACGGAGAGGACTCCTACGGCTACGGTCTGAGGATACTTCCGAACTTCCTTGGACACAAGGTAGTAGGTCACGGCGGCTCCGTCGACGTGTACACAGCCAACATGGAATACGTCAGGGACACGAAATCCGGCGTAATCCTTCTTTCGAACGGGACCGGGTATAGCCTGGGGAGGTTGGCAATGAGGGCGGTCACAGCGATGCTGGGTGGAAATCCTTCGGAGCTCAGGCCGGTCAAGCTCGAGGGCCTACTCGCGAAACTTGAGGGGCAGTACAGGGCGTACAAGGGCACAATCTATGCGGAGGTGAAGAGAAACGGAAGCTTCCTCGTCCTCTCGGGCGAGGACATCGGGAACAACATCGTCCTCGTTCCCGAGGGAGAGGCTGACGGCATTGCCAGATTCTTCACGCTTGACGCGGGCGCCAAGATGGAGGTGTCGTTCCGGTTCAACGAACACGGTGTTGAGCTGTTGTTCGAGCGTTACAGGTACAGACGGTCTGGGCCGCTCCCACCGAAGCCCGAGTCCCAGTGGCCGAGCTGAGCCATGCCGAAAATCGTAGTGACCGGAGGGACAGGAAAGGCGGGTCGGGCCTGCATCAGAGAGTTCATCTCTCGAGGTTACGAGGTCTTCAACGTCGACAGAGCCAGGCCGGCGGAGGGGCTCTGCCCTTCGATTCAGGCGGACCTTACGGACTTCGGCCAGGCGGTAGACGCAATCGCGGCGGTTGAACGCGGCGAGCATGGGACGGACGCGGTGGTCCACCTGGCGGCGATCCCTGACTCGCGGCTCTCCCCCAACTCGGTAACCTTCGAAAACAACATCATGAGCACTTACAACGTCTTCGAAGCGTCCGCACGACTAGGCATCAAGAACGTCGTCTGGGCTTCTAGTGAGACCGTCCTCGGCCTCCCATTCGATTCTCCTCCGCCGTACGCTCCATTGGATGAAGAGTATCGCGGCAGGCCGGAGAGCGCGTACTCGCTCAGCAAGTTGTTAGGGGAAGAGATGGCGGAACAATACTGCCGCTGGGACCCTGAGCTGAAGATCGTGGGCCTGCGTTTCTCGAACATAATGGAGCCGCACGACTATCAGAGCTTCAAGGACTTTCAGGACGACCCGACCCTACGCAAGTGGAACCTATGGGGATACATCGACGCCAGAGACGCGGCCCAGGCGGTCAGAAAAGCGGTGGAAGCCAGGTTCAAGGGCGCCCAGGTCTTCATCATCGCTAACGCAGACACCGTGATGCTCAGGAAGAGCGAGGACCTCATGAAGGCAGTCTTCCCAAACGTCCAAGTGAAGAAGAAACTTGGAGACAATGAAACTCTCCTCTCGATAGACAAAGCGCGAAGGCTCCTGGGCTTCGAGCCTGTCCATAGCTGGCGCAGCTAGCTGCTCCTCCCCGGCTGAGCCCCTTCACTTCGACAATTGAGGAATCTTCTCGGATTTCCGTCGAGGGTTTTAAGAGACCTAAAAACGGCCGGCGGCTTCTCGATGTCCGACTCGGAGTTCCATAACTATCTCACTCAGTCCCGTGCCAGGGTGAAGGGGAACAAGGCCACCCCGGTCCCGGAGTTCCAGCGTCTGCTTGCCCTCGCCAAGCAAAGACTTGCCGTTGCAGACCCGGTGACACTGAAGGCAGACATCAACGGGGTCGTCATCGAGTTGGTCACCAACAGCGTCCACCAGGCGGAGTTCTGGTCACGGAACTGGTGGGAAGCTGCGTCTGGGTCGCCAGCCAAGGCGACGATATATTCTGCTACCGGGGTGGAAGGCGTCGAGCCTTCGGCTTACTATTGCCCCCAGCTGCGTTCTGCGCTGTTCCTGAATACAGAATACTATGGCCAGTGCAAATCCTGGGCGCTGGGTATGGCCGCAGCAATCCTCGAGAAAGAAGCGAGCACCCTTTCCATACATGGCGCCACCGCCCTGTACAAGGAGAAGGGCGTGGTGATAGTCGCGCCGACGGGGACCGGTAAGACCACTCAGGCGTTCAGGATTTTCTTGAGCGACGAGGGGAAGATTTGCGGCGACGACTGGGCATACGTAAGGTTCCCAGAAGATGGCGCCGTCAGGAGAAAGCTGGTGGCGAGGCAACCTGAAAGAGCACTCTATATGAGGTCCGAGTCCCAAAAGGAGCAAGACTGGCTGAGGGACGTCTTCGACAGGTCGTTCAGCGAGAATGTCACAACCAGGAAGGCTGACTGCGAGTACCCCGAGGGAGAGCACGGCTGTGCTCTTACCCGCGGAAAGTGCGTCTTTGACGAGGGCAAAGGCTGGTGCTACTATGCCTTCGGCAATTCGAGGGTGCTCGTCAATAGAGAGGCGATACTCGGTCCAGCAAAGGTCGTTGACGAGGTTCCGGTCGACTTGGTGGTCCTCCTTCGCCGAGACGACCATAGTCCCGCCGAAGTGAGACTCTCGCCAGATGAAGCGATAGCGGTACTTCAGAAGGGAGAGTACATGGTCCTGCCAGGCGCGGGGCCAAAGGAGAAGTGGGGGACGACCTCGTTCGAGCCATGGTACAACCCCTATCTCCTCGAACTGGATGACGGCGCGCAGGTCAGGTTCTTCAGAAAGATGTTCGAAGAGTGGAAGGTCCCCTGCATCATTCTGAACACCGGGGTGGAAGGCATTCAAGAGAGCAACCGCAGGATAATAACCGCGCTAGACCAATAGAAGGGTGTATAACGTCGCAAACCGAGACACCTAATTAGCGTCAAAACTGGCGGCAATAATCGATGATCGTTATCGAGTTCCTAGTCATCCTGTTCTTCTCATCAATCTTCGCTGGGGTATTCGGGTCGATCGTCGGACTAGGAGGAGGAGTGGTAATCGTACCTGTGCTCACCCTGCTCTTGGGCGTGGACATACACTTCGCAATCGGGGCGAGCATCGTCGCCATCATAGGGACTTCAAGCGGCGCTGCTTCAACCTATGTGAAAGACAAGTTGACCAACCTGAGGGTCGGCATGTTCCTCGAATTGGCCACGACTTCTGGCGCCATAGCCGGAGCTGCCATCGCCGCCTATGTGAACTCGGGTGCCTTGGCCTTGGTCTTCGGAATCATCCTTCTGATCGCGCTGGCGCCCACGGCGATGAAGCTGGGTGAGGACATACCGAAGTCCCCTGAGCTCAAGGGCCTCTCCAAGCGCCTCAACCTGAAAGGGTCTTACACGGAACCAGACGGCAGGCACATCGAGTACAACGCAACGAGGCCAGGGGCGGGGCTGTTCGGGATGGTTGTCGCAGGGATGCTCTCAGGTCTCCTTGGGATAGGTTCGGGCGCGTTCAAGGTCCTGTCCATGGATTACGCGATGAAGCTTCCCATGAAGGTCTCCACCACGACGTCGAACTTCATGATCGGGGTCACGGCTGCCGCTAGCGCAGGGATCTACTACGCAAGGGGGGATGTGAACCCTCTGATAGTGGCGCCCGTCGCCGTAGGCATCCTCATCGGGGCTGCCATAGGTGCGCGGCTCCTCGTGAAGGCGCGCAACCCCACCATCAGGAAGATATTCGCGATAGTCCTCGCGCTGGCTGCCATCGAGATGATCCTTACCTCTCTGGGGGTTGCGGCATGAATCTCCGCGACCCAGACTCCATGAACACGGTCATCGGCAACGTCCTCAGGTTTGGGGTAGTCATTTCCGCTGCAGTGGTGGTCTTGGGACTGGCGAGGCTCGCATCCTTGAGCGGCTCTGCGGACACAACATCTTTCCTCTACTACAGCGCTTCTTCGGTCCCCCATGGCAACTTCCCCATCAGTCTTACTGCACTGATTTCCGGCCTTCGCTCGTTCAACCCGTTCTCTCTAATCGAGCTCGGGGTGATAATCCTCATCGCCACCCCCGTGACTCGTGTCGCCATCTCCGTCTTCCTTTTCGCCGCCGAGAAAGACGACCTCTACGTCCTCGTGACGGCCATCGTCCTTGCACTGCTGCTTTTCAGCATGCTAGTGACGCCGTTCATCCCTATCTTCCACGCGTAAGTGCCGTACGCAGTCGAATCTAAATCACTGGCGCCTAGACGTGAAGTGGTTGGCAACGCGCGCCGTGTTCTTCGACCTCGGAGGGACGCTGCTGGTGATGCGCAGAGACAGGATATTTCAGAAGGTCGTCAGAGATGAAGGGCGTGACGCGTCAGAAGACGAAATCCACGGAGCGTACATGGGGCTCGAACCGTGGTGGCTGTCAGCCTACTCAGACAGCTCCATGACCTCTGAACAGACTGAGGAAGCCTACCGTCACCTTGACCAGAGGGTCTTCAGCTCCCTGTTTCCCGACGCCTCAGAGTCAGAGGCGCTAAGGGTGTCGCGGCTGGTCCGGGTCCGCTGGCCCGAGGTGGGGAAGACTATCCCTCTCGAGCTCTATCCTGATGTGCAGCCGACCCTCGCCAATCTGCAACGCCGCGGATACTCCATGGGGCTGATATCGAACGCTACAGCGGACACGGAGAGATTGGTCAAGCCACTCGGCCTGGACAGATTCATGTCAACTGTAGTCTTCTCAGGCGCCGTAGGGTACACGAAGCCGAACCCGCGAATCTTCGAGATCGCCATGGAGAAGATAGGGTGCGGACCTGGTGAGAGCGTGCATGTCGGTGATATCTACGAGGCTGACGTTGTGGGTGCGAAAAACGCCGGGATGAAAGGGGTCCTCATCGACAGGCTCGGCGCGCAGTCGGGCCCCGACTGCCCCCGGATATCCAGCTTGGACCAGCTTTACGGCCATCTCTGACCCAGCAGGGTTGGCTCAGTGGGGCGCAGGACGATAGCTGGCGCAGAGCATGCCGTAGTAGGTGGGCGCCTGGTATGACAGCAGTCTCCCTTCCATGCGGACTACAGCCAACACTCCTGCGAGCATCGTCATCTGCCAGAGGCTGTCCGGCTTCGCCCTGTCGACGAAGTCGGGCTTCAGGTGAAGTATGTAGTCGAGCTTTCCTTCGTTCACCGCTTTCACAACTAGCCTGTCATACTTCTTCGCGTCGGGGCTGTACCCGTAGGGCCCGCTCTCCTTGTGAGCATGGGCCTGGTCTGCGCTCGCTACGAAGACCACTCGCTTCTTCTCTCCTTCTGCCACTTCTGCAACCACCTTGCCGAACTCGTAGTTTTGGGCGAGCGGAATCCCCCTGGACGGGGTGACTATCACAATCTTGCACTTGAGCCTGTTGCCCTTCAGAAAGAACCAGAGCGGAATGAGCGTCCCCCAGTCCATCGCCAGGTCGGACAGGGGTCCCTCATACACCCCATACGTGGCGCCCGCTACAGGGATGCCCTCATGTTCCGCCGCTTCCACGAGCTTCTGAGCCAGAGCCATGTCGCACTTCGCCCTATACCTGATCTCCTTCCTCCCCTCTCTTGCGCTTCCGCTCGAGTTTTCTGCGGTGACCACCCCGATGTGTCTGTGCAGCCGCAGATTGTGTGGACTGGCGATTACTATCGTGTCGGGTCTGGCTCGCTTGACATCTGCCGCCAGGGCCTTCATCCCATTCCTAGTCTCCATGAACGCACGTAGCTTCTTGCCTGCGAGCGCGGGGACTATCTCGCCCCCATGCGGCGCGATGCACGCGTAGACCAGCGGCACGGAAGTCACTAGCCCTGCCTGTTATTTCAATGGTTCTTGTCGAGATAGTGCATGATTCCTTTGACCGACGTCCTCACCGAAATTCTCGCGTAGATCGGCAGCTCCCCGAGCCCCGAGTCCTTTTTCACGCTCTTCTCCATCTCCTCAGCGACAGATTCCAGAGTGGCCTTCTTCTTCCACATGGGCTCAACCCGTTCGACCCAATCAATGACCAACTCCGCAGTCCTGTCGAAGACCCAGTCGACGTCTTTTCTCGTCCCGAAATGCGGGGTCAAGAGCTCCCTTGGTCTCATTTGTCTTAGCTGGCCCACCGTCGAGACGAGCAGATCCGGGTAGAAGCTCGGCGGCGGGGTGGTGGGTATCAGCGCCTTCATGCCGGGATAGACTATTCCGACCGCGTCGGCGGTCAACATGGCCTTGGTTTCGTCGAGCATGACCGAGATCTGATGCGGTGCGTGCCCGGGGGCGTGCATGAGGGTCATGCTCAGGCCCTCTCCTAGATCGATGTGCGCTTCCTTGCCAACTGCGGTGACCCGTTCCGAGGGGATGGGCTCGGGGAGCCCGTAGAGCTCCATCACGTCCTTCCCGAACACCATCGTCGAGCTTTCGATGAGCCGCGTGGGGTCCACGAGGTGGGGGACTCCTCTTTCATGGGCTACCACTTCGGCGTTGGGCATGTGCTTGATGAGCTGCCCTGCTGCTCCCGCGTGATCCAGATGGACGTGCGTAGGGATGAGATATCTGACATCGGAGGGCATCACGCCCGCTTCTGCCAGCCCAGCCAATACGCTCTCATAGGATGTCGCGTATCCGCAGTCCACAAGGGTAGGTTTCGGCCCCTTGATCAGGTACGCACTGACGGTCCCAGGGACCCCCAGCGCATAAGTGTCCAAGAGATAGACGCGGTCAGAGACCCTGGTCGCGTACAGTCTACCTCGCCTCTCTTGGCGTCCCGAAATCTATCGCCAGCATAGCCAAGGAAGCTGACCCGAGCTTGAGGACGTCCTCGTCCACCTTGAACTTGGCGCTGTGGTTTGGATGGACACATCCCTTGACGCGGTTCATCGTCCCAAGGAAGTAGAACGTGCCAGGAGCCTTTCGAAGAAACCGTGAGAAGTCCTCTCCGCCCAAGATGGCGTCCATCTCCTTGACCTTGGCGCCGGGGATGGTCCTGAGAACCCTGGCGACCCTCCCCGTGACCTTTGGGTCGTTGACTGTCACCGGGTAGGCGTCCTCTTCAAACTCGACCTTGGCGTCAGCATTGAATGACCTGCAGACTCCGATAGCCACTTCCCTCACCTTCCTCTTTGCGAGCTTCCGGGTCGCTTCGTCAAGGGTCCTCACAGTCCCTTGAAGCAAAGCAATGTCAGGTATGATGTTCTCCTTTGTCCCGGAGTGAACAGAGCCGACGGTAATCACGAACGGGCGGACCGGGTCTATCATCCTCGAAGAGACTCCCTGCAGCGCCAGTATCACGTGAGCTGCGATGTATACAGGGTCCACCGTCTCGTGGGGCGCGGAGCCGTGACCGCCCTTCCCGAAGATAGTCACCTTGAAGGTGTCGGGCGCGGCCATGACGGCGCCGCCCTTTATCCCGAACTCCCCCGCCTTCTGTGTGCTGCTGATGTGCAGTCCGAACACGTAGTCTACTTTTGGTCCCTCCATCGCGCCGGCCTCGATCATGGGGAGTGCCCCGCCCCTTCCTCCGTGTTCCTCGGCTGGCTGGAAGAGGAACTTTACCGTCCCGCATAACTCGCTCTTGTGGTCAGAAAGAAGCCTGGCCGCCCCGAGGAGCATTGCCATGTGCGTGTCATGGCCGCAGGCGTGCATCACGCCGTCCACCTCCGACCTGAATTCTACGTCTGAAAGCTCCTGGACCGGCAGAGCGTCCATGTCCGCCCTGAGTGCTATCACCTTCCCTCCCTTCCCTCCCTTCAGGATCCCGACAACGCCCGTCCCTCCGACTCCCCTCTTGACCTCGATTCCCAACCTCTTCAGCTCACCAGCGACGAAGTCCGACGTCCACTCCTCGCCGTAGGAGAGTTCCGGGTGGCGATGCAGCGCCCTGCGGGTCTTCACTATGTCAGGCTCGATGCGTTTCGCTTCAGCGAGAAGATCCAACGATAGAGTCGGAACCGAACCCGATTTTAACGGTTCTGAAGCTCGCGACGTATCCCTTTAGGGCTTAGCCTTTTAGACAGACGCGTCCAAGCATCCGCGTTGGGACTTTCCAACGCAGCGAAGTCAGGCATAGTCATATTCGCGGGTGCAGTCCAGTTTAGCTTGGCGCTCATACTCTCTGAAATCGTCTATTCGACCAGCGGACCCTTGAACACATCAGGATCTGGCAACACCACTGGATACATCTACAGCGTCGCTAACAACTACGTGAGCGACCTGGGCGCGAACTGTCGGACTACGTGTACGGCCGTTCCTTCCGGATACCTGTTCGACACGTCCATCGCCATCTTGGGGCTGTGCATCATCGTAGGAGGATATTTCCTCCAGAAAGGCTTCCACGACAGGCCAGCCACCGCCATGATCGTCCTTGCGGGCGTCGGGGCCCTGGGGGTAGGGCTCTTTCCTGAGACGACGGGGATCTGGCACAGCATCTTTTCACTGATCGTCTTCCTCTTCGCCGGGCTTGCCGCCCTGGTAACCGCGAGGCTGCAGCGGAAGCCGCTGTTCTACTTCTCGATAATCCTCGGGGTGTTCACGCTTGCTGCGCTGGTCCTCTATATCGGAGGGGACTATCTCGGACTGGGTGCCGGGGGAATGGAGCGCATGGTGGTGTACCCCGTGCTTGTCTGGTCTCTCGGTTTCGGGGGACACATGATGGCCCTCGACGACCCCGTAAAATCATGACCTGGCAGAGCCTAGCACAATCCGACTCGGCCTAACTGACCTGGCGGAGCCCTCCGCTGACGGGACTACTCGGCCTGGACTTGCCTGCGGATGGTTTCGACGATGTCGGGGTTCGCAAGCGTGGTGACGTCCCCGTAATCCGTCCTGTCGGATATAGAAGCCAGGAGCCGCCTCATGATCTTCCCTGACCTGGTCTTCGGTAGGTCTGGGACGATATGGACGAGCCTAGGCCTCGCCACGGGGCCGAGCTCTTTGACGACGTTCTCCTTTATCCTCTCTTCCAGTTCCTTTGAAGATGAGGTGCCAGGCTTTAGGGCCACGTAGATCACCGGGACGTGCCCTCTGAGCTCGTCCGCCATCGCTATGGCCGCTGCCTCAGCGACCTCCGGCGTCGCGAGCACGGCGTTCTCAAGTTCTTTCGTCCCCAGTCTATGCCCAGCGACCTTGATCACGTCGTCTATCCTTCCAAGGATTCTGAAGTAGCCGTCTGCCGCAAGGACGGCCCCGTCCCCGGCAAAATACGGCCAGTCGTGCCAGTCTTTGCTCTCCTTGTTCCTGTTGTACTTCGAGTAGTATGTCCTTACGAACCTGTCGGGGTCGCCCCAGATGGTCTGCATGATCCCTGGCCAGGGGTTCCTGATGCAGATGTTTCCCGCCCTGTTCTGCCCGGCCGGAACCTCGACCCCGTCTTCATCGTAGATTATCGGATAGATGCCCGGCATTCCAGGGCCGGCGCTCCCCGCTTTCATCGGCGAGAGCGCGGGGATGGTGCTGCACATGAACCCCCCTGTCTCGGTCTGCCACCAAGTGTCGGTGATCACCGCCTGCTTCTTCCCGACGGTTTCGTAGAACCACCTCCACGCCTCTGGTTCTATGGGTTCGCCTACCGTCGTCATCGCCTTGAATCGGAACGTGTATTTTGAAGGTTCATCCGGTCCAGCCTTCCTCAACATCCGGATTGTCGTTGGTGCCGTGTGGAAGATGTTGACCCCCAACCTTTCGGCGATTCTCCATGGTCTCCCTGCGTCAGGATAGAGCGGGACCCCTTCATACATGACCGAGGTAGCCGCCAGGGCGAGGGGGCCATAGACTATGTATGAGTGTCCGGTGATCCACCCGATGTCAGCGAAGCACCAGTAGACGTCCTCCGGATGGATGTCCTGGACGTACTTGGACGTGCCAGCGACATAGGCGAGGTATCCTCCGGTCCTGTGCTGGACTCCCTTGGGCATCCCCGTGGACCCGCTCGTATACATCAGGAAAAGGGGAGCTTCGGCGTCCATAGATACCGGACCGATCGTCTTCCCAGAGAACGGCTTCATCGCTTCGTCCACGAAGTAATCCCGTCCCTTGACCATGGGCGCTTCGGAAACATACTGGCCGGGAAAGCGCCTCCAGACTAGGACCTTCTCGACCTTGGTGCCGAGCCTTTCAGCTTCCGTTACCGTGACATCGGCTTCTTTCTTCTTGTCGATGAGCTTCCCATTCCTGTAGTATCCGTCAATGGTGACGAGGACGGTGCTCTTCGAGTCCTCCATGCGCTCAGCACAAGCTTTCGCGCTGAACCCGCCAAACACCTGATTGTGTATTATCCCGAGCCTAGCAGCTGCGAGCATCGAGACCGGGAGCTCGGGGATCATGGGCAGATGGAACGTGACCCTGTCCCCCGCATGCAGCCTGGCGAACTCCGAAAGAAGCAGGGCGAACTCGTTCACACGGTCGTACAGCTGTCTGTAGGTGATGATTCGGGTAGGCTCGTCTTCAGGTTCAGGGACCCAGATCAGTGCCGCCTTGCTCCCATGGCTAGTCAGATGCCGGTCTACGCAGTTGTATGACGCGTTGAGCTTCCCCCCGACGAACCATTTCCAAAACGGGGGGTTTCCCGCGTCTAGGATGGTGTGCCACTTACTGTCCCAAGTCAGAAGATCAGCATACTCTTCGAAGCACTTTGGAAAGTTCTTCTCGGAGAACCGCTCAAAGACTGACGGGTCACTCATGTTTGCCTGTGATACGAAGCTACCGGGGGGCTCAGTGAGGGGCTCTTCTCTCCAATGGACGCCAATCTGAGACTCTGAGGTTCCGGCTTTCGCTTCTGTGGGCATCCGTCAGGCCAAACAATCTCCTATTCATTTAAGACTGGCTGCCCACGCAAACTACTTAGTCAACATGCGAAGTGGCTGGGTAGGTTCCAGACAATCATCGGCATCATAGCGCTCGTCATCGGCATCTTGGGACTAGTCTAGACTGCACTTGAGGAGCTCTAGGATGGAGGCCCTCGAACCCTTCTTTGTGAGGGTCGGATCGGCCTTGCCGTAAAGAGAGGTTCATCTGCTCGGTCGCCGGGAGTTCATTCCGCGATTCCTTTTACGCCAGGCCAGGAACATGCAGAACAGGAGTTTCCACGAGGGAGGACGCTTTCTCCTCATATGCGTGTGTCCTCTTTGTCTCTCAGGGGCTCTCTCGGTCTGCCTCGCACGCGCACACATGGGCATGACAGGCAGGAATGCACGTCCTATCACACAGAAACCGAATCGAGAGCAAGGGCGAAGAGGAGAGAGTATTGGTGCGGGGGGTGGGATTCGAACCCACGAACCCCTAAGGGACGGGATGTCTCAGGTTTCTCTTAAGTCCCGCGCTTCCAACGCCGCCTGCGATTTTGACCAGGCTCAGCAACCCCCGCGAACCACGAACTCAGAGAGGAGTCTAAAGACCTTGTCTATCGCGAGTTGATCATATGTTTTCCAGTAACTTTACCCAAGTTTCGAACCTTGCCTGGTGTGAGTCGCAGATTGAGCCTATCTCCATCATCCATCTCAAGACATTCTCACGTCCACCCAAGTATGCTGTATGGAGTGGAGCACGGTTGTGACCGCCATGGTGGACATACGAATAACTACGAAACTCGAAACCAAGCTGTCTTGCTAAGATGACAAACCCATCACGAAGTCGGGCGCTTGCTACTTCGAATCTGCACTGTCCGACTCTGCCGCTATGATGAAAGCATCCATCTGCACTGAAAAGTCCCTTTAGGTAAGATCGCTTGACTTCAAGATTGGCAGTGAGGATTGCGAGAGGTATTCCAACGGTCCTAGACTTCGGACCTTTCGGGAGGCCGTACCGGAGGAAGAACTCGATCGCTTGACTTTTTGCCGAACAGACCACAGTCGTATTCTCCTTCTTGTTCAGAACCGCGGGTTCGAGGCCCAATACCTCTTTGGTGACCTCAACGGTTCGGGCAATCATATCATGGTCGCTCGAGTGGAGAGAAATGCCCCATGCCTCGCCAAGCCAACCGTCTCCCGTGTGAAGTCCGAGAAGCAGGCCGACACTCTCACACATCTCAGCCAGTGGTTCGCGGTAGATCGGGTGACTGTGCCTCATCCGAACATTCATCGCATGCAAACCAAGACGGAGTGTTTCCCGAGGAATACCTGTTCTTAGTTGCATCTCTCGCAAGCTTAATCCTGATTCGTACAATCCGAGGATATTCAGGTTGGACAACATTAGCCCAAATCTTGACCACGTTAACCTACAAAAGTTCGACTAATGTTTCCAACTTCTCGCGGAGGAGGGCTAGTGAAAGTACTTGACTATCAACCAGGCTTGAGTACCCCCGCGATGTCCGAGGCCTATCGTTCCGTTATTAACATTGGAGCGGGTCACCCGATGAGTCTCAGAAGTTTGGCGAGGCCAAGCGTGTTCGCGACATCCTCTGACCGAAGCCAGGCCCTTCTCGCCACCCCTACGCCGTAGCTCATGTTGTCCAGCTCTCCCACCGAGTGGGCGTCAGAATTTATCACCAGAGTGACCCCCTCCTCCATGGCCTTCCTCGCCCAGACCTCGTCCAGGTCGAGCCTCTTGGGTTGCCCGTCGATTTCAAGCATCTTCCCATGCTCCCTAGCTGCCTTCGTCACCTTCGCAAGGTCGATCGGATTCCCCTCCCTCTTCCCGATGAGCCTGTTGGTCGGGTGGCAGATGAAGTCCACCGAAGGGTGAGCGATGGCTTTGAGGATCCTGTCCGTGAGCTTCTCAGGATCCTGTTTGAAGTTCTGGTGCAGGGATGCTCCCACTATGTCGAACTCGTCGAGGAACTTCCTCTCAAAATCCAGGGAACCGTCGCTCTTTATCTCGACTTCGACCCCCCTCAATATCCTGAACGGGGACAGCTCGTCGTTGAGCTTCTCGATATCTTTCCACTGCCTCCTAAACCGTTCCTCGGTCAGCCCGTTTGCGACCCTCACCGACTGAGAATGGTCCGTGATCGCGACGTACCCGTACCCCCTCTCCTTCGCGGCTCTCGCCATCTCTTTCAGCTCAACCGAGCCGTCGCTCCAGGTCGAATGCATCTGCAGGTCTCCCTTGATCGCGTCAAACTCAACAAGATGGGGGAGCTCCCCCCGCTGTGCCGCCTCAACCTCTCCCCTGTTCTCCCGTAGCTCTGGGGGGATGAACTCCATCCCGAGCCTTGAATAGACCTCCTCTTCGGTCTCCCCCGCGAGCCTCTTCCCTGCCTTGTCGAGCATTCCATACTCGTTAAGCTTCCATCCTTTCTCTATTGCCAGGTTTCTGAGGGCGATATTGTGGTCCTTGGACCCCGTGAAATAGATGAGGGCGGCCCCGTACTCTTCCCTCTTGAACAGCCTGACGTCCACCTGAGTCCCTTCCTCCAACTTGACGCTCGCCCTCCTGGGCCCGCTTTCGAGCACCTGTGCGACGCCTGGGCACCCCTTTACGGCGTCGATGACCCTAGTGTCGGTCGAGAGGATGTCGAGATCCCCTATCGTGCTTCTTCCCCTGCGCAGACTCCCTGCCATTCCCACGCTGATGCCGAGCGCGCCGAAGTAAGACGCCATCTTCTGGTAGGCCCCCTCTGCCTCCGGGAGCAGCATCCGCCGCTCGTAGCTCTGGAGCTTCTGGACTCCGAGCCGGAACGACTCTCTGACCGCGGGACCGAATTCCATATCGAGCCTACCGCTGTCGAGTGCGGACTTCAGTTGATCTACGCTCGTTATCCCCATCTCGTGGGACAGGCGGTAGGCGGTCCTCGGCCCGATTCCCTGGACCTTCATCAGGAGCGGCACCCCGGCGGGGGTCCTTTCCCTGAGCCTTTCCAGCAGCTCAAGACGCCCCGTCCTGAGGTACTCGTCTATCTTCTTCGCAATTCCCTCGCCGACGTACTTGATCTCTTCCAGTCTCTTCTCCCGCCAGATCTGCTCTACGTCTTCGGCCAGATTCCTGATGCTGGTGGCCGCCCTATGGTACGCGATGACCTTGAACCTGTCTTCTCCGTTCGCCTCGACCAGCTCTCCCAGGTCGTCCAGGAGCTGGGCGACCTCGGAATTCTTCATCGGATGCGTTACACACCCCAAGAGTTTTAAAAGCAGTCCGGACTCCCCGTAGTGGTTGCCCGTATTCCAGAAAGCTTTCGTCCTCATCAAGGTGGCACCCGGGCACACGGAGGGAGTCGTCGACTCTCTGATGAAGATTCCAGAAGTGACCGAGGCGCACATCATCCCAGGCGACTGGGACATCATTACCGTGATAAACTCCCAGAAGGAGGTCATCGTTCCGAGCGACGAGAAGGTCTACAGGCTGGTCCTCGACAAGATCGAGAAGATCAAGCACGTCCAGGACACAAGCACCATGGTGTCCCAGTTCTCAAAGACGAAGTAGTTACTTCCACCAACCGTATTCTTTCGGCGGATCCGTGATCTCGATTCCTTTTCTCCCGACCATGAGCACGTCGTCTTCTATCCTCACGCCCAGCTTTCCCCTGAAGTAGGCGCCAGGCTCGACGGTAAAGCACATCCCAGTTCCTAGCCTCTCGCTCCCTCGCTCGACTATGTATGGTGCCTCGTGGATCTCCAACCCTAGGCCATGCCCCGTTCTGTGGAAGAAGTTGTCCCCCATGCCCGCTTTCTTGAGCACCCCTCTCGCTGCCAGGTCCACTTCTCCAACCCTGACGCCCGGAGCTGTCGCGCTGATTGCCGCCTCCTGCGCCTCCAGCACCCTGCCATAGACCCTTTCCATCTCAGGAGAGTTTCCCACGCAGAACGTCCGGGTCACATCCGCATAGTATCCTTTGAAGGTGGCTCCGACGTCTATGACCACGCTGTCCCCGCGCTCAAGCTTCTTCCCAGTCGGCAGGTGATGGGGGTCCGCTGACATGGCTCCCGCTTGGACGAGCATGTCGTCCACTTTCGTCGCCCCCTTCGCGTAAATCAACTCCGAAGCAGATTTCGCGACCTCCGACTCAGTAGACCCTTCCGCGACGAGCGAGGGGAACTCCTCGAAGGCGCGGCTCAGTATCCGGCCAGCCTTCTTGAGCAACGCTGCTTCTTCCGCGTCCTTTGCTTCACGCAGGCTTTGGAGGACCGGCTCTGCGTCCTCAGGGCTGAACGGAGTCCTCTTGGCGAGCTTCTGAAGGTAGATGAACGGAACTCTGCCCTCGACCCCCCAGCGCCCTACGATGCCGGCACCCCTCGCAGCTTCCTCGATGGCAGATTCCGGCCCCTCGGAGTCCGTCCAGGAGTGGACTTCGATGCTCAGGGGAGACCGCAGGTAGGGTCCGGACTCTAGGGTCGGGGCCACTAGGTGGATGTCTCCCTCTGTCGGCACGAAGAGCATGAACGGCCTTTCCAGCATCAACGAATCGACTCCAGTAAGATACTTCATGTTCGGCCCAGGCACAACGACGGCACCCGACAACCCCTCCGAGCGGAGCCTGTCGCGGAGTTTTCGTGCTCTTCTCTCTTGGATAGGCGCGCCCATTCCCGCCCCTGGCTTCTGTATACACCGTTAATATGTGGTCTCGGGTCCCCGGCACCAGCTTGGTGCTGAAGGAGCGGTTCGTGCTGCCGCTGGCGAAGAAGTGGATTGCAGGCGCAGACCTGAAGTCCGCACTGGAGGACGCCGAAAAAGCGAACTCAAGGGGGGCGGGGGTCGTTGTCAACTTCCTCGGCGAAGAGATCACGGATCCGGGGATGGCTGACGATTCCATGGCCGAGTATCTGCGCCTCCAACAGGCGCTCTATGACAAGGGGATCAAAGGCTACGCTTCTGTGAAACTGACCCAGCTGGGCCTCGGGGCCGACGGCGAGGGGATGAGGAACAGGCTGGAAAAGATCGCCACAAACGCCGACCGCCTGTCACAGTCGCTATGGATCGATATGGAGGGGTCGGCATTCACCGAAAAGACCGTCGCTGCATACCTTGATGTCCATCGGGCTCACCCCGACGTGGGGGTCGCTCTCCAGGCATACGCCAGGAGGAGCGAGTCCGACCTAGACTCGATTCTGAAGGAAGGGGGGAAGGTCAGACTCGTCAAAGGGGCGTACAAGGAGAGCCCCGGGTTCGTCTATCCCACCAAGGCTGAGGTCAGCAAGAACTTCGAGCGGCTTATGGTCTCTCTCTTCGAAAGGGGCGGCGGGTTCGCGATAGCGACCCACGACCACGCCCTCGTGGACCGGGCAAAGTCACTGGCCGCGGACAGCCATGCAGACTTCCACTTCGAACTCCTGAAGGGGATTAGGGACGACCTCAAGGCAGAGCTGGTGGAAGGCGGGTTCAAGGTCTACGAATATCTCCCCTATGGAGACAGTTGGTGGGCTTACTCGAAGCGCAGGATCAATGAGCACCCAAGCAACATCTGGCTCCTTCTCAGATCTTTCATCTGATAGCTGCGGTAGCCTCCTTTGATTACTGAATCAACTAACATAGACTCCGCTCGCAAAATACCCGCCAGGCTCTGAAAGGGCTCAGGTCTAAACAAATGGCCGAATACCAGAAAGGGCAAGTCTGGGGAGCCCTCCGGAAGGCATGGAAGGGCTACCGCATAGCGAAGGTCCAGGGCGACAACGCCCGAATGAGGGAGTATGCCACGCGCATAAAGACTCTCCAGGGCCAGCTTGGCGTTCCTCAGGCAAGCTTTCCAAATCTAGGAATGTAGAGGAGCACCGCTCCTCTATCCCTTTTTAGTCGGAACCTGTCAGTCCGCTTTCTATCTCTTCCAGGATGTCGCCGACCACTTGCTTCTGGACACCCAGGGACGAACAAATCGTATCGAGGTTGTCTCCATCCTCGCGCATCAGGTACCTGAGCACCCTTCTCCTGTCTCCCAAAGGAAGCGAGGTCGTGATCCTGGCTGCCTCTCTGAGCGCAAGGCTCCTGATGTATAGAAGCACAGCCCTCTCCTCCTCCATCTCTGTGAGCTTCTTGTCGACCTCAGCCACGACCCTGGTGAGTGGCCTGATCCTGGACGCGTCGTCCTGATACTTTAGGACCTCGCTGATCTGCGTCATCATCTGGGCGTGCTCGTCTGTCTCCTCGACCCCCGGCACTGCGCCGAACGAAAAGATGCGCGTCCTGAACAGGTTCGGCGCCAGGTCCACGGTCACCGAGAAGCTGTTCTTCAGCAGGTATTCCCTCCTCTTCGGCCCTCGGGGGCTGTCTTGGGAAACGCTGCTTACTAGCCCCGCCTTCTCCATCGTGACCAAGTGCTTTGCGACGAGCTGCTGGCTGATCTTGAGCTCCTTGGACAGTTGGAGCTGATAGTTCGGTTCTTCGCTTATCTTCGAGATGATGCGCCTTCGTATGGGGTTCTCAACAGTACCCAGGACAGCGTCAAGCTCCGATTGGCTCAATCCAGTACGAGTTTTGACCTCTCCGCTCTATAAATAGATTCCCGAGCTTAATCCGATCTTCTTCGCTTGGTTTCGCTCGATTTTCTTAAAAAAGCCCGAAAAGAGCGTTAACGGAGCTTGGGCCTTAGCAAGACGCTCATCGGGGAACACGCGGCCGTCGCGAGCGAGCAGCCTCTCGCGTCCATGGCAGGCTACGACGCGCTGCGGAAAGGAGGCAACGCGTTCGACGCAGCTGTAGCGACCAGCTTCGCCCTGGCCGTGACCTTCCACCCTGCGGGTGGCGTCGGGGGGGACTTCTTCGGAATGTTCTACGAGGCGAAGACCGGGAAAGTACACTGCCTGAACTCGAGCGGCTGGGCTCCCTCCGGGCTGACGGAAGAGCTAATCATGGAGAAAGCAGGCGGGAAAGTCCCGCTCTTCGGCCCCCTGACCTGCGTCGTCCCTGGGTTCGCCGCCGGCGTGTGGGCCATGCACAAGAAGTTCGGTTCCGCGGAGTTCAGCGACCTGCTCCGGCCCTCGGTCACACTCGCCCACGGCTTTCCTGCGGGACCCAACATCTGCAGGTCCACCGCAGGTGCCTTCGCAGAACTGTCCGACGAGGCCAGGAAGGTATTCGCTCCTTCTGGTAAACCGCCCCGTCCGGGGGAGTGGATAAGGCAGGAAGCTCTGGGAAAGGTCATCGCAGGCATAGCCGAGTCGGGCCCAGGATTCTTCTACTCAGGGTGGCCTGCTGAAAAGATCGCTTCCCATCTCACCTCCATGGGAGTTCCATGCGACCCGAAAGACTTCTCTGATTTCAAGCCCGAGTGGCCAGCGCCCCTTTCAATCGATTACAAAGGCACGTCCGTCTACGAGGTGCCCCCGAACAGCATGGGGGCCACCAGCCTTCTCATTCTCAAGCAGCTCCTGAACACCGACCTGTCCTCCATGGGCGCGCTGTCCAAGGAACGAATCACGCACACCATGAAAGCGGCGCTGTACGCCTACGCGCGCCGTGACGAACTGCTCGGCGACCCGAGGTTCGGCCGGTTCGACATCGACACCTTCATGTCGACAGAAGGCAAAGTCGAGGCACCACATTCACGCGTCCGGTCGGGGGACACGACCGCTTTCTCGGTAGCAGACTCGGAAGGGAACCTCGTTTCCGGGATCCAGAGCCTCTTCCACCACTACGGGTCCAGGGTGTTCGTCCCTGAGTGCGGCGTCGCACTGAACAACAGGGCATCCGCTTTCGTCCTCGCGGGTCCAAACAAAGTCGAACCGCGTAAGAGGCCTTTGCACACGTTGTCTTCTCTCATCCTCGAACGGGGCGGGCGGCCATGGCTCGCCATCGGAGCGAGCGGCGGCGACTATCGGCCACTGCAGCATGCTCTCTTCGTGACGAACGCGGTGGACTTCTCCATGCCTGCGGAAGACAACGTCACCCACCAGAGATTCCTCTGGACTGGCGGGCGCAACCTCATTGTCGAGGATGGATACGACGTTCCAGAGGCAGGTTACAGCATAGAGCGCCTCCCGATGCCGGGTCGTACAGGCGTATGCCAGGCCGTGGAGATGGGCGACCGCTACAGGAAAGCAGTCTGTGACGTGCGCGGCGACGGGGCTCCCGCGGGATTCTGAGCGAAAGCGGGTTTAGCCAAAAAGAAGGGGTCTGAGGGTCTGTTGACCCTCTGACTACGCCGAGCTCGTGCTCGAGCTACTAGACGTCGTACTGGACGCGCTTGTCGTCGAGGTCTCTGTCGCGGAAGAGCCGTTCTTGGACACGGAGACCAAGAGGACCGGCCTGAGCACACCTCCCTGGCTGACGTGCACCGACGCCGGGGTGATGCTGATGTTCATATTGGAGCTCCCGCCAGACTGGATCGCGAACTGGACGTGCACCATCAGCTTCCCGTTGGCGACGACCGTCAGCTGCGTGGACGTACCGTCCGCCCAGAACGCTCTCGCCCCGGTGATGTTCAGGATTATCCCGGTGACGTTGCCTGTAGGCACGCTAGGTGTCCCTAGCAGCAAGGCAGACCCCTGGTACTTGGTGATGTTGACGTTCGTCCCAATGCTCGACGAGACGTTGTAGACGAACACGTTCGAGAGGTTACCCTGGGTGGTACTCGCGGACGAAGTCGCCGAAGTAGACTGGGTAGTGGTGCTCCCGGTGCTTGTTTCCGTTGAGCTTGTGGTTGAGGAGCCCGTTGAAACAGACGAGCTCGTGGTTGTGGTGGATGGCCCGTTGGATGAGTACTGCAGTGTGACGCTTGTGACGTTCACGAGCAGGTACTTCATGGTGTTGTTCGCAGCTGGAGGGTCAGACAGATAGATGCTGAGCGACCCGCTCCCTGGAGCGGCTGTGCCGATGCTTGGAAGATACACGCTGTAAGTATAAGCCGCCAAGCCAGCGACTCCCAACAAGACGAGCAACGACAGCGCTACTGCTCTTCGCATTTTCATGATACCCTGACGACAGGCATGACTTAATCCAATTGTATTGAAAGGAACTGTGTGCCAGTACAGCGAGCCTCGAACAACGTCATGCGCGGAAATGTAGGAGCTGGGGCGGCTCAACCGGGGCTTATGTGGCGGAACGGGGGCTTCCTCAGGCTGATTGAAAGCGGGCCCGGTGCGATTTGAACGCACGACCTACAGCTCGCTCCACATTCGTGTAGGAGGCTGCCGCGCTGTCCGTACTGCGCTACGGGCCCAGTCACGGCCCGAAAAGAACCAGGATATTACCTGTTCCCGCTCATCCCGCGAGGTCGAACTCGATCTCTAGCTCTCTCTTCGAGTTCCTGAACCTTGCCTTGCCCAGCCTGACCGTGCCTATCTGCGAAGTGCTGTCCACATGGCTCTCGTTGCAGCAGTTGATGTTCCAGTCAGGGATTCTGACGATCCTCAGCAGGGTTACTTCGGCGGGGACCGGGAAAAGGTCATAGATCGCGTCGCCGAAATGTCCCTCTGCCTCCTTCCTCTCCATCTCGAACTCTAGCACCTCCGCCCCCTCCGACACCTTGGCGTTGGCGGCCTGCTCCACCCTTCGCAGCTCGTCGTCGGTCGGTTTCCTGTCGTATTGCACCGTCAGCCTCCCATGCCGCCCGGAGACGAAAACAGACGCGGTCCACTTCGCCCCCAGAACCTTCTGGACCGCCCCCTTGACGACGTGCACCGCGGAATGGGTCCGGTGCTCTTCTTCGCTCAACTAGAGCCTCGTCACGATCTTGTAGAACTCTGGGAGCCTTGTCTGAAGACCGTAGCGCTCTTCGTTCCCCCTCATGTACAAGTATATCGAGAGCAAAGTCGGGAGCATCCTGGCGAAGCTGAACTTGTCTTCCACCTTCGCCTTGATGAACTTGTAGACTTTGGCGTAGACGGCGTAGTGCTCGAGCACCGCGCGCCTGTAGCCTTCTCTGTCCCCCATGTGGTCGACGAAAAGGTTGACGCACTGCATGCTCGGGATGATCCCCTCCCCGAGCATGGGATACACCGTCCCGATGGACTCGCCCACCCCGGTGACTTTCCCGTCGAAGAATGGCTCCATGTATTTCGGCGGCGTGACCCTCACTGGCCTCCCTATCCTCCTGACCACCTCGCAGTGGTACTTCTTGACGAACTCGTCGAGCTCGTAGCGATATCTCCCGCGAACGTCTCCGGCGCCTACATGGGCCAGACCGTCTCCCAGCGGGAAGTACCACCAATACCCCGTCAGTCCGGGGTAAGGTCTGATCACAAAGTCGTCGTATGGCAGCTCTTTTGACTTGACCTGGTATTCTAACGACGGGATCAACAGGTCGTCATTCACCTTCGGAAGCAACGTCCTATGCATGCCGGTCGCGTCGACCACCGTGTCGAAACCCGCGAGGTTCCCGTTTGCTTCCTTGATCTGCGCTCCCCAGTGCACTTTCTTCCCCTTCAGCATGTCTTCAGTTAGCCTGTGCTTGTCGTACGTCACCAGACCTCTGAGCGGGATGTTGACCTCCTCGTCGCCGAGGTCCACTATCATGTTCTTTCCCTTGTGCAGCACGTAGTCTTCGAAGTTGAAGCCTGCCTTCTTTACCAGGTCCGAGATGAACGGCTGGCTCGTCCCCCAGGCGCAAACCGTGTACCAGTTCTTCTCGCTACGCATCTCGAATGCCTCGGCCTCCACGTCCGACGGGAGGCGGTTGAGAAGATACGCGCCTGCCACGCCAGTTCCGACCACCGCGAGCCTAGTGACCATCGACCCTCGTTGTTCCCCAGCAGGTGGCCCTCTTTTTACATGTCGCCCAAGCCACTCCGCTTCACGCAACCCTAATATACGTAGTATACGGGATATACGCCGTAAGCATGTCAAAGTCCAAAGGTAACGACCCAGATTACACCACCGTCAAGGTGTCAAAAGACACCCAGGCGAAACTCGCTTCCTTAGGCAAGTACGGCGAGACGATGGACCAGATCGTCCAGCGCCTTACGACGCAGGCAAGGGGGCTCGAAGACGTCGTCGCCGGCAAGAGCTCTGTCTGTTTCATCGACGGCAGGGAGGGTCGCCTTCTCTATCGTGGGTACGACATAGCGGACCTGGCCGCCCATTCCAGCTACGAGGAGACGACATATCTCCTCTGGAACGGCCATCTTCCGACGACCATCGAGCTGAAGGCCTTCTCCGAGGAGCTGGCGTCGAAGCGACCCATTCCGAGAGAGGTCGTCTCCATACTCACGACCCTTCCACAGAACTGCGACACAATGGACGCCCTCCGCGTGGGGGTGTCGGCCTTGGGCGTCTTTGACGACCCCATGTACACCCAGCAGGAGAAAGCAGAGTCCATTGCGTCAAAGATCGGAACCGTCGTCGCAGCCATCCACAGGCACAAGCACGATCAGGATATCATCGCCCCAAGGGAAGACCTGTCGTTCGCCTCTAACTTCCTCTACATGATCACGGGCAAGGTTCCCTCCGAGGCAGACTCCCACCTGATGGACGTCCTCCTCATCCTGCACGCAGACCACGAGTTCAACGCGTCGACTTTCACCGCGAGGGTCATTGCCTCGACCCTCTCCGACATTTATTCGGCCGTCACTGGGGCCGTAGGCGCACTGAAGGGACCCCTCCATGGCGGGGCGAACGAGAAGGTGGTCGAGATGACCTCCGAAATCGGTTCCCCTCAGAAGGTGGACGCCTATGTCAAGGCGAAGCTGGCGAGCAAAGCGAAAATCAACGGGTTCGGACACCGAGTGTACAAGACCATGGACCCGAGGGCGAGGATCCTGAAGGACATGGCCGAGCGGTTTGTCCGCACAGAAAAGGAGAAGCAATCCCTTGAAATCATCGAACGGACTGAGGCGATACTCCTCAAAGAGAAGAACCTCTATCCCAACGTGGACCTCTTTTCGGGACTTACCTTCACACACATCGGGGTCCCGAGCTATCTCTTCACTCCGGTCTTCGCGGTCGGCCGCTCTCCGGGGTGGCTCGCGCACGTGCTGGAGCAGTACTCCGACAACCGGATAATCAGGCCCATCGCCGACTACGTGGGCCCTCAGCTCACCCCATACGTGCCCATCGAGAAGCGCGCCACGTCTGGTGTCGGACGTTGAGGGTCGAGGCCCTCATCAAGCGCACCCCAGTGACCATCAGTCCGAGCGCGACAATCCGTCAGGCGGCCGAGGTCTTCACACGTGAGAAGATCGGCCTGCTGGTGGTCGCCTCTTCAGTGAGCCCGGTCAAGGCCCAGGCCGTGATATCGGAAAGGGACGTGGTCAGGGCCGTCGCGCGAGGGATGCCGTTGACCGGCCAGCTCGACGCCGTCGCCACGAAGAAGCTGGTAAGCATCAAGAGGTCGGACATGCCTTCCAAGGCGATCCGATTCATGATGGACAACGGTATAAGGCACCTCGTGGTAGAGAACGACGACGGGACCCTTTTCGGCGTGCTTTCCATCCGCGACTTCTTCAGGGAGGGGAAGCTGCTGCAGTCGCTCCTCAAAGACGAAGCCGAAGACGTACATGGGGTAGATTAGGCCGGCACGCTTCCGCGGGCACGTCTGCGCTATCTTCCTTCACATTTCGCGCAGGCAGTAGGTTATCTTAAATAGCGTGAGACGGTCGCTTTTCTGAATGCCACTTTTCGGGGACATCGGGACAGTGTTCGTCATGGGGCTGGTCGGGATGATGTTCACGACCCCCGTGGTCATTCTACCGCGACTTTTCGCCCCCCGGCGCCCCAACCCCATCAAGAACGCGCCCTTCGAGTGCGGGCAGGTACCGCAAGGGGCAGGGAAGATGCACTTCATGATGCAATACTACGCATATCTCCTGATCTTCATCGTGTTCGACGTGCTGGGGATGTTTCTCTACGCGTGGGCCGCAGCATATCAGCCCATGGCCCTCGGCCTATCTTCTGACTGGATGGTGACACTTTTCATGGCCCTACTCTTCGTCCCGATGGGCTTCGCGCTCGTGCTCGCAGGGAAGAGAGAGCTTTGGTAGTCGCACAGCAGCAGAAGAGCGGGGCTTTCCAGGTCCTGGTCGGGAAGATCGACGACGTCCTACAATACGCCATCGGCGACCCCATGAGATACCTTGCCAACTGGGGGAGGCTTTACTCCCTATGGCCGGTCCATCTCGAGACCGCCTGTTGCTCCGTGGAGATCGGGGCCGCAGCGGGTTCGCGCTTCGACATGGAGAGGTTCGGCGCGCTTGAGGCATTCGGCTCCCTGAGGCAGTGTGACCTCCTTATCGTCATGGGCACCGTGACCCGCAAGCTTGCTCCCAGGCTAAAGCTAGTCTACGACCAGATGGCGGAGCCCAAATGGGTCATAGCCATGGGTGCGTGCAGCATAACCGGCGGGCTCTATTTCGACTCATACAACGTGTTGAGAGGTATAGACGACGTCATCCCCGTTGACGTCTACGTCCCCGGGTGCCCGCCGCGTGCCGAGGCCTTCCTCCAGGGGCTCGTCCTGCTTCAGGAGAAGATCCGCAGAGCTCCGTCGCTCAGCGGCCGGTGAAAGACATGAGCAACGTGCAGGCGCCCACTTCGCCGCCCCCATCTAAACCGACGTCTGTCGCTCCACAGGTTGCCACGACCCCGCAGGCTCCCCCCGCCAAGCTCGAGCCTGTGCGAGCGAAGGCTTTCGCCGCCCAGATCACCTCGGCGTTTCCCGACGTCAAGGTCGACTGGATGAAGGAAAGGAGGCTGAAGGTCTCCACAACCCCTGCGAGGATCGAGGAGGTCGGGATCTTCGTCAGAGGCACTCTCGGCTTCGACCACATCAGCACAGTGAGCGGTGTCGACTGGATAGCTCGTAACGAGCTCGAAGTGGTCTATTTCCTAGGCTCTTCCACACCGGGCCAGGAGGACTTCATTGTAGCCCTCTCCGAGCACGTGGCACGGGACAACCCCGTTGTCCCGACCATGGTGGACGTCTGGAAGGGGGTAGAGTACCACGAAAGAGAGACACACGAGATGTTCGGGATCAACTTCCAGGGGCATCCGAACCAGAGCCATCTTTTCCTCCCCGAGGACTGGAACGACCTCCCGCCGCTCCGCAAGGACTACGTTTCACCTGGGAGATGAAGACTTGACCCTAGAGACCGAGTACATGCCCGACGCCGACAGGATAATGTCAGTATCGCTGGGCCCGCAGCACCCAGGGGCGGGCCATTTCCGCATCAAGCTCTGGCTCGACGGCGACTACGTCGTAAGAGCGGAGCCAGACGCAGGGTACGTCCACCGCGGGGAGGAGAAGATGGGAGAATACAGGAACTACACGCAGAACGTCCCCCACCTCGAGCGACCGGTGATACTAGACAGTTCGAACATACTGCTGCCGTACGCCCTCGGCGTCGACGAGCTCATGAGCAACAAGATCCCGGCGAGAGCCCAGTATCTCCGCGTCATCATGTCCGAGACCAACCGGATCATCTCCCACATGTACTTCCTTGCGATTCAGGGGCTCTTCCTTGGCCACACGACCCTGATCACCTGGTGCATGGGAGACAGAGACTTTTGGATCGACTTCGCAGAACGGATAGCTGGGGCCAGGGTCACTTTCGCCTACATAATCCCGGGCGGTGTCAGGAACGACATCCCTTCCTTCGCCATCGACAAAGGTCTCAAGCTTTGCGACTGGTTCGATAAGCGGATGGACGAGTATGAGAAGATCTTCTTCCAGAACCCCATGGTGCACCAGAGGTCGGACGGCATCGGGGTGCTCTCCCGGGAGGACGCCATCGCGTACGGCGCCACAGGAACGGTGGCCCGCGCTTCCGGTCTCGCGGTAGACGTCAGGAAAGACGAGCCCTACAGCTCCTACGATGACTTCGAGTTCAAGACTCCTGTAATGACGCAGGGGGACGTCTACGCCCGGTCCTATGTGGCTCTCCTTGACATGCGAGAAGCGGTCAAGATAATCAGGCAGGCGCTGAAGAGGCTCCCGCCTGGACCGGTCCGCCTCAAGCTCGGGCCGCAGCCTCGCGTCCCGGCAGGGGAAGTCTACTCTCGCACCGAAGGGGCAAGAGGAGAGATGTCGTACTATATCGTCAGCGACGGCTCTCCTAGGCCTTACCGGCTGAAAATCGGGGTACCGTCAGCCAAGAACCTCCGGGTCTTGCCTGTCCTGCTGAAGAACGTCCACATCGCCGACATACCGCCCATATACTGGGGGCTGAACTACTGGCCTGTCGAGGCGGACAGGTAGGCCCCGACAAAGCCTCCAGTCTCTAGCTGGCATGCAAGGAAGCTGAACCGGATGCCTTGGTCTCCCCCTCGCTGACCTCCCGCGAGGCTAGCGCCCCGCCTCCACGACGGGCGGTGCAAACGGCTCTGCGTCGGGCACCTTCTCCCCCTTGTGGAACACGTATACCCCGGCGATGATAAGGACGCCGCCGAGAACCTGGGCCGGCGAGATCTGCTCGCCTAGGAAGACGAGCGCGAAGACCGCCCCGAAGACGGTCGAGCTCGACCATACCAACAGCATCCGAATCGCCCCGAGGCGCTTGACCGCGGCGATGAACAGGTAGGTGCCACCTGCGACCGCCAGCGCGAGCATCCCCATGGCTGCGCCACCCGCTTCATTGAAGCTCAGCGGGACCAGTGCCGCGAGAAAGGCCGCCGTCAGCACGCCCCCTCCGATCATGTTCCTGAACTTGCTGATCAGCATGGTGTCGAACTTCCTCGACGCAATGACCATGACGTTGTTCTCCACCCCCCAAAGAAGGGTGCCGCCGAGCACGAGTAGACTCCCTGTGAAGTTCTGGAAGAACGACATCCTCGAGAGGTCTAGGTTGGTAGAGACGATCACCAGACCAGCGACGATCAGCAGCGCCCTTGCAGCCAACCCGCGGCTCAGCCTCTCCCGGAACGCTGTGTAGGCGATCACCGTGGTGAACAGGACTTCGCCGTTCGCGAGCAAAGACGCGTTGACCGCCGTGGTCTCGCTCAGCCCCTCGAAATACATCAGCGGAGCCAGTCCTGCCCCTATCAGTCCGAAGAAGATCAGGTAGCGGAGGCTCCCATGGTCGGGTCTCTTCTTCGGCTGATAAGCCAGAAGGACGAAGCTGGAAAGCAACAGGGAGAGACCCGTTACCACGATGGGGCTGTTGTAGTTCAACGAATACTTCGCGAGCGTAGAGACTGAGCCGGCGCATATCGATCCCACGACGGCGTAGACGTAACCTTTCGTCGTCTCTGTCTTCGGCGCCCCCGACGGCCGTTTCACCGAGCGACTCCCGCCAACCCTTGACCGGTACGCTATGAAGTCTTAAATCACGTCATCCGCTCTGGGCGCTGTGTCCGCAAACGCGGAAGTTCTCGAAGAACTCAGAAAAATAAGAGAGCTCCTGACTCCAAAACCTGCCCCACCTGCGCCTCCGGAGCCGAAGGGGATGAGCGCGGAATTCACGGCGTTCCTGAAAAACTACAAGGTCCTCGGCCTAGCCGTCGCCTTCATCCTAGGCTTGTACCTGGGACTGTTGGTGCAGGCGCTAGTCAAAGACCTCATCTTGCCGATCATAGGCATACCCCTGAGCAGCATGGGGAATCTGACGTCGCTCACAGAAGAGTTCGCAGGCCAGACCTTCGCAGTAGGTGACTTCCTGAACGCTGTAATCACCTTCATCATCGTCGCCTTCGTCATCTTCCTCGTCGTCAAGATCGCCAAGCGATACAAGATCGAATAGGGGCTCTCTCCCTTTTTCTCTTGGGCCAGAGTGTGTTTCGTTAAGCATACTGTCAATGCTAATTGCCTCAGCGAGTATTCTCCGGCTTCTCTGATATCAACGAGGACATCACGATGAGCAGCAAGTTCGAAAAGGGATGGAAGACCCAGGAGACGGAGCCTTTCGGAAAGATGGTCCGCGAGACGGTTCGCGGGCCTCAGCCGATGCGCCCCCAGATCCAGAAGGCGACCCAGCAGTTGACTGGGGAGATCAACCGACTGGACCAGGCTATGGGCAGGCTGAAGCAGCGAGAGAACTCCATCTTCAAGAAGACCGTGACCGCAGTCCAAGCACACGACCAGGAATCAAGCAAGGCGTACTCCAACGAGCTCGCCGAAGTCCGCAAGATGGAGAAGATCGTCACCCAGTCGAAGATCGCCCTTGAGCAGATCACGACCAGGCTTCAGACGGTCACCGACATCGGAGACTTCGCGTCGACAATCGCCCCGGCAATCGGGGTGATCAAGAACGTACGCGCAACCCTTGGCGAAGCTATGCCCGACGCCCAGGGGGCCCTCGGGGAGATTGGCGCCCAGCTGAACTCGATCATGGTGGATGTCGGCCAGATAACTGGGACGACATTCTACCAAGCCGAGAACAGTGACGAGGCGAACAAGATCCTGGCAGAGGCGTCAGCCATCGCGGAGAAGCGCATGGCCGAAAGCCTCCCCGAAGTGCCGAACTCGGCGGGTCAGTCCATCTTCACGTCCGAATAGAAAACCCAAGGCAGCTCGGCGAAAGCCGGGCGGCCCCCTCTTTGTGTATATGGTTCGGTGTCTCCCTACCCTGAAGGTGATGAGGTGTTCCAGAGGAGCTCGAGGAACTCTTTCAGATGGCCCGCCACCGCGGGGCTGTCGACCCACCCGCACGCAGAGTGGTCAGGGAGGCCTATCAGCGCCACGTCCGAGTCGACCAAAAGGTCGAAAGCGACATGGTTTCCAGTTCTTGTCTCGACCCCCGGCGGGAGGAGGCCCACCCCTTCGTCGTCGCAGATGGCGCGCACTCTTACGTTCCTAGCTACTGACTCCGCGAGCAGCTCCATGATCTTCGCGTCCTCCAAACCCATGCTCGGCGCCACCAGCACCACGCTTTCCTTCGCCCCCCTGAGCATCTCGTAGATCTTCCCCAGGACCTTCTCGCGTCCCCTAAGCGTGTAGACAAGCTCGGCGTCCTCCGCTGGCTCGGCCTTGTAGATCTTCTCGAGCTCTGCAAACGTGTCTTCCACATCCGACGTCACCATCGCCTTCACGCTCCCTGGCTTCTTCGCCCTGTATGTCACAGGCTTCTTGACGACCTGCTCTACCCACCCCTTCCCTTCCAGGGACTTCAGAGCCGTGTAGGCGCTGGGATAGGGTATCCTTGCGTCTGACGCGACGTTCTTCGGCTCCGACGGGCCCAGCCCTGCGAGCGCGATGTAGGCTTTCGCCTCGTAGCTTGTCAGCCCGACGTCTTTCAACTGCTCGACGACGTCGGCTCTGTTCATCGTCAGGACGACGGCGAAGCTCTTATATAGTATTTTCGTAGCGTTCGCAATTAATGGCTAAACCTGACTACGACGTCGTCATTGCAGGAGGGGGGATGTCGGGCCTGATAACTGCCGCTTCAATCGGACACTACTCAAAAGGCAAGGCAACAGTCCTGGTCGTCGACAGGAACAAGGAAAACGAGCCAGGGAGGAAGACAAACAACGGCTGGACGTGCGGCGACGCGACGAGCAAAAGGTCTCTCGACTATCTCGCTGAGCACATCGGAGTCAGGTACGGCTCCCCGGAGCTCGAGCACCCTGTAAAGGGGGTCTACGTCTATTCGCCCGACAGGAAGTCAAAGGTCCTCTTCGAAGGCGAAGGGTATCTCTTCAACAGGAAGCTCGCACCGAGGCGGCAGGTCAACGACGCCAAGAAGCATGGGGCCGAGTTCATGTTCGGCGCTACCGCCGAGAGGCTCATCTCGGAAGAAGGAAAGATAACCGGGATAACGGGGAGGAAATCTGACGGCACCAGCTTCAGTGTGACTGCCAAGATGGTGATCGACGCGACAGGGTCGTCCTCAACCCTCAGGCGCTTCATGCCCATTCCTTCGATGATCGAGAAGGAAATCGACCCCGACGACGTGGTCGGGACAGGACGCTACATCCTCGACTTCGAGCCGGCCAAGGAGGACTCTTCCTTCTTCTCGCCGGACTACTGCATCATCCACCTGGACCAGTACATCGCCCCCGCGGGTTACGCGTGGGTCTTCCCCAAGGGGAAGAAGAAGGTGAACATCGGCCTTGGGGTGTCACACTCCGGGCTGGCGAGGAGGAACAGGCGGTTCGGGCTCAACGACAACCTGCAGAGCCTGATCGACAAGTATCTGGCAGACAACCCCGTAATCAAGAACTACTCGCAGCCGGCCGACGACGCCAACGCGGGGAACACGAAAGGGAACTGGCAGGTCCCCGTCAGGCGCCACAACGACTGCATGGTCGCGAACGGTTTCGCGGTGGTCGGGGATGCCGCCTGGATGCCCAGGCCCATTGACGCCGGGGGGATCAGCCCTTCTATCTACGGGGGGACCATCCTCGGAAAGGTGGTCGCCGAGGCGCTCGAGTCTGGGGACACCAGCGAAGCGGGGCTCTGGAAGTACAACGTGGAGTACATGAACACTCACGGGTATCCGATGGCGAGCTTCGAAGTGCTCAGGCGATACCTGCAGACTGTCACTGATGACCAGATCAACTACGGGATGAAGCACTTCCTTTCAGAGGAGGATGTCGCAGCGATCACAGAGAGGAAACACCCCGAGTTCAACCAGGCTCGTTTCATGAACCCCACGATGTGGTTCAGAGTCCTCGGCAAGTTCTCCCTCGCCAGAGGGCTGAGATACACCGTGAAAAAGAGCGCCTCCCTTGTGGACATCAATCTGGGTTACCCTGACTCTCCCAAGGGCTTCGCCGACTGGCAGAAGAGACTGGCGAAAGAGCTCGCAGAGACCGTTGAGAAGTTCAAACCTCTGGACGTAGCGAACTAGAAATACCACTCCCTCAAAGAAGCGGGCATGGCAAAACTGACGCCTAAGGTTTCCAAGTTCCTGAAGGGGAAACACTTCGGGAAGCTCGCGACCGTCATGAAGGATGGGTCTCCCCACGTGACTCCCATATGGTACATGATGGACCGCGGCAAGGTGGTCATCAACACCACCAAGGACCGGGTCAAGTATCACAACATCAAAAGAGACGGACGGGTCTGCTTTCTCATCGACGACGGCTATCCCTACGTGATCCTCTTCGGAAGTGCCCGCATAGCCAAGGAACGCGACGAGAAGAAGGACATAGAGACGCTCGCCATAAGGTACACTGGCCTCGCCCAGGGGAGGAAGTCGGCAAGGGAGAGGTTCTGGAAAGAGCCGCGCGCCTCCATCGAGATAACGCCTGAAAGGGTAGTCGACGGCCTGTAGTCACTTCATCGCCCGGAAGAAGAAGTCCGTCACGAATCTGCTGTACGACTCCCTGTCGGAGCTCTTCGCGAAGTGGATGTGCTGGAAGATCACCCGGTTGAGCATCCCCAGCAGGCAGTCCACGGCCAGCTTGGGGTCGGTCTTGCGGAACACCCCTTTGGAAATGGCCCTGCTCACCAGCCCCTCAGCGATCGCCGATATCCTCTCGAGGTCCTCTGAGACCATCTGGGCGCTGTGCTTGTCCAGGGTGGCCGAGTCGCGCATGTACAGCCCTATGTCGAACGTGTGTTCCGGGAACGACGTCAGGTAGGTCGAGGTGAACGACTCGAGCCCGGACCTGGGGTCGGCGGGCTTGGCGGCGGTCGCCAGCTTCTGGATGAAATCCGCCATTGAAATCTGCCTTCGAGCCACCGCCTCGAACAGGCCCTTCTTGTTGCCGAAGTAGTAGTAGATGACCGGAGCCGTAGTGGACGTCTCTTTGCAGATGTCCCTTACTGAGACGTTCGCAAACCCCTTCTCGGCGAACATGCGCGATGCGACCTGGAGAATCTTCTCCGAGGTAGCCCGCTGTTCCTGAGCTTCCATCGTGGAACGAACTGCGTTCCAGCTTATTTAACGGTTGAAGCGTCGGGAAACTTCGTCCCTGGCCCGTTGCCGACGTCGCCTACCTCACGGTAGGGTGTCCTTTGCTCGCTCAGCTCTGGCCCGTTGTGCTAGCTAGGCTAGTCGAAGTCTCCGCCTTCGCCGCCCATCCCGCCTGCCCCTCCAGGGGGTCCGGCGGGCGCCTTGGACTTGCCCGCGGCGATGACGTCGTCAATCCTCAGTATCATCGAGGCGGCTTCGGTGGCCGACCTGATGATCTGGATCTTGACCGCGAGCGGCTCGAAGACCTGACGCTGGTACATGTCCTTGACCTTGCCGTCGGCGGCCTCGATTCCGAACCACTTCCCGTTCTCGGTGGCGTGCTTGGCCCTGAACTCGACTTGCGCGTCGATCGGGTCCATCCCCGCGTTGAGAGCGAGGGCGATCGGAATCGCTTCCAGCGCTTCCGCGAACTTCTGCGCAGCTAGCTGCTCTCTGCCCGAGAGCTTGTCGGCCCACTTCAGCACCCTTGCCGCAGCCTCTGCCTCCGCGGCGCCTCCGCCGGCGACGATCGCAGGCTTCTCGATGACGTCCTTCGTCACCATGAGCGCGTCATGGAGCGACCTCTCTCCTTCATCCACTATGCGCTGTGTCCCGCCCCTGACCAGTATCGTCACCGCCTTCGGGTTCTTGCACCCTTCGACGAAGACCCACTTGTCTTCCTCTACCTTCCTTTCTTCGACGTGGGCGGCGAAACCAAGGTCTGACGGAGAAAGGTCTTCGAAGTTGTTGACCACCCGGCCGCCCGTCGCCTTCGCCAGCTTGGTCATGTCAGACTCCTTCGCCCTCCTGACTGCGAGGACCCCGGCCTTAGCCAGGTAATGCTGTGCGATGTCGTCGATGCCCTTCTGGCACACGACTACGTTCGCACCCACTTCGACCGCCTTGTCGACCATCCCCTTCAGCATCTTCGTCTCCTCATCCAGGAACTTCTTCATCATGGACGGGTCGTTGATGTTGAGTTTCGCATCGAACTCGGTCTTCTCTATCTCGAAGGGTGCGCTGATGAGCGCGATCTTGGCCTTCTCGACCACCTTCGGCATTCCAGAGTGGACTACCTCCTTGTCCAGCACTATGCCCTGGATGAGCTTGGTGTCCTTGAGCGCGCCTCCTGGCTTCTTCTCCACCTTGACGTTGTCGATGTCGACCCTGAATTCCTTCCCGGACTCCTCGGCCACAGCGAGAGTGGCGTCGACCACAAGTTTGGCGAGCTCCTCTGCCTCCTTGAATACGAGCTTCGTCTGCATGCTCGTCCTAGCGACCTTGACCAGCCAGTCCTTGTCCTCGGGACCGACGCTCTCTGCGACCTCTTCGAGCGCCTCCATGGCCTTCCTCGAAGCCTTCGTGTAGCCATCGACGATCACAGTCGGGTGGACGTCCTTGTCGAGTAGCTCCTCTGCCTTCTCCAGAAGGGCGCCTGCGAGCACGACGGCGGAGGTAGTCCCGTCTCCGACCTCGTTGTCGGTGGTCTTCGAGACCTCTACGAGCATCTTCGCAGCCGGGTGCTGGACGTCAATCTCCTTCAACATGGTCGCTCCGTCGTTGGTTATCGTCACGTCACCTAGCGAGTCGACGAGCATCTTGTCCATCCCGCGCGGACCGATCGAGCTCTTGACGATCTCTGAAATCAGCTTCGCCGCGGCGATGTTGTTCCTCTGGGCTTCCTTGCCCCTGCTTTGGCTCGACCCTTCCTTAAGAATCAGGACGGGCTGTCCGGATGACGTTACTGCCGGTATAGCGGTTGTCGACATGATATCACTTATCGGTATACAACCAATTGGGGTTTATTAGTATTACGCGGCCGTGTGCTCCTTTGGGGTCCGGGGGTCGCGAAGATTGGTTGAGACCAGCCTATCGGGGCGGCTTCGCTTTCCCTGGCTTTTCCAGGGCCCTTTCTATCTTCTCGGCGAGCCCGAAATCCCAGTCGGTGACCCCGCCCTCAGAGTGGGTCTGGAGAGACAGCTTGATGGTGGTGTACCTCAAGTTGATGTCAGGGTGGTGTTCTTCCTTCTCGGCGATCGACGCGACTGCGTTGAGGAAAGAAATCCCGTCCATGAAGTTCTTGAACTCATAGGTCTTGACTATGAAAGGGCCTTCGCGCTTCCACCCTTTGAGATTCTTCAGCCTGTTTCCGACTTCCAGGTCGCTAAGGAGGGCAGGCACGGGGTCGGTTGTCACATGGTTTCGTATATAATTTAGCGAACAGGCAACTGCAATTGACAGAGCCCGTTTACCAACTGGATGCTGGTGATGATGACGGTTGCAGGAAAAGAGGATCATCCATTCGGCTGTCTCATCCGCCGCAAGGGTCGCCGATGCGAAATCGGGGGTGGCCACGAGCCTCGACTCTGGAATCACGAAGTCCAAAGTGAATGACGTGATCAAGCCCAGATCGCCTAGCTCGGCGATGAAGAAAGCAGGCATCGCGTTGATCGTCGGCGTTCCCGATCCGATCACCGCCGTCCCTGGCGTGGCCCTGGTCGCGGCTTCGTATGCGTCGAAGCGCAAGGAGCCAGCGAGTCTCGCAGACCTCGCCGCGGAAACAAGGAAGTTACTTCGTGACTTACAGAGTTTGAGCCTTTAAGTATCTGGGTGGCCTCCGCGGCGTTCAATGGAACTGAAGCCGGCGAAAGGCATCAAGGTCAAGGTCAACGCCATGCGCGAGGCTATCTTCGGCGAAGAGTCAGTCGGCGTGCAAAAGATAACGATAAGCGACGGTTCGAGGTCAGGCGTGATGACGGGGCGCACACTGGTGGGTTTCTGCGAGGTGGAGATGCCGAAACTTGATGGGCACAGCCACTGGTATCCTGTCGAAGACCTGGCAGGCGAGCACGGCGAAAAGATAGTGGAAGAAGAGATCCCGATAGAGCTGGACGAAGACGAAGGACCAGAAGAGGACTCCTAGCGTGCCGACGGCCACCGCGGCCGAGCTAGTGTTCGTGGTGGACGTCTCTTCCCTAACGAAGAAAGGGTTCGTGGGCTCATCCACATATCAAGGCAAGAGGGTGGACTTTTCGTTCGACGACGGGGCAGACGGAGTATACCTGACGCCTCAGATGACTGCACGGATGCATGTCAGGAAAGGGTCGAAGGTCATGGTCGCGCTGGAGGACGGTGCGGCTCTTTTCGTTGAGCTTTCAGTCGCGGGGACATCGAAGGCGCCCCGGATTTCCGACCAGAGGGTGTACTACGCGATCGGCCATGAAGGCGGGGCGATACTGCGCATCCGAAAGTCTTAGTGGAACACGGCGTCGCTGTCCGAGTCAGGCAGTTCGTACCATCGGGTCCTCTCGCCCACCCTGGCCCGCATCTTCCAACCGAAGCTCTTAGGAGCAGTCTCCATGGCCGACATCAGCTTCTGCACCCGCTCGAGGACTATCTCCCGCTCCGGGACTTCGTTCGCTTCCGTCCAAGCCTTCAGTGCTTCGAGGCTTTTCCAGAACGTCGTGTAGACGCCCCAGTCCTTTGAGCACAAGTCCGCGATCTCGTCCCCTTTGATGCCTGCTCCTCCGGACGTCACGTCGTAATCGTGAAACGCAACCACCAAGTCCTTGTATTCCTTCTCGGTCTTCTCGACGACCTGAAGCTTGGTCATGAGCAACTGGGTGATGGGCAGGGTGTACGTTCCAGCCAGGATGTTCTCCTTGAAGTCGAACTTGTGGCACATCACGAACTCGTCTAGGAAGAGGTCGACCCGTCGACTGTTCTCCATGTCGTAATAGATGAGCCGTTGGCCCATGTTCAGTTTGTTGAAGAGCTCCCTCGGCTTGTAACCCAGCGTTTCCATGATTTTCACGATGTTACGGGAGTCCTGCCTCCTCCCCATCAAGTCGATGTCCTTGTTCTCCCTGTAGTATCTCGCGTCCATGGAGCTTGGGCAGAGCCTCTTGAAGGCCAGCCCGCCAAGAAGGCGCAGCCTCACTCCTCGAGCTTCTGCCGCGTCTATGATCTGTGTGGCAGCGTCAAGCGCGTTAGCGGGGACCAAGACCAGGCTCTCCATGGCAGCCCCGAACTACTTGCTTTTGGATTTAAGACGTGCTTAGCACCGGCGTGTTGAACAGCGGAATTTGTGCGAAGCCGCACTAGTCCTTCAGTTCTACCGACAGGACGCTGAAGTCGGCCCCGAGGTTCTCCACTCCAAGAGACTCTCCTGCGTCAGTCCATGATGCCTCTCCCTTCTTCATCTTGACCACGGTCGAGCTACCGTCTGTCTCCGTCGCGCGGATCTTGGCTGGGTCGAGGTTGAATGTTATCCCCTTGAGGTATGAATGGGGGCCGATCTTCCCGCCCTTCTTCGTCGTTATCATAATGACTCTCACTTCGGGGTTCTCGAACAGGATTTTTGCAAGCTTGGGCGCGGCCCTAGTGATGTAGGGCTTCAACCGCTAGTCGCGCTTCTTTCTGGCTCTCTCAAGGACCCATCTTGGCTTGCGCCAGAGCTCTTCGAAACCCGCCGCGTCCCTTATCAGCACCATCCCGCCTTCTTCATCCAGCATCTCGACCGCGGGGACCTCGGCCCTGAACCTGGCGTATTCCGCGTCTGTCATGGTCGCCTGCCTCCTCCTGCCGATGGAAGCGTGCCAGTCAGCGCTCGTACCGTCCAACGAAAAGAGGACGGATGCGGGCCCGGCCTCAAAGTAGACTCTGGCGTACCTGACTCTCTTCGGGAACTTGTGCTCTAACGAGAACTTCATCACTTTCGCAGGAGCCCGCCCTTGTTATTAACCGGTGTGGCTCACTCATTTAAGTCGCCGGAGAAGGGGAGGGCAGAGTGAAAATCGAAGGACCTTCAGCCGATGTCTTCTGAGATAGCAGAGGACCTCTCCAAGCAGACTTGGGAGCTGCTGGGCCGATTCGAAGGAAGGGCAGGCGCCTTCTCACAGAGGAAAGACCTCGTCGCCTTCACTCTCCCGTGCGACAAGGATTCCGCAGCGAAAACCGCGATGGAGTTCTTCGGCGAGGGCGAACACACGGCCACCGGGGTAGACGGTTCCATGGACTTCGACGAGCGACTCCAGATGATACTCTTCTATGCCAACGCGACTGCCTACAGCTGTCCCTTCTCAGTCGGGGACCGCATAATCTTCGACCTTCATTCCGCATACAGGGAGTCCAAGATGGCAGCGACCGCTGCAATCCCCCTGTGGGCTGAAGACCTCTCCAATGTGCTGAGCAACGAACCGGAAGTCGACCTCGAGCTCGAGCACTCCATGGAGCGGATACCCAACTCTTTCATGACGCTCGGAGAGCTCTATCTGGCATACCTGGCCTCCGAAAGGTCGAGGGTTCTGTTCATGGACCGCCCTCTTTCCGGCACCTATTCGTCGCTCTCGCACAGCGCGAGGTACCTGCTTAGGCGCGGGGTGAGCAGACTGACGGAGTGGTCGCAGGAGTCCCCAGTTTCCATGCTCGACCTAAGGCTCGCCGTATACCTCGGATCCCCGAGCATGCAGATACCGACGAGGCCGCGGTTCCTACCCTTCGCCATTCTCAAATCTCTCCTTTCGGCCCCCTCCAGCGTCTCACAGCTTTCTGCGGCGCTGAAAGTAAGCGATGCGGAAGCGTCCAGGGCGGTTAGGCGGCTCTCCAAGCTCGACAAGGAACTCGACGGCGCCCTGCTCGCCGACGCTTCCGAGTCACACCTGGAGGCGAGGGGTACGGTCCATGATTACTGGCGGAGGGCGCTCGCGCTCTCTCTCGACTACGTGGGCAAAGTGTTCTCTCGTTCAAAGCACCCACTGGCGATGAAGGGGGACGAGTATCTGACGATACTGGACGTAGACACGGTCTCTCTTTTCCTTCTCCAGGGACTCCTCGACAGGGCCTCCCAGAATGGAGTCCTGCTCATCGGCATAGCCAAGGACACGTCGGCGACGGACGTCGCCAGATCTGTCCTCCCGTACGCTTCCGCGCACGGCTTCGTCAGGCTAGAGGCGCCGGCGCCCATGATCAAAAACGACAGGGCCTTCCTGGCCATACTGAGTTCGGAGAACCCCGAGCTGCTCACCCCATGGAGGACAATGGGGTATGACTCGGCTTTCTCTACGATAGCAAGCCTCGGCGGCGAGCTCAGGAGCGCGAGGAAGCTCGTCTCCAGGGAGCAGCTCTTCGTCCGCTCTTACTTCCAGCTCCGCACCCTGAAGAACGACAAGAGAGTGCGTTCCCAGGTCTTCCTGTTCGACAGACCATACGCCTCCACAGACTCGGGCTCAAGGAGGGAGTTCGAGGTGAAGGAGAAGTCTGGGACGGCGAAGATAGCCGCTTACTTCGAAGGCAGTCCTTCCAGCCCGATCTCTAACCTGGTGCTCCACATCCTGTCGATGAACGACAACCCAGAAGTCTTCGAAGCATACGGGCATAATCAGCTCCTCTACCTGGCGGACAAGGCGGTGAAGTCCGAGGTCAGGATGCTCAGGAGCTCCCTCCGCGGCGTCGCGGACCTTACGATCGGAGGCGTCACCAGCAGGCGGAAGATATTCGGGCTCGTGACTCCTTATAGACAGCAGCGCGCTGAGGCGGAACACGCGAGGATGAAGCAGTAAAGATGTTGGAGAGCCAGGAGAAGGATTTCTTTGACTCGTTGGAAGGGGAGTTCGAAGCGCGCCTCAAAATGGTCACAAGGACCACGAGGACTTCGAAGAGCGACGGGAGAGAGCTCACCGTCTCCAACCCCCTGGCCATAATAGAAGCTCGGTTCAGCTACAAGGTCCTGGATCGGCTCCTCTCCCCCAATTTCGTCGCCATCGAAAGGAGCGTCGACGGGGAGAAGCGATATGTGATGTACGAGGTCGTCGCCGTGAACCCCACTCACTACCAGCTCCCCGGAATCGACTCGTCCATGCCTACTCTGCTGAGGAAGGAGTATCTCGACACCATCAACGAAAGCTGGGGCAAGTCCCAGGAGACCTGGATCGATCTGGCCGCCGTGCCGACGAGTTACTGTGCCAAGCTTGAGAACGGAAGTTTCGAGTTCGCCCGTGCGTCATACGCTCCTCTTCCAGGCGCCAAGGCTTGGCTCCTGTCGAAGCCTGCAGTAGAGAAGTTTCTCTGCGTCGGAGGGGGGGTGGAGATAGGTTCCATGGTCGGGTTTGACATCCCGTTCACCGTCGACATGGACAGCATGATACGATATCACATGGGCGCCTTCGGCTTCACAGGCGCGGGGAAATCAAACCTTACGAGCGGACTGCTGAGGACCGCCCTCGCCCGCGACCCTCAGCTCGCCGCCGTGGTCTTCGACATAGCTGGCGAGTACGCCGTCAACCTGCTCGACCTGATCAAGGGCGGAGCTAAGGTCTACACCACCGAGATCATCGACAGCGCCCAGGAGTTCGTGAGCTCTCAGGCGATCCCCGAGACTCTCGAAGCCACCCTAGGGCGGGACAGGATCGAGCGGGAGCTGACCACCCTATACAAAGCCGGGGTGGAGCGCCTTTCCCTCCAGGACACCGGAGGGATCGACCTGGCGTGGATACAGTCGCTGCTCCAAGGGACGGTAGACTCCGGGAGGACTGGAGGAACGTCTGCTAAGATCGGCCTCACGCGCCTGACCATGTCGTTCTACGAAAGGAGGGGGTACAGGCCGAGCACCAGGCTAACCGACCTCGACGACGGAGCCAAAGGCGAGCTTTCTGTGCTCCTGAAGGACATCAACCAGAGCGTCAACGAGCGCGCAGGGCTCAGGGCTGACCTCGACCTGATAGTCAAGATGCTTGAGGCGACGGAGGCCCTTCCCTCAGGTCCGACGAGGGTCACCCCGGAGGTACTCGCAGAACAACTGGTCAGGGGAACCGCGCCCAGGCTCAACATCCTGTACATGCCGGACCCGCACAATGCGCGGTCTGTGGCCACGAGACTGATCCGCCGCCTGCTCTTCCTGAAGAAGAAGGTGGGGAACAAGCAGAGGTTGCTCGTCCTGCTCGACGAAGCCCAGGAGTACATCCCAGACGAGCCGACCGACAGGGACTTCACAAGGGAGTCGAACCTCGCTGTAGAGCAGCTATTGAGGCAGGGGAGGAAGTACAGGCTCCACTGCTGGATGGCGACCCAGAGGGTTGCCAGGCTGAACGTGAACGCCCTGCAGCAGCTCCACAGCTACTTCGTGAGCACGCTCCCGCGCATGTACGACAGGATGGTCATCGCAGACGCGTTCGCGCTCCCTTACGAGGTGCTGGAAAAGTCGGCCGAGCTCGGCACCGGGGAGTGGCTGTTCGTCTCGTTCAAGGCCGCCAAGCAGAGGAACGTCCCTGTGTTCCTGAAGACGGAGAACAACGAGAAGTCGGTGGCTGACAGTCTGAAGTCCTAGCCCGGCCTACTCGAGGGGGCCTGCCATGGCGGCTTGATAGTCTGCCTTCTGCCTCTTCGTCATGTACGCGGGTACCGCAGCGAAGAGCGCGATGAAGCCCATTATCAGGAACAGCCCATGGATCGACCCGATGAACCTGCTCTCGATGACCGGGCTTATCCCCCCGGCCGCGCCGGAGAAGATGGACTGGAGCACCGTCGTGGGGACGCTCGCGGCCATCACGGCGAAAGCCAGGCCCAGGCTGAGAAGGAACCCGGTGTTGACGAGGGTTGACGACATCCCTGACGCTATCCCCCTCCTGGGGGCCGGGGTGGCGTTCATTATCGATGCGACATTGGGTGCCACGAACAAACCTCCTCCCGCTCCGGAGAGGACCATCGGCCCCAGGAGGGATGCGTAGCTGACCCCGCTCTGCGGGAGAGGAGTCACCCCGAACCAGAATAGAGCGACGGCGGTGACAAGGAGCCCGGCCGTCGAAAGCCCCCTCGACCCCAGTTTGTCCGACAGGTAACCGCTGAGCGGGCCGAAGGTCACGAACGCGACCGAGAACGGTATCAGCCAGATCCCTGCCGTGAAGGCGTCGAGCAGGAGGACTCCCTGCAGGTAGAACACAAGGACGAGCGAGACCCCTCCTCTGGCCACAGAAGAGAGAAGGTTGCTCGCCATCCCGGTGGCGAAGGCCCTGATCCTGAACAAAGAAAGGTCCATCATCGGGAACCGCACCTTCGACTCGACGAACGCGAACCCCCCGACCATCCCTAAGCCGAGGACCATCAGTCCCAGGAACTCGGGCGCCCAGCTGACCAGCGCGCCGAGCATCAGCCCGACCAGGAATACTGTCAGCCCCCCTGAAAAGAGCAGATTCCCCAAGGGGTCCAGCCTGTCTCCCCTCCTGGGTTGGGATGTCTCTTTGAGCTTGAAGTAAGCCCACGCGGTCGCGAACGTCCCCACCGGGATGTTGATCCAGAAGATCGACCTCCAACCGAGGAACGAGCCGGCGAGTATCCCTCCAAGGGCTAGACCGAGCACTGACCCCACCGTCCCTGCCACCTGGTTCAGCCCGAGGGCGCGCCCTCTTTCCGTGGGAGGGAAGACGTCGGTCAAAAGGGCCGCCGCGTTAGAGAATATCAGGGCTCCCCCCGACCCCTGCACCAGCCTGAACAGCACGAGGGAGCTACCGTTTGGCGCGATGCTGCAGAGCGCCGAACCGACCGTGAACAGAGCGAACCCAAGGTTGTACAGCTTGACCCTCCCCAGTATGTCGGAGAGCCTGCCAAAGCTCATCAGCAGCGAAGCGGTCACCAGGATGTACCCCATTATGATCCAGACGGCCTCGAAGGCCGTGGCATGGAGGTCGGAGGTGATCTTGGGGAGCGCGATGAGCACGATGTTTGAGTCTAGGATCGCCATGAATGCGCCGATGGTCGTGTTGATGAGCACGACGTACTTGTATTCCAATTTGTATGGTTCCTGATGCCTTTCCTGACTCGTGCCGATAAGATTTCGCTTGGCTTCGACGGGCGGCTCTACGGCCTGCCCATGAATCGGTGTTCTATTCTCATGCACTTGTCCATGACGTAGTCGACCTTCGCGTCCGCCAGGACTTTCTTTGCTTCCTCGTTTTCCAGCCCGAGCTGGCCCCAGAAGACGTACGGACGTCCGGTCCTCCTCTTCATCTCTGCGACCTGCTTTGCAACCTGAGGGAACTCCTCAGACGGCCTGAAGACGTCGACCACATCCACCTTCCGGGCAAGCTCGTCGGGGATGTCGGAGAGGGTGGGGAACACCCTCGCCCCGTTGATGACGTCGGCCGTCGGGTTCACCGGTATGATGGTGTATCCCTGTTCCTGCAGGTATGCGGGTACCGTGTACGCCTCTTTCTCCGGGTTCTTCGACGCGCCGACCACGGCGATCACCCTGTACCTCCTCATCACGTCCTTCGGGTCGACGGTGAACTTTGGCAAGACCGACGCGACTTTCCTTCCTGTTAATACGGCTGTCGGGGCTCTGGCGAAGGCTCTAAATCCCGACGCCTGGGACGGTTGCTATGGCGTCCTTGATCAGCGCGTTTCTCTCGGTCGTGCCACTTGCGACTGCGGACCTGCTTGCCTACGTCATGCTGGTACTTGTCGCCTTCTTCCTAGTCTTTGGCGTCTCGACCGCCTACTACTTCTGGAGGCAGAACAAGAAGGCTCACGCCGAGACGCCTAGCTCGCAGGGTTAGGTTCTTTCTTTCGGCTCGACCGCCTCTGTAGTGGTATCCCAACTGCCGCGCCAACCGCGGCGATGGGGAGGACCACTACTGCCACCTCGGCTATCCCCTCGACCACGCTGACGAACAGTCCCGAGACCGTCCCGATGAACCCACCGAGGCCCGACAGCCCCGATGCTGCGGACACATGAACGAGAACAGACTGCTCGACGGCGGTCCCGTTCTGGTCGGTAGCGGTTACTGTGACGTTGTAGTTCCCGGGCTGGGTGAAGGTGTGGATCACAATCTCCCCCTGGCTCGCTGAGCCGTCCCCGAAGTTGTAGTTCACCACGTAGGGCTGCTCACCGCCTTTGACCACAGCGTTGAGTGTGACGCTGAGAGGCGCCTCCCCATCCTTCGGCGTCGCGGTCAAAGCCACAGAGAGAGGAGCGGCCACAGACGTCTGAGATATTGTGACGTCGATGGTCGCGAAGTCGATAAGGGTCTTCGTCTGCATGATCTGGCTCACCGCCTCGTTGATCTGCTGGTCCACCCCCTGCAGCTGGGACTCGATGGCCAGGGTCGAGTTGACCGACGTCGAGGAGTTTAACAGCCTTAGGAGAGCGCCCTGTTCGGTCTGTAGCGACTCGAGCGTCGCGTTCAGGTCGGTGTACTGTACGCTCACGTCGTTCGAGTTCGATATCAAACCTTCAACGGTGCCGAACGCCTCGACTTTGGCGAGAGTCTCCTGATACTGGGATGAAGGGACTCGGATGACGACGTTCGCCGATGAGCTGTAGGTTGACTGGTATGCCACATACCCTCCCACCGCATAAGCCAGGGCCACGACTCCCGAGGCGGTCTGCTGTGGCGAGACATCCTGGAGCTGGACTTGGCTGGAGAACTCGATCAAGCCCCCGTTCCCAGACGGGGTGCCTTGTGTCGCGTTTCCGTTAGCGCCTGCCACGGTGGGCCCCGGGCTGATGGTCGTCGTGGTCGTCGCAGTGGTAACGGTAAGGCTCGTCCCGCCGTTGCCTATCACCTGAGTGCCTCCGTAGACGTTCGACCCGCCCACGCCAAACAGCGCATTAGCCGATGAAAAGCCTCCAGACGGAACGTATTGGGAGGACGCCCCCGCGGACAAGTACGAACCCGAACCAGCGAAATCTGAAAACACACCGACTGCTATACCGACAGCCACCACCACGACCGCAATCCCCCACAGGGTTTTCTTCACCGTGACTTTTCCGCTCAAGTCCATGGCCTAGGGTAGCATCAGACACGATTTAGTCCCAGCCCGGAGAACAGGCCGTTCGCTCCTGGCGAACAGAGCACTTATGAAATCAGCCCTCTCAAACCCCTGACATGCCCGACGACCTTCCGACGCGCGAGAAGATCGACTACGCGCTACGCGGGAAGACCCTGACTGTCTATCTCTACCTCCTCAAGCACGGGAAGGCCATCGGCGTGCGGGAGACGCAGAAGGAACTGGGTTTCTCGAGCCCTTCTGTAGCGTTCCATCACTTGGACAAGCTCGTAGAGCTGGGTCTGGTCGAGAAGGACCAGTACGAAAGGTACGTGCTTGCCAAGAAGGTCGATACGGGTATCCTGCATTCATTTGTGAGCGTCGCGGGACTTACCCTCCCACGGCTAGGTTTCTACGCCGCGTTCTTCACCACGATGGCGGTCGCCTACCTGCTCCTGGACAGGTCGGCGCTCAACCTCTACGCGGTGATCGGGACCGCTGGAGGCTCGGCTGTCTTCTGGTATGAGACGTGGCGAGTCTGGAGGCGGAAGCCGTTCTGAGAAGTAGAACTAACTACAACCCGGGGCCAAAGCCTTGAACATGGAAAGTAGGCGCTTCGGGGCTGGCTTGGTTGCCGGCATCCTGGTGGGAGTGGCGGTGGTTGCGCTCGCAGGGGGGCTCGGGTCGACGTTGTCCACCCTATCCCTTACATTCGCTGCGCCTAGGATTACCGAGACTACAACCGCAGCTACGGCGACCACCACGTCGGGGACCAGCGTTCTATACGTGGTCACAGCTGGGACTTCTAGCCAAAGCAAAAGCGCGGCGTCCAACTATACGAACCTGTCTTCCTCATCGAGCTCCTTTTCTTTTACCGGAGTAAGCGGTGGCCTCTCCTCGTTGCTGCCATCCTCGCAGTTCGCAGCGGTGGCGACGCAGGGCCCCGTTGCCAACGCCATCCTGTCCGTCCCGGTCATTATTGCGCTCGCGCTGGGTGGCCTACTGTACAGGGTTGCTTCAAAGAGAAGCCCGGTCGCGAAAGACGACGATTAGCACGTTCTAAAGATCTACTTCTGCACTAAGAATTCTCTGCTGTTGGGTTCCTTACCCTCCCAACGCTTAGACCACCCCGCCAGTTCACAGAGGATCTTGTAAACCTCGTGCCCCTTGACCGTCAGGGAATACTCGATCCTGGGCTTCTCCTCGGCGTACACCTTCCTCTGCACGACCCCGAACTTTTCGAGCTGGGTGAGGCGTTCGGCTAGCGAAGTGGCGCTGATGCCCTTGATGTGCCTCTTCAGTTCGTTGAACCTCGTAGGCTCGATCTGGCCGAGCATGTGGATCGTGGGGAACGTCCAGGTCCTGGTTATCTCGTTCCAAGTCTGGTGGACCACCGAGCACGAAGCAACCACCTTGGCGTCAAGTAGCTCTGACTTGGGAACGTTGGCCATTGCTAGTTAGTCCTGAAAGACTACTGGTTTTAAAATCTAGCTGACCGCCGCCAGTTTGGATGATTGGCAGGGGTAAGGAAGTCCGCCACAGAAGGGTGTTCTCTGAAAACGAAGCGTCATATCTCGCGGAGAGCTTCCTTGGACGGCTCGCCACCGCTTCTCCTGAAGGAGAGCCACACGTCGTCCCGGTTAGCTACCGTTTCGATGGGAGGACCATCACTTTCGGGGGGTGGAACCTCACTTCCAGCCTGAAGTACAGGCATCTGACGGCGAACGACAGAGTGGCCTTCGTCGTCGACGACGTGCTTTCCGTTGACCCCTGGCGCGTCAGGGGAGTGGAGGTAAGGGGAAGGGCGGAGCCAATGACCGTCGACGGTGTGAGCATGGTTAGGATAATCCCGCTCGAAGTTAGAAGCTTCAGTGGAATAATCACCCCTACAGGCGAGCTGGTGTTCGCTGACAACTGGGACGAAGCCGGATCTGGGTCACAGAACGAGGAAATGACGTAGCAGTCCCTAGAAACAGTACTGTTTTAGGGGTCCCAACACTTGACACTCTCACTTCTCACGTTTCGGTGACGGACGCCACAGGAGAATATGTTGAACAACTCTCACCCCGTAGTAAACGAACCCAGCCTTCACTAAGCTTATACGGCGGGGCTCGAAGACCTGCCCGAGTGGTATGTAAGTAGTCGACCGCACCGACCCAGCATCCTTATGAAGAGTCGGGGCAACCCTCGTGAGACGACAAAATGTCTTATGACGAGGTCCTGATAGACCCCGATGTCTTAGAGGAGTCCAAAGTCCACTCGACTATCATCAAAAGGGTCGTCGAAAAATGGAAGTCCAATTCCTCAAAAGCGAAGAAACGGGGTGAGAACGACAAATGGGTGGATACAGAGGAGTGGGAAGGAACGCGGTACGTAATCACCTTCCGGAACGAGTCAGACCTATGCGTCGTGACTGGTTTCAGGATAGCAATGCATTCCAAAGTTCATTGGGACACGAAGAAGAAATAGAGTGAAAATAGAAATGAGTCAAGGAGCGTGGAAGGAGACGAGGACTGGAGTGGCTACGGTGAGTTGGGACAACAAAACAATCCATCTAGATGTGCCTGCAATCAAGAATACAAAGACAGGGAAGATACGAGTCAGACTCGAAGACGTCGCTCGGGTTGAACTAGAAACACTCGCAAGAGAGGCTGGAATTGAGCCTCGGGATTTCCCCATTCTGCTAGTGCTCAAGGCTCAGATGGGAGGGTTCCACAACAAGGAAGAAGTCCAATTTCAGTATCACCTAAATAAGATGCTCTTCTATCAATGGAAGGAAATGGAGAAGCTTGGCCTAGGGGAGAGCTTCCCCCACGACGAGTTCAAGAAAGCAGATAGGGGCCCTGTGCCAGCGAACATAGAAAGTGACTTGGCAAGGCTATCTGGGCTCGGCCTGATATCAGTCGAGCGCCATCGCTGGGGTGAAAGGCCTCGCGATGAGTCGAAACAAATCAAGTTGACAACAAAAGGATCGGAGTTGGCGAATAAGTTTCTCAGAAGAACCCCTGAAGACCTCATGGCAACGACGGCCGAGGTAAAGGCGATGATTGGCACATTACCTCCCCCTTCGGTAAAAGAGAAGGTGCACAGGGAATACCCCGAATTCCGGACTACCTACAAGGTCGAAGATTCCGATTAGCCACTCAGCTCCCCTTTTTCAGCAAGTCTGCCGTGTAAAGACCTTGCAGAATCGCGTCTAGGAACAGTCTTCTGGCTAGGAAGGCAACCAGACCTTCTTAACAAGGCCGACCTAGATGCAACAGGAATTCATTCGCTACCCCAATTTCTCTTAGAAGTACTTGCTAGCGCCAGAGGAAGGACAAAGGACGTTTGACGGGCTGACCGAAGGCCAAAAGTCCCTTGTGGCAGTGATAAAATGAATTGCCTGGAAACACTTAATGCCTTTGGAGAATGAAACCTTGGTCAGTTGTCAGACGAGTACGGTGACCAACCGCCTAGCGCTACCGAGTCTCTCGCTGATGAGAAAGTCGCTATCAAAGATAAACTCGAAGCGAGTCAATCCGAAGCTAACAAGCATGCCGCTGATACAAAAATGGAGATTGACAATGTTTCAGCGCAATTAGCGGCAGATGGTCAGACTATCAAGGAATATCACGCCCAAATCTCGCGTGAGACGGCAGCTGGTCTCGCTAACCTCCGGATTCGGATTAGGAGTACCCTGTACAAGTCAACTTATTCACTTAGAGTATACATGTTAATCCAGATATCCCTACTGGTACTTGTCGGGCTGCTTGGTAGCTATTTCACCTATCCTATTAACTTCGGTCTATTCTGTGGTTTTGTTGCTGCCTGGGGCATAATCAGTACGGTTACAGTTGCCGAGGTCCGAGGTCAGCTTAGGAGCATATCACGCAATTCATCGAGTGCAGAATCCGATATAGACGGATTCAACGAGAGGCTCGTAACCACCTCATCGAAGTTTCCAACCCCAAGGAATGACACAACGGTCGTAGGAAGATTGTTCGCCACGCTCCAGGCAGACCTGGGCCAGATCGCTACTAACGCCAGTTCATTCTTCCCCTTCATGTCGAAGTTCGAAAGGGCGCTTGAAGTGGACCAATTCATGGATAGGTTTTCTTTTGCATTGAAGAGATACGACTTCGATTCCTATTCACTCGACGCCAAGCGAGCCTTCCTGGGCCGAGTCAAACTCACCACCAATAAAACGGCATGGCTTGGTGGACTCTCAGAAGCTGCTTCATCAATCTACGGAGAAATCCCCAGCGTCTTGTTCCGACTGATGTATTACGAGACTTGGGATAGAGAGAACATCAAGGCGACGTGGGCGGAAGTCAAGGGAGATTCAAAGGAGGACTCTGGCGTTAGAGATGCCTTTGCGATGCTGCTTATATCCAAAAACTTGGTGGATAGCCAGGGACTGGACGAGGGGGCACGCGCCACTCTCTCCGATATTCTATTCGGCATGGAAGACTACACCCTGCTAGATTTCAAAACTAGGGCAACGGAATTCTACCACAACCTCCGCTTGTTAAAGGAGGAATGTCTCAAGGTATTGGACTCATATGACCTAAGCATTGCAATCAATAGGGAATCGATTACTGGACTTTCACCACCTTCTTCCGATCCGACGGAGTGGCAAGAAGGTGTCATAAAATACATTGCAGATCAGGTTCACCAGAAGATTCGCGGAGAGAACCTGGTGGACTTATCGACCAAGACAGGTGGTGGTGAGTTGCCGTCTACGGCTGCCGTAGAGACACTAATTCTGGTAGAGGGCGTGGGCGATGTGACGCGCGAACAGATCTGGAAGTCGATATTCAATTCAGAGACCTCGAATGTCCAAATCAGGTATCTGGCGAGCCTCATTGCCAAGAAGCGAGTATTTCGCCTCCACAAGGAGTTTTCGAGAGAGGCATTCATTGAGCATTTGACACTTGTACTAAGGTCATCCCCTGACGATTTCCGTTTAGGAAGAGTCGAAGAAGGCGTCGAGAGCCTTGAACAGGAAATCTTGCGTGTGAAGCGTGGCGTTGCGAGGACAAATGAGCGTATGCGCTTCGGGTTGAGTGATGTTTCCTTTGTGGATTCCTTCGTTCCAAAGAAGATATCAGAAGTTGAGGAAGAAGTAGTTCGAGAATTCGCCAAAGTGGCCAGAGACGTAAACCCTGATGTCACTAGATTGCTCTACTTCTACGTGATAGGTTCCGACAAAGGTCTGGAGTCTTTTTCCGCGATGGTAAATTCCAAGAACTTGGGGCCCCTGGCGGATTTTCTCGTGGTCAAAGGGTTCGTACCCAAACGGCGATTCAACGAGTATCTTGTGCTCCTACTTGCCCAGTTGCCAAGCTTCGATCTGGCCTCATTCAGCGATTCGTACAATATCTACGAAAAGCTGTTCAGTAAGATTTCTACATTTCACGCTTTTCTTGAACGTCATCAGATAGCAGTAGATGCGAATCTCCCATCGTTCAGCAATATCTTAAGCGACTCCGGACCAAAGAGGGGGCTAGACTTTCCACTGTTGTTCTTTGAGGTAGGTCTCACTATGGTCAGTAAGAAACTTGACCAGATTACTTTGTCCGACGAACAGCATTCTGAGTTGGCCAAGGCTGCATCAGCACTCTCTTTGAGTCTTGAAAATGACCGAGCCTCGGAGAAGCTGGCTGAGGACCTCTTTTGGGAGCTATTTGGTGCCAAGGTTCTGTTCAATTACAGCAAACTCTATGTAGCAAATATCTCAAGGGACAAAGCGACCCTGAAAGAAGCGGCCCTCGAAACAGTCGCAAACCCAAACCCTGACCCGAGCTTTCCATTTTACCGGGAAAAGCTCCATTCCGGAATCGTTGTGTTGGGTGAGGACACACTCCTGGCGATGAGACGAACGGAATTCGAGTCGATTTTGAAGAGAGACGAGAAGCTAGGTCTGCAAAATGAGGTACTCCAGAACTACGCGGAATCCATCAAGGAATTCATGAGCAAAATTGATGTAAATGTAGCGAGAGAGTTCCTTTCCGCTGGCGTACTCACCGCATACATTCTGACGATCCCCCACAGTACTGCCCTCATCGAGTTCATGCGGACGCAGGAGAACGCCATTGAAGCTGCTGAGGAAGATCTAGCCGGAATAGACTCTGGGTACCTTAGGCTAAGGCAGTTCGAAAGTGGCAGTGGAGCTGGGACGAGGATTGGTCTTGTTCCTTATGGGATGACATTCGAGGACTTTGCGGCCATGTTCGAAGACTTGTTCGTGCGGGCGAAGCAGATAACTAAAACGACGAAGCCATTGAATTTCTACATAACTCGTGTCTTTCCATCTAATGATGCGCTTCGGGAAGTAATGCAGGGTGGTTCCAAAGCGAACCCGCTCGAGGTGATAAGGGACTTGGTACGGAGGTATATTGTTGGCTCCGATGCCCTCTCGGTTCTCTCACTGCTAGAGCCGTCCGAAAACAGTCCTACGGCCTTCAATACTGTAATCTCTGGTCTTATCAACAACAAATCCAATAACCTCTTTACATTGACTAGTGATTTGATTTCGGACATCCTAGAGAAGGACAGCGCCATGAGGACCAAGTTTGAGAGCGGTATGGTAGACGAGTCGCTTCGGGCTGCTTATGGTTCCCAAAGCCTCACTGAGCTTTGCAAGAAGGTCGAAACTCTTACCAGAGTTTCGACGGTCGATTTGGTCAAGCAAGAATTCATAGACCGATTGTATAGCATAATTCCCGACATAGGGGACCTACCACAGGAGTCTGGAACCCGGTTGACTGATGCCCTTTTCAAGAGAATCTACGTGGTCGGAACGGTTCTCAATTCCTGATCCTCTAGCGAGAGGGGTAGTTGGGTTGTGGCCGAAGGAGAAGATTTCGCAGTCAAGCATCCAGGACTAGTGAGATCCCCCAACAACTGGGTGTAAGAGAAGCGGGGAAAGTTGTAAAAGTCAGAGCCTGCTAAAGTCAGGGTGTGCAATAAACTGACTAGGTTTGCGGTATTCCCGCTCAACATAAGGAGCTGGGGGCTGGGGAGCTGACCATGGCGCTTTCAGGATTCGAGGGTCAAGTAACAGCAGCAGTCGAGAAGCTCGGCGAGAGCATCGTCAGCGTGAGCAGCATGAGGCTCGAGAGACGATTCTTCGGCATCGTCCCGCTGGAGGGCCAGGGTTCGGGAATCATCCTCGACAGGGACGGGCTAGTAGTCACCAACAACCATGTCATCGACGGCGCGAACCAGGTCCACGTGAGCCTCAAGGATGGCAGGACGTTCACCGGCGAAGTGGTGGGTTCGGATGAAGCAACCGACGTGGCAGTGATTCGAGTCAACGCTTCTGACCTCCCTGCAGCAGAGCTCGGCGACTCCGAGGCCGTCAGGGTGGGCCAGTTCGTGCTCGCCATAGGCAACGCGCTCGCGCTTCCAGGGGGTCCCACCGTGTCTATGGGGGTGTTGAGCGCCAAAGGAAGGCCCCTTCCGGGTTCGGACTTCATTTTCGAAGGACTGCTGCAGACCGACGCCGCAGTGAACCCAGGCAACAGCGGAGGGCCGTTGGCAGACCTTGACGGCAAAATCATAGGGATCACCACCCTGATGATACCCTACGCGCAGGGGATGGGGTTCGCGATACCGATCAACACTGTGAAGAGGATCGCCCAGGAGATACTCCAGAACGGGAGGGTGAGCCGAAGATGGATCGGGATCTCGGGAATCGACGTCACCCCACAGCTCGCCCGAAGGTACAGCCTGCAGACCGACACAGGTTTCCTTGTGGCAGAAGTGGTCCCCCGAAGCCCGGCCGAGTTCGCAGGGCTGCGCAACGGGGACGTCGTCGTGGGGGCTGACGGGGCTGGGGTGAAGCACACCAAAGACCTGCTCATGGCCATTTCGAAGGCGGAGTCGGGAGGGAAGGTGAGATTGGAGATCAACCGGGCAGGAAGGAAGGGCGAGCTTGACGTCAGCCCGGCCGAGGCGCCCCCCATCCAGACCTACGACGGGAGATAAGGGCCGCCTCCTTTATCTCGCGCCTTTGACATGGCGGCCCGTTGGCCTTCACGACCACCGTGGTCGGCAGCTTTCCCCGTTCCAGGGAGCTCATCGACGCCACCAAACGGCACGCCAAAGGCGAGGTGAAACAGGCAGAGCTCGACAGACTCCTCGAGGGGGCGACGAAGTCGATTATCGCGCAGGAGGAAGAAGCCGGGGTAGAAGTCATCACCGACGGTGAGCAGAGGCGCAGCAGCTTCGTGAGCTTCGTCGGGGACAAGATTCCGGGTTTCAAGGTGATGCACATAACCCAGCTCAACGCGGATGCGATGGAGATACTGAAGAGGAACAAGGTACAGCTAACATACATGAGAGCAGTGATCGCCGAAGAGCTCGAGGACTCCGTCATCGCCGCTGACGAGTTCAAGGCGGCGCGGAAGTACTCCAAGAGGCCGTTCAAGGTCACGCTCCCGGCACCGTACCTCGTCATGTGGGAGAGTTGGCACAGCAAGCTTTCGAAGGCGGCCTATCCCACCCCCGAGGACTTCGCCTACGCTTACGCAAAGCTGCTGAGGAAGGAAGTGCTCAGGCTCAAGGAAGCGGGGGTCTCCTTCATCCAGATAGACGAGCCCATGCTCGGCGACCTGACCGAAGCGGGGGACAAGCCCGACAGGTACAGACGAGTCTTCAACGAGCTATACGGCCAGGAATACAGGGGGTTCAAACAGGAGCTGAAGCTCGCGGTCGACCTCCTCAACGAGGTGACCAAGGGAGTGGACGGGGTCAGGCTGGGGGTCCACATGGACAGGTGGCCGAACAAAGACTCCCCATACTTCGACCTCGGCTACGAAAGGTTCCTTCCGGAGCTCCTAGAGACCAAGGCCGACCAGTTCGTCCTCGAATATACCTCGCCTGGTACAGGAGACCCAGCCAAGCTGGTGAAAGAGTTCCCCGAAAAGATGGAGATAGGGCTCGGGGTCGTAAGCGTCCAGGACTATGAGGTCGAGTCCCCCGGCACCATCGTCTCCAGGGTGAAACGGGTCATCGGGTCCATCGAGCCGGAGCGGATCTGGCTGAACCCGGACTGCGGCTTCGCGCCTGGGATGTTCAGGACTTTCCCCACCGACGTGGCGTTCGCCAAGCTGAAGTCGATGACGAAGGCGGCGGAAATGCTTAGGAAAGAGTACGCCTGAAACGACCTCAGTTGGCACTGAAGGCGTCCCTGGGAAGCCGTCCTGTCATCTACGAAATCGTGCCTCCGCGGAAGGACACTTCCAGATTCGGCACAGACTTGCGGGTGCTCGATGACGTTCTCAACGACGGCAGAATAGCAGCCATCAATATCCCAGAGCTGATCAGAAGGCGGTCTGAGCGGGGCGAAGTGGTGTATTCCCCGGCCACGATACCCCCAGAGGAGTATGCGTTGATGATCAGGGACCACAAGGAGCCCATCGTCAACCTGATCGCACCGAGGCTGGAGAAGGAAGCGCTCCTCCGACGCGTCCGGAAGGTGCTCGCGGATTACATGATCCCCAACCTCATCCTCGTGGGGAGGGAGAGGCGAGAGGACAGGCTCCCGGGGCCTGACGTCGTCCAGGCGCTCAGCCTGGTCAGGGGGATGAAGACCCAGTCTACCACGCTAGGCGGGATATGCATCTTCTCCCGGAGTTCATCCGGGACAGACGAAAAGGGGGCCAGTCTGGGGAAGATCTCCGAAGCGGAGCGCCTGTGGAACAAGGCATCCGCAGGATGCGACTTCGTCACGGGCCAAATTACCTTCGAGTCTGGTCCGGTCATTGGTCTCCTCAGGGACTACCAGGAACTCTGCGATAGGAGAGGGACCAGGCCTGTAACTGTGTTTGTCAGCCTCACCACGGTGCCCACCGAGGGCATCCTCCGCCTGCTCGAGTCGCTTGACGTCGTGGTGCCTCCCGACATCAGGAAGAAACTCCTTCGCAGCGAGGCCATGGGCGAGGAGTCGGTAAGGATAGCATCCGAGGTCTTTGGCGAAGTCGTCGACGGTGTCGAGAGAGAAGGAACGAGCGTGCCGCTCGGACTTCAAATCGAACAGGTCGGTGTCAACAACGGAGCGCTTTCTCTGGAGCTGCTCGATTCTGTGTACCCGATCCTGAAGGGAGCCCGACCTCGGTCTCCCAACAATTAATAGCGATGTGCCGCCTGGTCGGCCCATGAAGCGGAGCACCCAGGCGGCCGTCCTCTGCGGCGGGAGGGGAGAGCGCCTGAAGCCGCTCACAGACTACTTCCAGAAGGTGATGATACCGATCGGCCCTAAGAAGCTCCCTCTCCTGGCCTACATCATCGCGTTGATGCGCCACCATGGCATCACCAGGGTGACCCTCCTCACAGGATACAGGTCAGAGGACATCAGGAGATACTTCGGAGACGGGGGAACGCAACGGATGAAGATCTCATATTCAGAAGACAGGCCTGGATCGAGCGGCAGCCTTAACGCGGTGGCGAATGCCATCAAAGGGGGTTCCCTCGAGGGGTGCGACGAGCTCCTCATCTACTATGGGGACATACTAACCGACCTCAACATCACCGAGCTGCTCAGGGTCCATCGGGAGTCGGGCGCTGACGTGACCCTCGTATTGGACAAGGGATACACCCTCCCAGTAGGGGTGGCGGAGGTCAGCGGCGGCGTAGTCACGTCTTTCAAGGAAAAGCCCAAGATAGACATGAGTGTCACCACGGGGCCCATGGTCGCAGGACCCGACGCCATGGAGCTGATAGCGAAGACGGCCAGCAAGAAGAGGACCGACCTCATGACCGATTTCATCCCGGAGCTGCTGAGGAGAGGGGGCAAAGTCGCTGCCTACTACACCCCCGACGAGTGGTTTGATGTCGGTACAGTTTCGAGCTTCGTCAAGCTGAACGAAGAACTGTCCCGGCATCCGCCCAGGTACCCGGTGTAGCTTCGCGGGCCGCTATCTGTGGCCGCTTCGCTGTGGCTCCCGTTAGGGGCCGGATATTCTTCCCCGGGGCTCACTCTGAGCGGGGTGAATTGCACCGCTGCCTGCACGCCTCCCATCGCGGCGCGAAGCGCTGGTCGCTTACTACGTCCGCGCACCTTGCGGATCTCTCAGCCTAGGCGGTCTTTGCTTCTTGCAGCTCTTCCACGGGGAACCGCGTCGGGCCGAAGAACATGTCGAACACCCGTTCCAGGCTCCCATTGAGCGCCCTCCAGTATATCATGGCGAAAGACCGCTTTTCGATGTACTTGATGGTAGAAGGAGACTGATCCTCGGGAGGGGAAGCGTAGGTCGCCGACACGAAGATCGCCCTGTGTGCTCCGACCTCCATAGGGCAGTTGATCCTCCCATTGTAGGCGAGCTCGTCGTGGGTGCCCCGCGCCTCGTTGACGATGTTGTGGGCCACCACCACCGACTGGAGATGAGCGACCACGCCAGACTTCGAAACAGGGATGTTGGTGGCGTCTCCGATCGCATAGACTCCGGGCTGGCCGAGGACCTTCATGGTCCCCTTGTCCGTCGGAACATATCCGTCGCTGTCTCCGATGCCTGACCTTACGACCACATCTGCCCCGTGGTGAGGTGGGATCGCGATCAGCAGGTCGTAGTCGAACGACTCCCCTTCCATCGACGTAATTTTCTTGTGTTCGGGATCAACCTTGTCGACGTTGAAGAAAGTGGTCACCTCGATCCCCTTCTCGTCGAACATGGGAGCCACCACCTCGGAGACCCTCTCTGCGGGATAGGCCCTCGGATACGGGGTGAGGAACCGTATCCTGACCTTCTCCCTGATGCCTTTCTTCCTGAAGAACTCGTCCAGCATGAACGCCGCCTCATTGGGAGACGGCGGGCACTTGTGCGGGGCGCTGGCGATCGCCACCACCACCGTCCCCTCCTTGAAATCTTGGAGCGCCTTCCAGATCTTGCTGGAGTCCTCGGGGCCCGTGTGGAAGTTCAGCGCCCCCTGAGCAAGCCCTGGGATGATCGTAGGGTCTGCGACGGCGCCAGTCGCGATCACCAGGTGGTCAAAGGGTAGTATCTTCCCTCCCTTCGTGCTGACCATCCTCTGCCGAAAATCGATCAACGCCGCGGGGTCATGGAGGAACTCAACCCCCTTCCGGAGGAGCCGCGATTCGTCGCGGAGGTACTTGCGAGGTGCGGCTCCCTTGAACGCAATATCCAGGTTTCCGGGCTGGAACGGGTGCTCGAGGTGCTCCCCAACCAGTTGCAAGGAAACTAACCCATCCCGGATCTCCTTGCCGAGCTCAGAAGCCAGCAGGTTGGCTGTGAACGTCCCCCCGTCCCCCGACCCAACCACCACGATGTGCTCCAACTCACTCAGCTCCTCTTCTTCGTCACTTTGACGAGTATCCGGACGTACCCCTGCTCCTCCGAGACATTCTGGAGCTCGTTCCCGCTCTTCTGAGCCCACGCTGCGATGTCCGCCTTGGCGGCAGGGTCGGTGGCCCACAGTTCGATTACGTCCCCGAGCTGGGCGCTTCGGTATGCCTTGAAGAGCTCAGTGATCGGTCCAGGGCAGAAGCTGCCCCGGCAGTCCAATACTTTGTGTTGCTCTAGTGCTGACAACCCACTCACCTAGATGAAGATGATCTGTCCACCCTCGCCTAAGGACAACATGGTGGCCGCTCCCACGACGTCGTCTACTTCGCGTATGAGGTCATCTTTGGGGGTCCCCATCACCTCCATGGTGGTCGAGCAGGCGTGCAGCTTCACCCCGAGGTCCTTCGCCATGCGGAACATCTCTGGTATCGATGGTACCTTCGCCTTGGCCATCTTCCCCTCCATCATCCTGGTGGCCATGGCGGTCATGCCGGGGATCATCCCCAGTATGTTCGGCATGGGCATCCCCGGGTTCCCCACTGCTGCTACCTTCATCGAGTTGACTTTCTTCTTGTTCACGGCGTCCAACCCCCAGAATGTGAAGAACATGTGGACCTCCTTCCCCATCGTGGCCCCCGTGGTCGCTATCATCAGCGCCGGGTAGACCATGTCCATCGTCCCCTTCGAGAGAATGATGAGCAGCCTGGAGGTCTGCTCCCCCTTCTCTTCAGTTCTCATCTGCGACATCTGGGCCATGCTAACTCGCGAGCGTCTGAAGAGTACCTTGCGATAATAAACCGGGGAGCCGTTTCTCATGTTAGAGAATTGTAGCTTCCCCGTCAGAGCGGGGACGGATCTGGCTTATGGGGCCTGTTTCCTGAATACGTAGTTCTTCGTCGCGAGGGAAAGGACTACCGCGAAGAGCATCGCGGCAATCCCCAGGTAGAAGACGTAATCGAAGGCCGTGCCGTTGGGGAAGGCCACCGGCACTAGGATTACCCCCTGAGGGGTCTGGTGAGGGATCTTGACGATGGTGGTGTAAGTGCTCATTATCGTCGTGGCAACCACCGGCCCGACGGCGCCCCCGATGTTCCTCAGCATGGTGTTGAGCCCGAGCCCCGTGGCCACGGTGTCCCTAGGGAGCGACACGCTGATCATGTTCACTATGGGGATGATGAGCGATACCGCCCCGATCATCGACACCGCCGTGTCTATGACGAGGTCTGTCGTGGTGCCTTTGTTGAATATGAAGAGCCCGAATCCGACGATGGCTATCGTCCCGCCCAGGATCATGGCAGGCTTCGGACCGTAGCGGGTGACCATCCTTCCTACGCCGGGACCGGCTACGAGCATCGCTATCGCGGCGGGGCCTATGGTAAGGCCGGCGCTCAGCACGTCAAGGCCAAGCCCCAGAGGCGATGGGTCTTCGGCAAAATAGACCACCGCGTAGAAGAGCATGAACATCCCGATTCCGGAGATGACGCCGATGCCGTTCGCGACCAGCACGTTCCGGATCCTCAGCAGGCTGAGCTGGATGAGCGGGTTTTCCTTGCGGGCTTCCGCCACGAAGAACGCGACGGTGAGACCCAGCCCGGCTACGAGCGCCGCAAGGCCATATGCCGAGTACCACCCCTCGTACGGTCCCTCGCTGAGATAGAACAGCACCAGGGATACTCCAGCCATGAGGAGCACGACCGTCTCATAGTCTACTTTTCGCCCGGTTCCGGTGTGCCCCTGAGGGAGGAACCGCCAGATCACCGCGAAGAGTAACACACTGAGTATGAAGGCGGAGTGGAAGGCCCACTGCCACCCCAGGTCCTGGATTATGTACGCCCCCAAGATCAGCCCTGCTGCGGCCCCGATGGCGAAAGTCGCGCTGACGACCCCCTGGGCAGTCGCAATCCGCTCCTTTGGGAATGTCTCAGCGATGATAGCCAGCGAGAGGGGGACTATGGCAAAGCCGATGCCTTGGACGGCCCTGGCTGCTATCAAAAAGTAGATTGACGGGGAAAACCCCGCCGCCCCAACACCGATGGTGTAGAACACAAGAGCGATCAGAAACATCTTCTTCTTTCCGTAGCTATCCCCTAGCTTCCCAAAGAGGGGCGAAACCGCGCTCCCGACTATGAGGAAGGCAGAGGTTATCCAAGAAACAGCACTGACGGTCGTCGAGAAGTACGTCTGGATTGTGAGTATCCCTGGGAGGATCATGGTCTCCACATAATTGAGGAGGAGGGCCACGCCCACCATCGCGAGCAATGCCCGCAGCTGGTGGCTGGACGTCCCAGTGGGGATGACTTGAGGCTCGGCTGCTGGCTGAGTCTGCATCTTTCGCACGCCCTTCGACTCGCCATTATAAACAACCCGTAGGCTCTCGCACGAAACACGGCATACGTCGCGCCCTGGAAATCCGAGCGCAGCGGAGGCGAGACGCCGAGCCAGGGAGTCCGCGAGCCCCGCTATGCGCGCTCGATTATCTTCTTCCCGAAAAGGGACAGGGCGAGTTCGACCGCGAGCTCCGCGGTGTGGTTGGACACGTCGAGTATCGGGTTAACTTCGACGAACTCGGCAGAAGTCACCTTTCGCGAGTCAGAGAGCATCTCCATCGCCAGTTGCGCCTCGCGATACGTGAGCCCGCCCTTGACAGGCGTCCCTGTTCCCGGCGCCTCCCTTGGGTCGATCGAGTCGACGTCGGCGCTCAGGTGGACTTGGTCCACTCCGGCGGCCGCGATGTCGAGCGCCTTTTGCATCACCCTCTTCATCCCAAGCTCGTCTATCTCTCTCATGGTGAACACAGTGACCTTCGAACGCGACAGCGCCTTCGACTCCTGAGGGTCGAGGTCTCTTATGCCAACCAGGACCGTGTTCTTTTCCGAAGCTTTCGGAGCCCTCCCTCCCAGCTTCGCGAGGTCCGGGTGCCCGTATCCGAGGACCGCCGCCAGCGCCATCCCGTGGATGTTTCCGCTTGGGGTCGTGGTCGGGGTGTTGAAGTCTCCATGAGCGTCCAGCCAGATGACCCCCCTGCCGGTACCGGGACCTGGAAGGCCAGCTAGCGTCCCTATTGAGACGCTCTGGTCGCCGCCGAGGACCAGGGGAAACAGCCCCTTGCTCGCACATTCGGAGACCTTCCTCGCTATCATCTCGCACTGTTTGACGACGTCTTTGAGGTATCTCACCTTCTCGTCTCCGACCGCAGCGGTGGCCATGTCTGAGGTAGGGATGTTCCCAAAATCTTTCACAGTATGGCCGAGAGACTCCAGCCGCTCCTCCAACCTCGCGATCCTGATGGCGCTCGGGCCCATGTCCACTCCACGACGCTGCTGGCCCAGGTCCACCGGCGCGCCCACGATTCCGATCTTCATCTTCATCATGACCGGAAGCCCTGACTATAAACCACTTCTGGGCGTTAAACCTTAACACCAGGGCGGACGCCTTGTTTGACATTGAAGACCATAGGCAAGGATGAGGTCGCGTCCAAGCTCGGTTCACCGCGGCTCGTGGTTGTCAACGTCCTTGCTGCGAGCGCATATGAGAAGATACACATCAAAGGCTCAATCTCTGTCCCTCGTAACGAACTAGAGCAGGGGAGGTGGACGGAGCTTGACCGGTCCAAAGAGATCGTGGTCCACTGTTCCAGCTATGAGTGCGGGGCCTCTAGGGCTGCTGCGGCGTTCCTCGAGGAGAAGGGGTTCGACGTGAAGGCATACGAAGGCGGCATGAAGGAATGGGCGGAAGCAGGGCTCCCCGCCGAAGGTACCATCTCGGCGAAGAAATTCATCGAAGAGAGATACGGCAGGCCGGCGCCAGTGACTCGATAGGATAAATAGCGCGCCCTTTCATCTGACATCATGCACAGGTCCCAGATAGTCGGGGGGCTGATGATCGTCGTCGGCGCGGTGATACTGGCGTTGCTTGCCAGTTTCGTCGTGGACATCATAGTGCTCATACTGCAGCTCTTGGCGGTGATAATCGGGATCATCCTCGTGCTCGGAGGCATCGCGATGCTACTCTTCGGAGGGTGGTTCTGGGGCCGTGGTTCCCTCAAGTGGGGACGCGACGTGACTACAACGGCGTAAATATCCAACTCCAAAGGCCCGTGTCAATTGTCTGCCATCGAAGTCAGTGGCCTGAAGAAGAAGTACGGCTCCCTGCAGGCGGTAGACGGCATCAGCTTCTCGGTAAAGAAGGGGGAAGTGTTCTCGCTTCTCGGACCCAACGGAGCGGGCAAGACCACCACTATCGAGATACTCGAAGGGCTACGAGACAAGGACGAGGGGACGGCGTCGGTGCTAGGCCTCGACCCCTGGAAATCGGGCTACGACCTCCACAAGCAGATAGGCGTCATTCCTCAGGGTTTCAAGTTCCTGGACTATCCTACTCCCAAAGAAGCGGTGAATTACTACGCCACCCTGTTCGGAACGAAGGTCGACGCCGACCAGATGCTGAAGAGGGTCATCCTCGACGAAGCCAAGAACATCTGGTTCCAGAACCTCTCGGGCGGGCAGAAGCAGAAGCTGGGGATGGCGCTGTCGCTCGTCAACGACCCTCAGGTGGTCTTCCTCGACGAACCTACGACGGGCCTAGACCCCCAGGCAAGGAGGGCGGTCTGGGAGGTCATCAGGAAACTGAAAGCAGAAGGTCGTACAGTCATGCTCACCACTCACTACCTCGAAGAGGCAGAGGTGCTTGCCGACAGGGTGGCCATAATGAACCACGGCAAGATAGTGGCTATGGGGACCACCGACGAAATCGAGTCCAAGTACGGCTCCGGCCAGAGGATGGTCGTGAAGGCGAAGGATGACCTGCTCAGATATCTGAAGGAGAACACCAAATTGGAAGTCGATGGCGACGGGTCTACAGTGACCGTCTTTCTGAGGGACAAGAACGACGCGATGGTTGCGTTAGGCGCGATAGAGGAGTCGGGCGCGGGGTGGGACGATCTCACCGTCAGGAAGGACAGGCTGGAGGACGTCTTCCTCAGGCTCGTCGGTGAAACGGGTGATGAGGAGGCAGGCGCCAGATAGCCATGGCCTTCAGTTTAGGCAGGATGCTGGCTGAGCTCAAGATCTACGCAAGGGGGAATGTCAGGAGCAGGGAGGGCTTCTTCTTCACCCTCGTCTTCCCCATCATCCTCATACTGCTTTTCGGCGCGATATTCTCCGGGGGGAGTTCGGGGCCAAGCACCGTCTACGTCCAGAACCTAGACGGGGGGCAGGTCAGCACCGCGTTCGTAAGCGCCCTGAACAGCACCACCGCCGTGGTCCTCAGGCCGGCCCCTGCCGGCGTCAACTTCTCACAGTACCTATCATCTCACTCGTCCACAGACGGGATAGTGATACCCCAGGGGTTCACCACGGACTTCCTCTCTAACCACGCGGTGAACGTCACCGTCTACGGGAACCCCGCCTCCACGACCAGCGCAGTGGTGTTCGGCATCACAAGCGAGATTGTGAACTCTTTCAACCTCCACGGGAGCACCGGGGTAATCGGTGTTTCTCAGAAGACCGCCGTCTCCTCGTCTTACAAGTACATCGACTTCCTCGTTCCGGGCTTGATCGGGTTCGCCGCGCTGACGAGCCCGATGTTTGCCATCACGAACCTCAGCTCCACCTACAGGAGAGACAAGGTGTTCAAGCTCTTGTCGTTGACACCTCTGACTAAGACCGAGTGGCTGATGTCCAAGATAATCTGGTACATCGGCACCACCACGCTGTCGTTCATCCTCATGAGCTTGGTGGGCATCTATGTCTTCGGCGCGCACATAACGCTCAACTGGGGAATAGGAGTGTTCCTTGTGCTCGGTCCCTTCTTCTTCGTGTCGCTGGGGATGCTGGTCGGGACCATCTCCAACACGCCTGAGTCTGCCGCGGTAGTGGGGAACCTGGTGACGTTCCCCATGATGTTCCTCTCTGGCACCTTCTTCCCTGTCCAGTCCATGCCGATGTACCTCCAGGCCATCGCGCACGTGCTGCCGCTGTACTATGTGATAGACGGGCTCACGCAAGTAATGATCTATGGCAACTTCGGAGCTGCATACTTCGACATGGGTTTGGTCCTTGCGATATCCTTGGTCACCTTCGCGCTAGCCGTCAAGTTCTTCCGCTGGCGAGAAGACTAGGCCCTGTCCGTTCCGCGGACCTCGCATCCTGATGAAGAACCGTGACGCCCCTCGCTTTTTGAAGACGGCCGGGATCCTGTCCTGTAGGCTAAGCGTCTCCAGATCCGAGGCCGTACTTCTCGGCGGCCCTCGCCTGCATGGCTCTGATCTCTCTGATACGCTTCGACATCTTCCTTCCGAACATGATGTCTCTGATCCCAGCGTAGAGCCAGAGCAAGGACACCGCAAGGCTCAGCGCTCCGACGGCGACCAGGCCCGGATCGACCAGGTTCACCCTCTGGCTCGTTATCCCAAGCACATAGGGGAAGACGACCAATTGGGCGAAGTAGTTTACAGCGAAGTAGGCTCCCGCGACGGTCGCGATTACTGCGAGGAGAGTGATCTTCCTCCCCCCGCTTTCCACGTGCTGGATGAACTCCTCGTGCATCTCTATCGTCGACACGCCTGGGTCATCGTCTTCGGGCATGGCGGTCCTCAGACCTCCTTTTCCTTATAACAGATGCTCACAACTTGTTCACCGCGTCGCCGAGAAAAGCATCTTCAACCCCGTGTCAAGGTGATGCAGCGCTTCCATCCCCTGGGGGGTGATGGCGTACCGCTCGTGCTCTTCCGAAGAGTCGACCTTCACGAGGCCGCCCGACGTGAGGACCTGCACATAATCTCCGAACCTGTCATACGGGACGTTGACCACCCGCGACAACCTTGTTGGAAGCTGGGGGCCGCCGGCGAGCGCCCGCAGGATCTCCCAACAGATCACGGTCGTGTCGCGGTGCTTCAACCCCCTTCTTCATGGAAGGGGATGATATGAACAAGTTGAGCTCACAAGTTGTGTGCTCAAGATGTGCGTCAGTGACTTAAGCGAACAGAGCGCACTTTCTCTCGTTGATTTCAAACGCCAGAGACTGGCTCGGATATCCTCTGGACAGGTCTCGGACGCCAGTCGGGGTCCGCGGGCTGGGAGACAGGGTCCTCCTACTTGGAAGACAGGCTGGGGCCCTGGCGTCTCTGTTCGCGTTCGCCAGCGCTCAGGCCGGGTTGAACCTCGCCATCCTAGACCTCGATGGCTCGATAGCGCCTCAGTTGCACGGATACTTCGAAGCATTCGACTACCGGTCCATGCTCTATGAGGCGTTCCACCTCGAAGGAGACGACGCTATACACGGGCAGCTCGTCGCTTCGGCCTACGCAGCCGCCTTAGACCTTACCCCAGAGGAGGAGGCGATACTCTCGGCAGCGCTGCAGAAGCTGTCCGAGCAGAACGACGTGGCCGCTCCCGCGGCGCTTTACGATGTAGTCGGGGCGACCGAAGGTTTCAGAGGCTTCTATGTGGACAAGCTGAAGGGAAGGATAGGCGCTCTCAAACATCTCGATTCCACGCGCGTCGAAGACTTCGCCCCGCTGATGCGCGGGGGTGCCCTCGTGAGCTTCGCTTCGGCCCCATACCCACAGGCCGCCGACCTGGCGGCAGGCCTGTACGTGGCGAAGATCCTCCATCTCCTCTCGGCTCCGGGACCACGTCCATACGCAATGATGGTCACCGGGGCCCATCGGCTGTTCAGGAATCTTTCCAGGTACCAGCACGCCGGGAGGCTGATGTCTCATCTCCTGGAGGCTAGCGCCCCTCTCGTCCTCTCCACCCCTCTCCCGGCCCTCCTGAACGACAAGCTGACGGAGTCGATGGCTGTCCGGGTCTACTCTAGCGAGGCCTGGAACGCCAGGAGGAGTTGGAGGCAGGAGGCCGCCCTCGCGTGCTCTTTCACAGTCTGCGACGACAGGTCGGGTTCTTCGACCGCGTTCGTCCCCCGCTTCATCAGGCCGAGAAGTCCCTCTTCGCGCCTACCATCCGCGCCCCAGCGCAGCGCCGACCCCAGACTGACAAGGACCATACTGGAGGAGATATCGAGCTACGACTCCGCGAACCGGCAGTCGATAGTCTCGTTCCTCTCCCCTCAGTTTCTTTCCGCCGACGTCGGGGCCGAAGTAGACAGGCTCCACTCCGAAGGGTTCCTCGTCCTAGAGCCCAAAGGGAGCGGAGGAGGACAAAAGGTCCTTTCGTACACCGTGACCGAGTCCGGGATGCGCCTGCTGCAGGAGCTGAGCAAGTGATGGACCACCTGCGAACCAACTGCGCGGCCGTAGACGCGCTTACCGATGGGGGCCTCGCCACAGGTACGATTACTCAAATCTTCGGCGAGAAGGCCCTCGGGAAGAGCATCATCTCCTTCCAGGCGGCGTGCTCGGTCGCCGCGGCTGGTGGGAGCACCGTAATCCTCGACACGGAACAGTCCTACTCGAGCTATCTGGTCCCATATTGGAAGGACAGGATGACCAAGCGGTTCGAAAAGGAATTCAACGTAGCGGAAGTAAAGCTGGACCGGGCGCCGAAGACCTCTCCCCGCAGGAAGCCTGTCACCCGCGGCCAGCTGATTAACGCGATTGATTCGGCCCTAAACCACCTGGGAGTGTCATATACCGACGCCCATCTTGGCGCGGCCGCTGACATCTTCTCCCCAGATTATTCGGTCGAGCTCCCACCCAAGGGGCCATCGGTGCTGATCTTCCAGACCCCGGAGGTGGTAGATCTGCTCAACCTCCATGGCGTCGATGCCGCGAGGGAGGTGTCGAGCGGGGGGAGGGTCGAGCTCAAGATGAGGCAGACCCCGACGTACCAGTCTGCCCTCCACCACATCATACGCGAGACAGGGGCGCGGCTCTTGGTCTACGACTCCATCTCGGCTCCCTTCAAATCGGCGTTCCCCAGCACTCAGGACCTCCCCGCCAGGAGCTCGGGCCTGGCCATGATCCTCGCCCACGCCCAGCGTCTCTGCGTGGAGTTCGGCATAGCCGTCCTTGTGACCAGCCACGTCTCCATCGACCCGATCAACCCATGGGACAGGGTCCCCTACGGCGGGGTCATCTTGGGTCACGACGCCAAGTTCTCGCTGGAGTTGACCAAGGCCGCTGCGTCCAGGAACAAGGACAGGGACCCAGAGGCGGTCAACCCCGAAGAGAGGGAGAGGAGCACCAAGGCGTTCTGGGCCGCCCGTCACCCTGCCCTCGAGGAGTACACCAGGTTCGCTTATGCGTGCCAAGACGGGGAAGGGTTCCACTGATGGGATGGGCGACGAAAGCCGCAGCAGCTGTCTTAGGGGTCGGGGCACTGGGAGCTGGCGTCTGGCCTGTCTCCCTGCTGGCGTTCGGATACCTAGCCTTCTGTTTCTTGAGGCCCGGGAGAGCGACGCCGGAGGCTGACGCTCGCTCCAAGACGAGGCTCCCATCGGGCCGCCTTGTCCTAGGTGGCGTTCTGCTCCTCCTCTCCGTCGTAGCGTTCAGAGAGGGTGGGGTCGTCTCTCCAGCTGTCTTCCTGCTGGCTGGACTCGGCATGGTCGCATACCCTTCTGCAAGGGCCAGAGCGGCGGCGAACCGTGTGGTCCCCATGAGGGATTCGATCCTGCTCAGGGAAAGAGCGTTCCCGTTCCGCTGGCACGCTTTGGCAGAGGTCAAGCTCGAGGCCCAGGACCGGGCGAGAGGGCTCAGCCTGGTAGACGGGCGCCTCCTGCTGTTCATCGGGAAGTCTCCACGCGCCTTTCAGGTGGTGACGGTGCTGGCTTTGAACCACCGCGGGGCCGAGCGAAGAGTCATCGAAGCGCTAAGACGAGAGACAAAGGCCATGTCTCAAAGAGGGGTTCATCTCCTTCCGCTCGACAGCATGGAGGCTTCTAGAATGCTCTCGCTGAAGCTCAAGCGTCTTAGGTCGGGGTCCGTGGACTGGAACGTCGTCCCGACAGACTCCTTTGACGTCCTCGCGCTGCAGGCGAGCGACGGAATCTTACTCCGAAAAAGGGCGTTTAGGGCAGGCGTGAAAGGGGGGCCCGCATTCATCCCACCCGTCGACGCAACCCCCATGAGAGAGCCTCTCCTGGCGGAGGTCGTCGAGGCGATATCAGAGCGCCACGGCTGGGCCAACCCTGACGAATTCTCGCCGTTCCTGGCGTCCCTCGATGCATCACGGGCGGAGCCGCTCGCCGAAAGGCTGACAGTGACCGACGGCGCCGACGGCACGGTGTCTGCGGTCTCCCTGGGAGGGGCCCAGGTGAAGCTCACGAGGTCGCAGCTAAGGGCGGTCGCAAGGGTCTACGCGTGAGCGGCCCGGACTCCCAGAAGGGCCGCATCCACGTTAAAATCTCCCTGAATTCAGCCGAACGATAGAACGAATTGAGCGGAGCTGGAATCGACGATTCACTGGAGGTCGCTGTCCCCGAAGAGGGCGCGGAGTCGCCCTTCAAAGTGCGGCCGTCGCCTCCGCCGGACCTGCCCATCTTCTCCATCTTGGGGTCGATCGACTTCCATGAGCACTTCGTGCTCATGGGCGAAGTCGGGACCGGAAAGAGCACCGTGGTGCCCATCCACGAGTTCGAGAAGTCGGGGCGGACCAGGCAGATCCTAATCCGTGAACCTTCCAGGGCTTCATGCAACGCCCTCTACTATTCCCTTGAGGCGCTGCACCCCGAAGTCAAGGAACACCTCGCCATCATAACCAAGGACACCAAGGTCAACGTAGAAGGCAAGATCAAGATCGTGACCGACGGCGTCCTCATCAGGATGCTGGCCGACCGTTCCGTCAACGACTCATCGATCTACTTCGACGAAAGCCACCAGATGTCGTCGCAGCTGGAGCTCTGCATGTCGCTCGCGAAGAACGACGAGGCCGAGACGAGGAACCTGTTCAGAGTGATGAGCGCCACCATCGACCCCAAAGAGTTCCTCAGCTTCCTGGGGATCTCGAACCTCCACTCCGTGAGCGGAAGGAGGTTCCCGGTCAAGGTCGAGGTGGAGCTGGCGCGCAACCTGGACGGGATGTTCGACACCATGTCGAGGTATCTCTACACCCAGCCCAAGGACGAGTCATGGCTGGTCTTCCTTCCAACCAGGCGGCTCGTAGAGAAGTATGCCGGAACTTACGGAGGGGTCTACATCCACGGCGGGCTTGAGGGGACCGAGGTCAACAGGATCCAGCGGAAGGCAGAGAAGGACAGGAACCTGAAGATCTTTGCCACCAACGTCATAGCCTCTTCCGTCAACATCTACGTCGACAACGTCCTGGTCTTCAACGACGTCATCAATAGCAGGGACAGGCTGGGTCAGAAGACCCTAAGGTACGGCAAGCTGGACAACAACTCTCTCTTACAGATGATGGGAAGGGTGGGGAGGTTCAAGCCGGGACGGGCGGTGATCCTCACCGACTCTCCCGTTCCGGTCAGGATCGACCCGGTCCCGGTCCGAAAGGCCCTGGAGACCGAGACCCCGTTCGACCTGGTGCTCCTGATGTCGAAGTACGGCCTCGACCTTTCGAGCCTGGAATTCATGTCCAGGGTGAACCACAAGGAGGTGGCTTTCGCAGCGGGGTGGCTCACCGATATCGGGGCTATCGAGCACATGCCTCGCAGGATAACCCGGAAGGGCCTGCTGATGAGCGAGATACCATACGACCCCGATTTTTCGCACATGATCGCGAACGCCCTGCTGTCTGACGACTACGCCATCGGGAGATTCCTTCTGGCCTGCGGCGCCTTCGGCGACTCCCTCAACCATGCCTACAAGACGGAGTTCGAGCCTCTGGCTAGGGAATTCCTGTACAAGACAGACAGGTCCAACGAGCTCAACATCAAGGCGCACCTGCTGAAGCGGTACTCCGAAGACGACTCCGGCGCTTTCAAGGAGAGGATGGCGGCTAACGGGATCTTCCCCCGTTTCGTGGAAGAGGCATGGAAGAACTATCAGTCTGCCGTCGACTCCTTGAATGACGTCCTAGCCGAATGGAAGTCCGAGCCTATCCCGAAGGGGGTCGTCGTCGACCCTGACCTCTACCGCCTTGAGTCGTATCTTTCTGACTGTCTGTCCTTCGAAAGGTACGAGTTCCATGAGAAGGGGAACTATGACCTTAGAAACATACGCATCGAGGACAGGTTCTTCGCCAGGAGCGTGACGGTCAACCTGAGGAAGATACTGTTCGACGTGGTGGCCATGGAGCCCAGGAGGCACCGGCCGCACGGGCGTCGGTGAGACCCTCCGGGCGCCCTGAAAACGCTTCATCAGAAGAAAAGCTTCTTAACCCGTTCCGGATGGCTCGTTCCAACTCATGCCGCGCTTCAAGACGACCGCAGAGGCTCTCAAGATCGTCCACAACAGGGACCAGATCCGCAACCTCGGCATCATAGCCCACGTCGACCACGGGAAGACGACTACGTCGGACAGCCTGTTGGCCGCTACCGGCATGCTTTCGCCCTCAGTTGCAGGCCAGGCGCTCGCCCTGGACTACATGGAGCTCGAGCAGCAGCGCCAGATGACGATCAAGGCCGCGAACGTGACACTCTACTATGAGAAGGACGGAAAGCCCTACGTCATCAACCTCATCGACACGCCTGGCCACATCGACTTCACCGGCAAGGTGACCAGGTCTCTCAGGGCGGTAGACGGAGCCATAGTCGTCGTGGACGCAGTGGAGGGGATAATGACCCAGACCGAGACCGTGACCCGTCAGGCGCTGGAGGAGAGGGTCCGGCCGGTGGTGTACATCAACAAGATTGACCGCCTGATCAAGGAGCTCCGTCTCACCCCGGAGAAGATGCAGGAATGGCTCTTCAACATCGTCAAGGACTTCAACCGGCTCGTAGAGACCTACGCAGAACCGGAATACAAGCAGAAGTGGAAGGTGTCCGTCCAGGACGCCCAAGTCGCCTTCGGCTCCTCCAAGGACAAGTGGGGGTTCAACTTCGACATGGCGAAGGCCGCGGGGATGTCGTTCAAGGACATCATCAACGCTTACACGAGCTCGACGCCTGAGGAGCTCGGCAAGAAGCTCCCTCTCCACGAGGCGCTTCTCGGGATGGTCGTAAGGCACCATCCGCCCCCCCACGTGGCGCAGGCGTACCGCATCCCCAAGATCTGGCCCCAGGGGGACTTGAACAGCGACATCGGCAAGGCCCTCCTCGCCTGCGACGAGAACGGCCCTGCGGTCATGATGGTCACCAACGTTGTCGTCGACCCTGCGGCGGGGCTCGTGGCCACGGGGAGGCTCTTCTCAGGGAGCGTCAGCAACGGAGACTCGATTTACCTCATCAACTCGAAGAGGGAGGGCAAGATACAGTCAGTACAGATATTCATGGGGTTCCAGAGGGAGATCGTAGACTCTCTTCCAGCAGGGAACATACCCGCACTGCTCGGGCTTGACATCCGCTCCGGTGAGACCATATCCAGCAGGAAGGACGTCGCGCCGTTCGAGTCAATTCACTACGTCAGCGAGCCCGTGGTCACCGTCGCGGTAGAGGCGAAGCACCCGAGGGACCTCCCTAAGCTGGTCGAGGTCATGCGCAGGCTGAACATCGAGGACCCTAACCTCGTGATCACTATCAACCAGGAGTCAGGAGAGACCTTAATGGCCGGGATGGGGGTCCTTCATCTCGAGATCGCCACCACCCAGATCCAGCAGGCCGGGCTCGAGATAATCACCTCCCCGCCCATCATCAACTACAGAGAGACGATCCGCGCCCGCGCGGGACCGATCATGGCCAGGTCCCCCAACAGGCACAATAAGATCTTCATCGAGGTCGAGCCGCTCGAGCCTGAAGTCATCGAGTTGATCCGCAACGGCACCATCGGTGAGAACGTGGAGAAGAAGACAGTGATCAAGACTCTCCGCGACCACGGATGGGACCCCGACCAGGCCCGCAACTTCCAGGGGATCGACGAGAGAGGGGACGTCCTCACGGAAGTCACCAAGGGTGTCCAGTTCCTCCAGGAGTCCATGGACTCGATACGCGCGGGGTTCGATGACATCATGAAGAACGGCCCTCTGGCGTACGAGTTCACCAGGGGAGTGAAGGTCGCGCTGACGAACTTCGTCCCACACGAGGACCCGGCGCACAGGACCTACGCCCAGCTGATGCCTGCTTCGAGGCGGGCCATATTGGGCGCGCTGCTCTCGGCCAACCCGACGCTGCTCGAGCCGATCCTTGGCATAGAGGTGAAAGGGCCGTCTGACCTCATAGGAGCGGTGACGGGGGTCATCAGCGCGAAGAGAGGGAAGCTCGTCAAGATAGACCAGAAGGAGGTCATGACCGTGGTGGAAGGGGAGATCCCGGCATCCGAGACATTCGACCTGAGCGAGAAGATGAGAGGCGCCACCGCCGGCAAGGCGGTCTGGAACACCCACTTCAAGACCTGGCAGGCAGTGCCTCAGAACATGCTTTGGGGCCTGGTCACGGAGATACGCAAGAGGAAGGGGTTGCCTCCAGACCCACCGAAGGCAGAAGAGTTCATCGACAAAGAGTAGTGCCGTAAACTACCTCTTTAAGCCGCCATCACAGGGCTTTGGCTGGCGAAGCGCTCCTGGAGATCATTTCCTACGATCTGAGCCTAGACGTGGACTTCGGCAAGGCGTTCGTCAAGGGGCATGAGACGGTCACGGTCAAGGGAGCGAGCAGGCCTTTCGCCCTCGACTGCTCTTCGCTGAACATAGCGTCGGCGAAGGTCAACGGCAGGCCCGCGAAATTCAGACTGGACGAGAAGCGGGCGAAGCTCCTCGTCGCGGGGGTGCCCAAGAAGAAATCGTCGGTCGAGATCGAGTACACGAAACAGGTCTCAGACGACGTCATCTTCGGCCTCTACAAGTCGAAGTACGGGAAGGACTACATCCTTTGCACCGACCTCGAACCAGCGGAGGCGAGGACGGTCTTCCCCTGTGTTGACGAGCCTTCCTACAAGGCAGTCTTCAGGGTGCAGATAACCACCGATTCCGCCCAGAAGGTCATATTCAACACCCCGGTCGCTTCATCGGAAGACGTCGGCGGCGGACGCACCCGCCACTCCTTCCTCCAGACTCCCAGGATGTCGACCTACCTCTTCTTCTTCGCGATAGGCAACATGGAGGAGACCAGGTTGATGGCTGGAGACGTCGAAGTCATCACAGCCACCCGCCCGGGGCAGGCCAAGAACTCCGAGCTCGCCCTGAGGATGATAGCCGGCTCGGTGAAGGACTTCTCGGACTACTACGGCGTCCCCTATCCACTGAAGAAGCTCCACATGGTGGCCCTCCCCGAATATCACACCGGTGCGATGGAGAACTGGGGGGCAATCTCGTCCAGAGAGAGCTACGCGCTGGTGACTGAGGCGAGCGCCTTCGGGCAGAGGAACAGAGGAGCCATGTCCATGGTCCACGAGGTGGCCCACCAATGGTTCGGCGACCTCGTGACGATGAAGTGGTGGGACGACCTCTGGCTCAACGAGAGCTTCGCCACCTTCATGGGGTACAAGATGACAGGGCGGATCAGGCCGGAATGGGACATGCCCAGCGTGTTCCTCAGGGACGAGACGTTCGCCGCGCTCAACCTGGACGCTGTCAAGAACACCCATCCTGTCCAGGCGCACGTCAAAAAGGTCGAAGACGTCATGCACAATTTTGACGCGATAAGCTACAACAAAGGAGGGAGCATCCTCAGGATGCTCGAGAACTATGTAGGAGAAGATGCGTTCAGGGAGGGCGTGTCCAACTATCTAAAGAAGTTCAGCTACTCAAACGCCTCGGGCGAGGACCTCTGGAAATCGCTCGGCGCCGCGTCCAGGCTCCCTGTGACCAAGGTCGCGAAGCAGTGGCTCACGCGGCCGGGCTTCCCGGTGGTCCGGGTGAAGAGTTCAGGAAAGAAGGTCCTGCTGAGCCAGAAGAGGTTCATGGTCACCGGTAGCGTCCCTGCCGCTCCATGGCCGCTGCCCACCACGGTGACCAGCGGAGGAAAGACGAAACAGCTGTTCTTCGACAAGAGATCCCTGGCCGTCGAAGCGGACCCGGATGCCGGGGTCCTGCTCAACACAGGGAGGAGCGCCTTCCATGTGACGCTCTACGACAAAAAGGGGTACGACGTGCTGGCCAAGCAGTTCAAGCTCCTGACGCCCCAGGACAGGGCCGGGCTGGTCAACGACCTCTATCTCTTCCTACAGTCTGGAGAGGTAGACGTGTCAACGTATCTCAGTTTCATCGGGCTCTGCGGCGGGACTCCTGACTCGATAACCACGGAGACCGCGGCGGGCCAGCTCTTCCTGCTTAGTTCGATCGCCTGGGACTCGCCCAGGCTCCAGGAGGTATATCCAAAGTTCTTCCCTCCGCTGCTGGCCAAGATCGGGGAGGACCCGCGTCCAGGCGAGCCCGTCTACATCGGGGCCGCAAGGGAGGACCTGACCTCTCAGTACGTCCAGCTCGACGACGCTTACGCGGCGAAGCTCGCCCCGAGGTTCGAACACTACACGGAGGTCAATCCAGACCTCAGAGGGGCCGTCGCAGTGGCATACGCGAGGGTAAACGGGGAGAAGGCCAAGGGCCCGCTCCTTGAAATGGTCAAGACGCTCCAGGGAGAGGTCGACAGGGCGAAGATCTGGGGCGCGCTCTGCTCATTTGACGAGCCCGCCCTCGTCCAGGACGCGCTGGACCTGGGGCTCAGCGGAGAGGTGAGCCGCTCTGACTCGGCATATCCGATGATGTACGCTGCCTACAATCCGAAGGCGAGGGGGGTGTACTGGAAGTGGTTGTCGCACAACTACGACGGCATGCTGGAGATGTACGCCGGCTCACAGCAGTTCTACCTGTACATGGGGAGGGCGCTCCCGGTGTGCGGGGTCGCGCGCGAGTCACAGGTGAAGAGCTTTTTGTCCGGAAGGCGCATGAAGCTGGGGGGCTCGAGCCTCACGAGAGCCATGGAGCACCTCGAGATCAATTCGAAACTCAGGCGCCGCATGCTGGCGAAGTAGCCGCCCGACTAACGTTAAGTGTCAGGATGGATTGGTGTTCATCGGTTGGACCCAGACGATGTTGCCTACAAGAAGAGCGTCAGGAACATGTCCCTGGTGCTCGCCGCGATCGTGATAACCGTCTTCGTTGCCCTTGCGGTGTCCCCCGTCCTCTTCCCGGCTACCAGCACCTTCCAGACCTCAACTTCGCTCGACTCCACCTTCGGCTTCTCGCTCCATCTGGACGTCAATACCACGGCGCCCCTGGCGGGAGGAGGCGTCGAGGTCACGGGCTGGCTCAACAGCACATCGGGAAGCATCATAAACGTCACGGCCGCAAACTCCTGGGGAATCGGGCCGACGGCGGACCTGTGGGGAGAAGCATGCACCACGGGCTGGCCGCTCGGTCTCGGGATAATCCAGGGGCACTACACGCAGGACAACGTCTCTTTCGCCAGCCTCTATCCCATCCCGCTCCCTGCACACCAGTGTTCGACCGCATCGCCCTCTCCTGGGTCGTTCTTGCTCGAGCCTCAGTCTACCAAGGCGCTGGTCACCCTGGACGGGGTCCCTCAATACTGGGTGCTCCGCTCGAGCTACCCCCTTAACACGGCCGGGCTCTCGCCAGGGACCTACACCGCCGTCCTGGCTGACGAGTGGGGAGACGTGGTCACCACGAACTTTGTCGTCTCCTAAGACATCTTAACTATCAGGTTCGCCGTGTCGTCGCCATTGAAAGTGGACCCAGACCTCGTTCATCGCCTCTTCTATCCTCAGGTTCCGCTCGTGATGGCCGCCCGGTCTGGGAAGAGGGTGTCCGCGATGCCTGTGGTCTCCTACCTTTCAACCTCCGGCACCCCCCCTTTGGTCGGAGTAGCCTGCAAACCTGAAAGTTTCACCTGCAAACTCGCCCTCAAAGCGAGGGCGTTCTCCCTCTCGGTGCTTGACCGAAAGCACTTGGCGGAGATGTCGCGCCTGGCGACGCTGAGCGGCGCGGAAGTCAAGGACAAACTCGCCGCTGCCGGTCTTGCGCACTCGGCCGGAACGGATGCGAGGGTGCCCGTCCTGGACGAGGCTGTGGCCACGCTCGAATGCAGACTCTTGTCTGCCCCCAAGTCAGGAGACCACCTGATCCTCATCGGGAGCGTCGCCGCCGCCTACGCTTCAGAAGCGTTCTCTGGGTTCTGGGACTACCAGAAGTACAGTCCCATACTGTACACCGGGTGGAAAGGCGGATTCTCGCTCTACGAGGGTCCTAGGCGTAAGACCTGATCACATCAGCCGAGAACTTGCGCAGGTCTTTCACGATCTCCCCTGCTTCAGGGTGGTTGATGGAAGCGCAATAGTATTGCAGCCCGGCTTCGGCATACGCATCGATGTCCTTCCTGATCTGGGACGCGGTCCCAGACACCGCGACCCTCTTCTCGTTGTCTGCCCCGATGTAGGTCTCCCTCCTCTTCCTGACGTCAGTGGTCATCCTCATGGACATGGTCGCCTCCTTCTTCACCCCGCGGATTTTTGCAACCCCGGCAGAGAACGTCTCGAGGTCGGGCCCAACCGGGTGCCATCCGTCTCCGAGGTTCACCACCCTCCTAATCGACGTCGGCCCGTTCCCCCCCACCCAGACGGGTATGTCGCGATTTACCGGCTTTGGGAGGAATAGCGCATCTCTCACGTCGAAGTATTTCCCTTCGAATCTGATGACATCATCCTTCCAGAGGCTCTTCATCAGAGCTATGCTCTCATCCATCACCTTCCCCCTGTTCCTGAAGTCTGCGTTGAGGTACCCGAACTCCTTCTCCGCCCAGCCTGCCCCGAGCCCGAGCGTCAGCCTCCCTTTGGAGAGCACGTCGAGGGCCGCCGACTGCTTGGCCAGAAGGATAGGGTTCCGCTGAGGAAGGACTATGCACGACGTTCCCAGTCTCAGCTTCTCGCACTTCGATCCAATGAAAGACAGGAGCGTGAGAGGCTCGAGGAGCTGGCCATAGGGCTCCTTCAGCTCCGCGGGCATTATGACGTGGTCGGTGGCCCAGACCGAGTCGAACCCCGACTCTTCACACACCGATGAAATCTCTAACAGCTCCTGGGGAGCGACTTTGTCCCCGTAGTTCGGGAGGATGTACCCGAACTTCACTTGCCGTTCCCCTCTGTCGCGACGAACTTTGTTGCCAGGCTCTTGGTCTTGTTCAGCCGCGAAAGGTTCAGGATGAGAGGGGTTATGCGCTCGACTATGCGTGCCTCAGAGAGAGGCCCAGCATAGAGGGGCCTGAGGTTCGGGATCCCCCGGACCAGGTTTGCCGCTTCTTCATACGTCTCCTTGGAATCTGCCGCCACAAGGATGTCCATCGGGACGACTTCGTCCGTCTTGAAGAACAGGGCGGAGACGTTGTTGAACGCCGTGGCTACCCTCGAACCAGGTAGGAGCGACGCGAGCTCCTCGGCCGCAGACCCGTCTGCCTTTGCGAACTTCAGGAGCCCGCCTTCCAACTTCAGCGGGTTGACCGCCGAGATGACCAGCTTCCCTGTCGCCGGACCAGAGAGGCGAGCGGCTTCGCCGAGCGCGGAGTATGGTATGGCGAAAACTACCACGTCAGCTTTCTGGACTGCCTCAAGGTAGCCGAGTCCCTCCGCACCGGCAATGGAACGGGCGGCTTCACTTGCCCTGGCTGGGTCCCGTGAGCCGATTATCACCTGGTTCGACCTCGAAAGCTGTTTCGCGATGGCGCTCCCCATCTCTCCCGTCCCTCCGAGCACCGCCACTTTCATTCCGACTCGAGCCTCGACTGCGGCGACTTCTCCTGGTACCTGGCGTATTTCGTGTCCAGAACGTTCTTGATCTTCTCAGCCCTCTTCCACCCTATCCCCTGGACCTGCGCGATCTCCCCTGAGGTCAACCCCAAGACCCTCCGGGGGCTCCCGTATCTCGAAAGCAGCCGCTCTGCAAGCTTTCTCCCCACCCCTGGAAGCGAAGAGACCAGATAGAGCTGCTGCTGCGGGACACTCTTCGCCTTCGGCGGAATCTCCGAGGGCATCCTCGCAAGCGGCTTCGCCCTGGCGTGGTTCAGCAGTTCCGCTATCGCGAGGGCGGTCTCCCTCTGATTGGCCGTATAGAGTACTCTCAGCCCGTAGGCGAGGGTGACGTTGGCTATGGCTCCGTAGAATGACTTCAGGTTCTTGGCCAGGGACTCGACCTCCTTCGAATCCCCTTCCACCAGGAGGTATGGCTTCGAATATGCGGCGGAGATCTTTGCCGCCTGGTAGAAGAGCCGGGAATCGTAGACAGATGAGACCAGGTCTCTTATCGACTTCCTTTCGACCGCGATCTCCGGATTGAGCACGTAGTCGGCGACAGGAAGCTTACTGAAGTACACCCTTACGTTGAGCCTGGCCAACTCATCGGGGACCCCACTCGCCTTCTCCCTTTCATCGGCGACCACCCTAGTGGGTATCACGGGAACTGGACAGGCAGGACGTAATAAAAGGAATAGGCGGCCAACGCGAACAGCAGGATCGCAGCCACGGTGACCGCCTTGTCGGCGGCGCTCGCTCTGTACTGCACCAGGCTGGTAGGCCGGGGGACCACGCCGTATGCCCGCGACTCCATCGCTTCAGCCAGCTCTCCGCTCCTTACCACAGAGTTGACGACCAGCGGAATCAGGACCGGCACCATGTTCCTGACCCTTCGAAAGACGTTCCCCTTGTCGAGCTCGAGGCCCCTGGACTTCTGGGCGTCCATTATCTGGATGGTGTCCAGCATCATCACGGGGATGAAACGGACCGCGGTCACAAAGGCGAAGACCACGTCCCTTGGCAGCCTGAACGTCTTCATGACCTGCTCCAGTTCGTCTGGGGACGTGGTTATGAAAAACAGGCTTGTCGACACCACTATGGCGACGAACCTGGCCGCATAGAGGACCGATGACTCTAGGTTCCTGGTGAAAAGGAAGTTGATGAGGAATATGAACACCGAGAAAGTCCCGGTCAGGAGCATGGTCCTAGCGACCCTCCTGAGCACCGTCGCCACCGCCGCCACCGCCACCAAGAAAACGATCACCCCCAGGAGCTCGTAGACGGAGCGCACCATGAGCGTCGACGCGAACATGAGGACGGAGTTGAGGAGCTTGACCCGCGGGTCCAGCCTGTGATACACCGAGTTGCCTCTGCGGAAGATGAAGCCTCCGCTAAGCCACATCAAAGCTCCGATCCCTCCACCCAGCGCCGTGCTTCGAGGGGGTCGATGAAAGGCCCGGCCGGCCTGCGCTTCAGCCCTTGGTAGAACTCGACCATCTCAGGCTGTACGACCCTGGCAGAGGCGAGGAGCCTCTCGTCCTGCATTATGGCGGCAGCGGGCCCATCTCCTACCACCCTCCCTCCCTTCATCACGACCACCCGCGGCTGAACCGGCCAGAGGAACTCGATGTCGTGGGAGACGACCACCACCGTCTTCCCTGTGGACCTGAGCATTCCGATGGTCCCCGCGAGCTTCTCCTTCTGTATCGAATCCTGGCCGACCGTCGGCTCGTCGAGAATCACAACGTCCGGGTCCCAGGCGAGGATGCACGCGAGAGTGAGCCTCTTCTTCTCTCCACCGCTCAGCACGAGGGGCGAGGACTTCCGATATTCCTCCAGCTCGAAGAGCTCGAGCCCCCAGGACACCCTGTTCGCGATGAGCTCCTGGGTGAACCCGAAGTTGCGGAGCGCGAATGACATCTCTTCCTCGACGCTCTCTGAGAAGAGCTGGTGGTCAGGGTTCTGGAACGCCACTCCCACGCGCCTTGAAAGCTGGGCGGTGCTCGTGGACTTCGTGTCCTCGCCGTCCACGAGGACTCTGCCGGAGCTCGGCTTCAGCAGGCCCGTGACATGCTTGACCAGGGTCGTCTTCCCCGCTCCGTTCTCGCCGACTAGCGCCACGATCTCCCCGGACCCTATTGTCAGGCTGACCTCGTCAAGCGCCTTCACCCCGCTCTGGTGCACGAAAGAGACGTCTTCGAACTCGATCATCGCGCCCTCTTCTCCGAAAGGGCCGCGAGGTCGGCCGGCCTCATCAGCCCATCTGCCGTCGCCAGCCCATCGCGCGCAAGCATCTTCTGCAGCCTGGTGACGGCGGGGGTGGCGACGCCATACTTCTCTGACCCTTCGCCGAGCAGGACGTCCTTGGGTGCCCCCTCCATGACCTTCCTCCCTTCGCTCATCACCACGAGCCTGTCCGCGACCCTCACCAGGAGGTCCAGCCTGTGCTCGACGATGACGAAAGTCGTCCCCAGTTCTCTTCTCAGCTTCGCGACCAGGTCCACCAGCTCCCCCGCCGTCTTCGGGTCCAGAAGCGAGGTGGGTTCGTCGAGTATCACGAGCCTCGGTCTCATGGCCAAAACCCCCGCGAGCGCCACTCTCTGCTTCTGCCCGTCCGAAAGCTCGTGCGGCGCCCTCAGAGCGAGGTCCCCTATCCCGAGGAGACGGAGAGCGTCATCGACGCGTTCGCGCATCTCCTCACGCGGGGTCCCTATGTTCTCGAGCCCGAAGGCGACGTCCCTTTCGACGCTGAACATGAATATCTGGTTCTCAGGGTTCTGGAAGAGGAATCCGACCTTCTGCGCCAGCTCGCGCATGTCAGAGCCCTTCACGCTGGCTCCGGCGACCAAGACGTCCCCTGAATACTCCCCTCCGTACATGTGAGGGATGAGGCCGTTTACCGCCCTCAGCAGCGTGCTCTTGCCGCATCCAGAAGGGCCAGCGAGGACAACTATCTCCCCCTCCGGGATGGCGAGGTCGAATCCGGAGACCGCCATGCGGGGGGCCTCGGGGTATCTGAAACTCAGGCCCCGTATCTCCAGGATGTCTGACAATCGCTTCCCCTGGGTCAGGACCGCGCAGCGACGCTCTCAGGGGGCGCGATCCTCGATTCTACCGCCCTGCGGATCCCGAGAGCGACTGGCACCACATACAGCGCCACTGACGCGTTGAAGAGCGCGATCGGTACCAGGAACCCTAGTACCGCACCCTGGGGGATGCTGAACCCGATGGGATATGGTTGCGGGAGGACAAGGTAGTTCACGACCGTCATGACCACGGTCCTAGCGACAGCTCCCAGGACGACCGCCGCGACGCCCAGCACGGCTGTTCCTCTTCCTTTGGCCAGCTTCATGGCCGCGAGCACGCCGGCGAACATCGAAAGTTCTGCGATAACGTTGTAGACCGGCCCGGTGGGAAGCGGGCCTGGATTGATCGCCTCAAGGGCGAGGGCGTTCAGCAGTGCGACCGCCGTCCCCCCGCTCAACCCCAAGAGCAGGAGCGCCAGGAGTATGGGAATCTCCCATACCCCATACAACAGGAACGTGGCGTATGGAGCGGGGACCGTGACGCCACCCAGCACTACCGCGAGCGCGGTCAGCAGGGCTACAAGGCTGACCCACCTCGACCGGTGCATGTTTCGCCGAAGCCGGGGATATGTTTATAATATTTTAGTAACTACAAATCAGATTGTAGATGCCTGCCAAGGCCCAAGCCGAAAGGACTCGCTTCCTGGAGACTCTGGTTGAGTTGGTGAAGCACGGTGCTGCTGGCGCCTACGCCGACGTGTCCTCTTCCCGGCTCGGCGACGCCCTGGGGCTCACGCAGCAGGCAGCTTCCAGGAGGCTTGTCGAACTCGAAGACGCCGGCTATGTCGCGCGCGTGCATTCGGGACGCTCCCTCAAGGTCCGCATCACCCCGTCCGGGATGAAGGCGCTGTCGTCGTTCTACGGGGAGCTCAAGTCGGCTTTCGAGAGCCAGCCCACCCGGCTCACCTTCACAGGTACGGTCTTCAGCGGAATGGGCAAAGGAAAGTATTACGTCGGCCTCCCTGAGTACCAGAGGAGGTTCAAGGCTGCCCTGGGGTACAAGCCTTTCCCCGGCACCCTCAACGTGAAGTTCGAAGACGAGAAGCAAGTCTCACAGCTTCGAACTCTCAGAGGGATGGGCGGAGTCAGGATCGGCGGATTCAGCGAGGGCGAGGAGACGTTCAGCGCACTGACGTGCTTTGACGGGACCCTGGCCGACTTGAAGGTGACCCTCCTTCTCATCGACGTCACGCATTACAACGAGAGCGTGGCGGAGCTCATCTCCCCTGACTTCCTCAGAGGGAAGTTGAAGATCAGAGACGGAGACTCCATCACGTTCTTCATCGAAGCATGACCGGGTGGTCCCTGCGCCGAACGAAGTCCGATTGGCTTATCTAGAATCACCCGTCCGAGAGGGCCGACATGCCAAAGCAAGAGACCCTGATTCTCGTCGACGACGACGACAACCAGATAGGCACGGACACCAGGGAGAACTGCCACGCGGGAAGGGGGAAAAGGCACAGGGCGTACACCGCCCTAATCTTCCATGACGGGAAGCTGCTCCTCCAGCGTAGAAGCTCGAAGAAGCTGCTCTGGCCGGGTGCTTGGGATGTTTCATTCACCAGCCACGTCTATCCTGGCGAGACATACCAGGGGGCCGCCTCGAGGAGAGCGGTCGAAGAGCTGAACGCGAAGGTCGGAGCGCTGACTGACGTCCATTCATTCGTCTATTTCGCCCCGCAAGGCGCGAACGCGGAGAACGAGTTTTGCCGCGTCCTGGTCGGGGACTTTGATGGGAAGATCACACCCAACAGAGAAGAGATGATGGAGGTGAAGTGGGCTAAAGTCGGCGATGTCGCGTCCGACCTGAAGGCTCACCCAGACTCCTACACGCCCTGGTTCATCCTCTCGTTCGAGGGGTTTCTGAAGAGCCCGGTCTCGAAGCGCTACTAGTCTAGCTTCTTCAGCGCGCCGACGAGTTCCCCCAGCCTGACAAGGGTGGCTTCCATCGCTTCCTCTTCGCCGACGCCGGTTGAGAACGAGGCGGCTGTCGAATGTCCCCCGCCATGACCGCCGAGCTTTCGTGCCATCTCCTCCGCGACCTGTGTCCCGAGCTTTACCCCCGTCGTTTCAAGGAACCTTTGGGTCGCCCTGAGACTTACCCTCGTCTCGCCGTCAGACTCGCCTGATACCACGGCGACGTCAGCGCCCAGATAGATCAAGGACCTGGCCACGTGGGCCTGGAACGACCCCACGAGCGTGGAAGCGACCAACCAGTCTCCCGCTTTGTAGATCACCGTCCTCTGAGCACCTTTCAGCTTCGCCAGAACCTCCCCGTAATCTGGTTCGCTCCGCAGCTCTTTCCTTGCTGCCGGCAGGTCTGCCCCGAGGTCCAGCAGGGCGGCTGCGGCGCGGACCCCTCCCGGGCTCGCTATGGCGAGGTGAGAAGAGTCGAAAAGCAGTGCCTCGAGGAGCGCCTGGGAAGCCTGCGCGTCAGGGACCATCCCCTTCGCCCTGTAAAGCGCGTAGACCACTTCGGCGGCCGATGTCGCCGATTCGTCGACTATCGCTCTGTCGTATATCTTGACGTCCCTCATAGGGTGGTGGTCGACCAGGACCCTGAACCCTTCCGCCTTCTCAAGCCTCCCCTTCCACTCGTTGAGGAGCTCTATGTCACCGACATCTACCGCCACGAAAAGGTCGTACTTCTCCCCGGTGTCCCCTTCACTCGTCTCTTGTGGGAACTTGGAGCTGAGCTTCTTGGTAAGCACCGTCATGCCGCCTGGGGTTATCACGTCGACCTTGCATCCGGGAGCGAGACTCCTCAGAAGCTTGGAGACGGCATAAGCCGACAGATAGGTGTCGGCATCCGCGTTCCTGTGACAGATTACTGCGACCCTGCCAAGCTTCCGCGTCTCTATGAACGGGAATTCCTTCAGGTCTTTTTCAAAGGACAACGGTCGCCACGGGCTACGCGTCGCCTGGAGGCTGCACCTGAGGCTGGGCCGGTCTGGCCTTCACCGACTCGTCGATCTTAGTCTGCAGGTCCTTCAGCGTCTCCTTGAACCTCGTCTCCTGCTTTGCCAGGACCATCTTCCTGGTGTTTGCCAGTTCCTTCTTCTCCCCCAGCTCCTTGACTACGTCTTCCTTCTTCACCTTCACCAAGAGGTTCCCCGCGAACTTGTACACGGCTTCCGAATCAGAAGCCTTGCCGAGCTCTTCGAGCGCCTTCTCGGTCTCGCCGAGCTCCATCTCCACCTGCTGTTTCTGAGCGAGCACCGCCTGCAGGTTCTGCTGAGTCTGCTCGTATCTGGCGAGCTGTTCCCGGAGTATCGGAGGTAGCTCAGGCTGGCTCATTTTCGACTTCGCGACCTCGGTCTCTACTTAAAGCCTTTCGACGTCCACGTCATCTTACGAATCGTTTCCAGCAAGTCCCTCGCCTTTGCGTCGACTTCCGCCGGCAGCTCGCCTCCTATCCGCACTTCGCAGACCCCTTCCCTGAACTTGGTCGACGGGAAACCCTTCTTGATCTTCGCCGCGGTGTCCTCGTCTGCCCTGAAGGATATCTTCAGCGCCACTGACTCGATGGGCCTATCTTGACTTCGCCTGGGCGAGGTCAAACGCTCCACCAGCGACGGTGTAGCCGCACGACTTGCACTTCCATATGCCGGATGACGTCCTGCTCAGCCTCTTGCTTGAACAAGATGGGCACTCTCTCGCCTGCTTCAGCGTCCTGAACACCCTGGCGTAGCGCTTCCTGAGGGTGCCGCCGTATTTGGCGCCCAGCCCCTTGATGTTCTCCCTCGCCTTTGGCGTTACTTCGTCGCCTCGATTATCTTGGCGCGTATCGCCTTGCCGACCCTGATCGAGGTGTCGGCGGCCTGCAGGACCTGGGCCGGGGTGATGGTGCTCGCTTCGCCCTTCTGGCTAGCGCAGACGTTCCCCCCGTCCTCGGTGGTTATGGTTATCCTCATGTCCATGGAGGCTTCCTCCTCTGCGCCCGGATCGACGACGACCTTGTCGCCTATCCTAGCGAACGTAAGGGAGACAGGAGTCTTCTCGACCGGGACTTGTATCAGCTCGTTGGTCGCCTCGGCTTTCTCGTCCTTGATGACATACTTCTTCATCTTGGCGGTCCTGAGCGCGGCGACTACGGCATAGCTCGTGGCGTCGAATAGGTTCCCGTCGACGTTCATGACGTTGCAGTCGACGAAAATCGCTATGACCGACTTGCCTGAAACAAGGTTGAGCTTCCCGAGGTCGACCATCTTGGACTCGCGAATGCCCCTGTCCACCACCCTCGCCAGCTCGATTGCGTCCTCGCTTGGAGGTCCCGCCTCAGCGTAAGGTGACGACAACGGCAGTATCTCCGCGTTGACCATCAGTATCCCTTTGTCGGGGGTGTCGGGGAATGGGGTTCCCGTAGCTATCTTTACGCCAGCTATCACCTGGGTGTTCCCGAGGAACACTCTCGCCGAACCGTTCGCCTTCGGGATGACACCTGTCTCGATCTTCAGCTCACGGTGCTGGTCCAGCGACCTTCCGTCGACGCGTTTCCCGCTTGCGAGCAGCTGCACCATCTGCGCCTTGCGGATGGTCTCTACGACGTAATTCTTCTTCATCGACATCTACTCTGCAACCTCCTCTACTTGGGTGGTCTTCGCTTCGCCTCCGAAGAACCTGGTGTTCAGCGCCGCCCTCTGCAACGCGTTTACCTGCTTCCCCTTCGCTATCGCGAGTTCGAACGCCTTCTGGAACTGCTCCCTCGAGTAGATTCCGTCGACCTGCAGCAGGCTCACCAGCCCAAGGTTCGGCATGATCGCTACTGGCATGTCGCCGCTCCCTTCCTTGTCTTCGGTGTCGTCAAGGTCGGCCACCACTTGGTTGTTGATGATGCCGCACGAACACCCGACCACCAGGTCCCTCATGTTGATTCCCGCGTCCGCGAGAGCCAGGGAGGCAGCCGTGATGCCTGCTACCCTTGACCCACCGTCCGACTGCAAGACCTCCACCCAGACTTCGATTGCGGTCCTAGGGTAGTCTTCTACGATGACAGCAGGCACAAGCGCCTCTCGTATCACCTTGGAAATCTCGATCTCTCTCCTTGAGGGCGCCGGATTCTTCCTCTCATCCACGGAGAAGGGGGCCATGTGGTACCTGCACCTCAAGAGGGCCCTGTCCGGGAGGACCTGGTGCTTCGGGTGAACTTCCTTCGGGCCGTAGACCGCGGCCATTATCTTGTTCTTCCCCCACTCAATGTAAGCCGAGCCGTCCGCGTTCTTCATGAGCCCTACCTGGATGCTGATCGGCCTAAGCTCGTCCCACTTGCGGCCGTCGAGCCTCTTACCAGACTCGTCGATCAGCTTGGTCTTCCCTTCACCCACTTCCTGTCCCTCCAACCAGCGCTTCCACGCGCGTCATAAGGTCAGGCGCCTGCGTCTCTTCTTCTATCATCTTGATGGCGTTCGCCGACTTCGATATCCCCTCGGGACTGCCATTGATGACGACCACACCGTTCTGGCCCACCCTGATGTCACATCCTGTCTTCTCACTGATCAAGTTGATCATCGCACCTCTTTTCCCGATTAATCGGGGCACCTTTGTTGGCGATATCTTAACGATTTCCCCCGAGTCGACCCTTCCATAGCCTTCCCCCCTGATGCTCAGCTGGGGGTCCCTGGACCTCTCATAAGATTCGATTCTGCACCCTATGATGTCGCCCACCGCGAACTTGCTCGACAGGTCGTGGGTCGAAGGGGAGAACTCCCTCCCGAACACGAACGAGGCGGGGAGGAATCCGTCGAAGCAGGAGTTGATGTCTATGACCCACCCGAAACCGTTGATGTCCACCACCTTCCCGATGACTTCGTCTTCCGCCCTCGGGAGGTACGGACCTGTGAGGGGGTTAAGCTTGACCCCGTCTCCCCCCACTTCGGCCAGCCCCACTCTCAGGGCGACGTACTCGTCTCCGCGCTTCTCGATGTAAGGGCCATACCTATGGTTCCCCTTCGCAATCACGTCCCCCGGTATCACCTGCTTCCTTTCTATCATTGGCAATTCTATTTCACCACTGTGACCTGAGCGGCCCCTCTCGTCGTTGAGCCGAGTCGGTCCAGCAGGCCGGGCTGTCCGCCAGCCGGTATTTCTACTATTGCGGAGAGCGTCCCGTCAGCCAGCCAGTCCTCCTTCACTATCTGGCCGAAGTTCTTCAGCACGCCTATCGTCTGACCCGTGTACTGCGCAGAGACCTTTACCTGCAGTCTGATCCTTTCTGACTTCATGGGGAGTATGATCCTCAGCGCCTCCACCACGGTCTTCATCTGTTCGTTCGAGTCCTGGAACGGGTCCACGGACACCCTCGCCTCCTGCATCGCCTGGTCTATCCTGAGCGGCGGGTGGGGCAGAAGGGTCCTCGGGTCTACGAAATTCTTGGAGATCGCGGCTATTATCGCCTTCCTCTTCTCATCGGTGAGCTTCTTCCTTTGTTCCTGCGTGAGGTTCAGCTCGCCCTTCTTCAGTATCTCCAGGGCGGCTTTCGCGTGGTCGTCGGTCCCGAAGTGCAACTTCAGCTTCTCGCTGCTGGCCCTGAGGCCTTTCCTCGAGTCCGAAAACACTTCGTCGACTGCGATGACGGCTGATGGTTCAACGTTCCTTCCCTGCTTGTACGCCAGAGCGGAGTCAGGGTTGACAAGTATCTCGAAGTGCTCTCCTGAAATCGCAAGCTTCACAGTCGTGAACTTCGAAGACTCATGGGTCCTGGGCTTAAAATCGCCGCCCCCGTGTCCGAATGACCCGCTCATGCGAGCTTTCGCTTCTAGGAGCTCTTGGCCGGCGGTTTGTCGGTCTTGGTCTTGGCACCGGACGCGCCCTTGCTTATCTCTTGGTCTGCCAGGCGCCTCCACTTCTTTGTCTCGGCTTCAACCACCGCGACCTTGATGTGGGCGGTCCCGGTCTTGTCCTCGCTGACCAGATAGATGCATTCGATGGCAAGCGTGACGGCGTCATTCAGGCTGAGGTCTGCTGAGTAGTTCTTCTCCAGGTAGTCGTTGACCTGGTCGCTCCCTTGCCCTATCGCGATCGCATGGAAGCCAGAGTATGTCCCTGTCGGGTCCGCCAGGTACACCACAGGACCTGCGTCGTCTACTCCTGCTATGATGAGGGACACTCCGAAGGGCCTTACGCCTGCATACTGGGTGTATTGCTGGTTCATGTCGGCGATGCGCTTCGCGATGGCTTCGACGTCGACCGGCTCGTCGTAGATGAGCCTGTTGCTCTGCGCCAGCACTCTGGCGCTGTCGACCTGAATTCTCGCGTCTGGGATGTACCCAGCGCCGACCGCTCCAACGTGGTCGTCTATCTGGAACATCTTGACGACCGACTCGGTGCTCTGGAGCTTCTTCTGCTTCTCCTCCACGGCCAATACCACTCCTTCGTTGGTCCTTATGCCGACCGCAAGGTTCCCCCTTCTCACTGTCTCAAGGGCGTACTCAACCTGATACAACCTGCCGTCGGGCGAAAATATGGTGATCGCCCTGTCGTATCCTGCCGAAGGTGCAAACATTTTCTTTGCCTTGCTCCTTTTTCGCCAACGAATTCCTTAGGCATTTAAACTGTTCTGACGGTCAGCGACTCTCCGCGAAAGTTCTTATCACGAAAGCGAAGGCGATTCGCCATTGCCCAAGGTCTTGGTGGTGAACAACTACCCGACGCAGGAGCGGGTCACCCGGCTCGAGGGTTCCATCGAAGGAAACGGAGCTGCAGTGAAGTCGATGGACTGGTCAGAGGTCTCTGCTTCGAAGTTCGACTCGTTTGACGGCGTCGCGCTGAGCGGCTCTCCTGACATGATGACTGAAGAGAAGACCCGGTCCAAATTCGCCAAAGAGTCCCAGGCGATACTGGACGCTCACGTCCCCATCCTCGGGGTCTGCTTCGGCCACCAGCTGATGGCCCACGCTTTCGGCGCTCCTGTCGTGAGGGACAAACGGCACGTCCAGGAGATGGTCAAGACCAGCGTCCTCGGGGAGGACCCGCTTTTCGAAGACCTGCCCAAGTCCCTGACCCTGTTGGAGTCAAGGTATGAAGTGGTGGGGGCCATCCCTGAAGGGTTCTCGCTGCTTGCCAGGAGCGCTACTACAGAGATAGCCGCCATGAAGCACGGAAACCGTCCACTCTATGGTGTCCAGTTCCACCCCGAGAGGTTCACCATCGCGAACCCAGAAGGGAACAAGATCATCGGCAACTTCGTCAGTCTGCTGAGGTAGATGTCTCATGCCGGTCCAGAAAGTGATATTCCACAAGCAAGTCGTGGACAGCCTGTTCAGCTACTCCGCTATGGCCTACCCCAACGAGGGGATCCTCCTCATGAGAGGGAAGTCGAAGAAGGGAGTGGTCGAGGTCACCGGAGTGGTCATCCCGCCGCTCGCCAGCCACGGGGCTGCCTTCTCGTCATTCAGCTGGTGGATGCTCCCGGTCGACTTCTCGTACGTGGGGGTGGCGCACTCCCATCCATCGGGGAACAACAGCCCCTCCCACCAAGACCTCCTTCATGCGACAGGGAGGCTCATGGTCATCATGGGGTACCCGTACGCCACGGTTGACAACCTGGGGGTCTACGATCACAACGGGAACAGGATACCCTTCGAAGTGAAGTGAAAGGCCCGTTTCACATGAGACGTTAAGGCTTATATCGTCTCACTGAGTGGTCTTGTCTCATGTCACAATACACGAAAGGGCAAAGCTGGGGAGCCCTGAAGAAGGCGTGGCGTGGCTACAAGGTGGCCAAGGTCCAGAAGAACGCAGAGGACATGAAGAAGTACGCCGAACGCATCCGGACCCTTCAGAGCGAGCTCGGGCTCGTACAGGCGAAGTTCCCTGAGCTAGGTCTCAACTAGACCCAGCTCTCCCTCCCTTTTACCTCACGAGATCAGCGTGGTTAGTGATTATCTGGTTCCTGAGGTCCTGTGCCTGTTGGAGCGTGAAATCTGGCTCTGCTGAGACGAGCACCAGTTTGTCGCCGAGGTAGAACGTCATGATGTTCAGCCTCTCTCTCTTGTTGAAAGTGAACTGGTTCTTGCCGAAATAACGGTCCCAAGTCTTGTCGTTGTTGATCTGGATTGTTATCCCGGCAATGAGCCTGATGTCCTCGCTCTGAGGCTCAAGGGATGGTATCCCCTTCTTCATCCCTCCGGCTATCTGCCTCCCCGAACCGTCGAGGATCTGCGCGGAACGAACCCTCCTGTCGAACTTGAACATCTCGGTGATGATCTTGTCCCATTGGACTGCTAGCATTACGACCTGCCCAGTGGGAGGCGGTGAGATATAAGTGACACCCCCACCGGCCGGAACTTCGTCCCTGGCGACGGTGATCTTCAGTAAGTTTTTTGTACCAGTAAATTTCGGCTACCTCTGGAATTGGCAATCGTCAGCGCTGACCTGGTCTCCCTGATCCTGAGGGTGGCGGTAGGAGCAGCTCTCATCGCTCACGGTGTCCCTAAGGTGAAAGGTGGATGGGGCGCTCAGTCTGGCCAGTGGGTAGGGACAATGGGGGTCCCGCCGTTCGCCGCGAGGCTTGTGACCCTTCTGGAGTTCTTCGGAGGCATCTTCCTCATCGTTGGCTTTCTGGTGCCGCTTGTCGCGGCTCTATTCGTCATCCAGTTCGCCGCCATCATCTTGATGAAGTCGTCCAAGATGAAAGCGAACTTCATGGGGGCAGGAGGGAAGCCCGGGTTCGAGATCGACTTCACCTATCTCTTGCTGGCACTGGCGATACTCCTCATCGGGTCCGGTGCGTTCTCGGTCGACGCGCTAATCGGCATCGTATAGCGCCGTCGGCGAACGCCGATTTTGTCGAATCATCGTTACGGACTTGTTGACAGTGTTTGACTCAGCCTCTGAAGTGGCGCATCGCCCCGTATCAAAGACAACTATGGTCCTAGAAGTAGCAACCATCCTGCTTGGCGCGTGCGTGGGCGCGGTAGTCGTGATCTACGCTGCGGCAAGTGGCTATTTCGGACACAGGAACACGAAGGCCGCCGCTCCAGTGACTTCCATAGAGACTTACCCGTCGACGACTGAGCGGGCATCTGATGTCTCTGCCGCGGAAACGTCTGCCGTGGCTGCGCCTGCTGCATCATCTGCACCAGAGCCAGCACCTGCACCTCAAGCAGCACCTTCGGGGCTGTACGAAACAGTCCAGCCCGCACCTGCGCCCGTAACCTTCTCGGCGCCGTCGTCCGTCTCCATCGGGGCACCCACGTTGGCGAAGAAGCCGACGCGGACCTACAGAAGGAGAACCGCTCCGGTGAGGAGCGCAACCGGCGTGAAGAAGACCCTGGCCAAGCCCAAGAAGCGCTAAGCGAGAAGACGAAAAGAAGAGCGTGGGTTCATAAACCCACACTCTGCCTCTTTTGACGCATTTTGACTGAAGAACCTATGGTCGGGCTGCACGTATCAGCCGCAGGTTCCCCTGAGTTCGCTTTCGACAGAGCCAAGGAGATAGGCGCCAACACGTTCCAGATCTTCACGAGGAACCCTAACCAGTGGAAGTTCAAACCGATCCCCGACGAGACGGTCGCCGCCTTCAGGGAGAAGAGAAAGGAAGCAGGTTTCAGGCGCATCGTGGACCATATGCCCTATCTCCCCAACCTCGCATCCTCTGAGAAGGCAACCATGAAAATCAGCAGATTCACCCTCGAGGAAGAGCTCAAGCGGTGCGACGCCCTGGGGATCGACTATCTCGTGGTGCACCTCGGGAGCCACCTCGGCAAAGGGGCAGCCGTGGGTATCGCCAACATCGCCGCAGCGTGCAACCAGGCGATCGCAGCCAGCCAGGGGAACGCGTCTATCCTCCTCGAAAACATGGCGGGACAGAAGAACTGCGTCGGAGCGAGGTTCGAGGAGATACGGGCCATACTTGACAAGGTAGCCGACAGCAAGCGCGTCGGCGTGTGCCTTGACTCTTGTCATGTCTACGCCGCGGGGTTCGACCTGGCTAGCGAGGAAGCCGTAGACGACACGATGGGCCTGTTCGACCAGCTTGTCGGACTGGAAAGTCTGAAGGTCGTGCACCTGAACGACTCAAAGGGGCCCCTGGGGGGGAGGCTTGACAGGCACGAGAACATTGGAGAGGGGAAGATCGGACGCAAGGGCATCAGGGCCTTTCTTCACTATCGGGGGGTTGACGAGAGGCCGGTCATCATGGAGACCCCCTATGAAGACTACAAGACCATGGAAAAGAGCATCAGGCTCGTCCGCACCCTGATGCAATAGCGCGATTCGGTCAAATACGGGAGTAAACCCGATGGCTGGCGCGGGCCCGTAGCTTAGATCCAGATGCGGAGAGAAATCAGGTAGAGCATCGGGCTTTTAACCCGAGGGTCAGCGAATGCCCCTAAACGGGTTCGATTCCCGTCGGGCCCGCGGACTTGAGCCAACCTTCGGCGTTAATGGAGAACCCGTGATGGTGTGCGGAATGTTCAAAACACTGAACCGTCTCGACATCAAGCCGTGATGCGCCAGGCGCGGATTTCCTCGGCCCGAATGGCGCGCGCAACCGGCAACGTTGAAGATAGCACTAGCAATGTCTTCCCGATCATGCGCCGCACGGTACTGGATGGCGTGCTGGATCTCGGGCCATCGAATGGTGGGGGCGACATTGGCTTCGGAACGAACGGGGCGTCCCCGTGACTGCGAGAAGGGTACGTCCTCCACGCCGCGTTCGACCAGAGTTCCCAGCCGAATGGCACGTGCCAAATGACCCGAAGAAGTGGATCACCTGGGACCATGCTAACGGAAAGCTGGAGAAGGAGGAGGTCTACTGGGTGTCAACCACGCGCCCGGATGGAAGGCCCCACGCCGCGCCGGTCTGGGGGGCATGGACGGACTGCACCTTCCACTTCGAAACCGATCCACGGTCGGTCAAAGGCGTCAATCTCTCTAGGAACCCGAACGTTATCATACACTTACAGGACGGAAGCGATACAGTGATTGTTGAGGGAATCGCCTCGATTGAGCGGTCTGCTTCGGTGCTGAAGAAACTGCAGACGGTCTACTTACAGAAGTATGAGTATACGCCCTCTTGGTCCGAAGGGTCTGGCCAGGTTGTGTATCGGGTTGTCCCTAAGGTGGCTCACGCATGGAAGAACCCACGGATGCATAGAAGCCTGGTCAAGTTCGTTTTCTGAGCCTCCGGTCTATCCTTCCGTCTAGGAGGATGGAGTCCTTCCTGCCCCCACTGTCATCCTCCCGTTGGAGCGGAAAGATGCGACGGTCGCGGAGGTTGGCTGCCTGTCAGGGCGCCGAGCGATCGACAGCGGCGTCTGCCCTTACGACCCACGCCACCAACCCTTCGACCTTGACGACCCGGATCTTCTCTCCGACTCGGATGAGCCCTTCGCTCTTCGCAGACCACAGCTCCGACCTCACCAGAACTACCCCCTTGGTATCCCTGTCGACATCTTCCACTACCTCACCGACTTCCCCGTCTATTCCCCATTTCGCCGTTACCGGATGGATCTCCTCTCCTATCTTGACAGCGAACGTCACTATCCCTCCTCCCAAGCAGATAGCACCAAGGACTTCGAAGAAGATGGATCCCCTGAGCGCCCCTTCGGCCATGCCGACCAGCCCCAGAACGAAGAACGCCCCTATGACCACGATTCCCCCGGGACCCCACCTCCGAAAATCGAACGCCGGGACCTCCTTCGACATGTGCTTGTCTCGCCGTGGAGTCACTACTAAGCTGTTTTCAGTTCTTACCTGCAGTATGCTTCAGGACATGATCGCGTCACGCATGTCTTCTGACTCGGCGACCAGCTTACCATAGTCCCACGAGGTGAAATATGCGGGGGTGATTTCGAACACGACGTACCCGCCTTTCTTCACCTTGTCAAGCGCGAACTCGATGAGCGGTTTGTCCTTCTTCACGTACCTTCGTAATATCTTCGAAGCAATCGAATACGATTTCGCTTTTGAAACGACAAGCTTCGCCGTTCCCTTCCCCTTCACCCCCTTGTAGGGCCATCTGTCGCTGTCCACGTCAAAATAGACAGACTTGTTCCTCCTGATGTTGGCGGCCTTCTTCAAGGCCGGCTCCGTGTAGAAGTACAGCTTGGTCGTCGCCGAGTCGAAATGATACCAAACCGGATGGATCATCGGGCTCCCGTCGGAGTTCAGGGTCCCCAGGAGGAGCGTAGACCTGCTGCTTTCAAGGAACCTCCTGGCGTCATGCTCTGACATGCCGATGCCTTCTTGTCCTTCGTAGCTCTTCATGTCCCACCGCCCGGCCAACGGCGATACTTCAACTCGACCGCCCCACCATCGCGTCGCCACGTTCACGTATCGTAGCCGTCGCTTGCCGCCTGACCCCTGTGACCACGAGCGCCATCGACGTCCGTGAGACGATCGCAGAAATCACTGTCAGCGACCTGACGACCTCCGGGGACTGGTACCCCGCCTGTTCGGCAAAGGGCCCGACCTCGAACCCTTCGAAGGGAACGCTGAGTACAAAATCGGCGGGCGCTGGGTCCAGATAGTCAAGGGGGCTGTCCGACCGTCTAGCTGGACCATCCTGTTCGAGGTCTGGGACCTCGCTCATGAGAGATCGCGCCTGATGAAGGGGGATATCCGTGCTCCAGAAGTCAAGACCGTCCCGAACGTGATCTCCTGGTTTGACATCAGTGACCCCGAGGGGAAAGCGATGCGCTGGTTACAGGTCCTCACGACAGACAAGAAGGTCGTGGGCGACAGAGCCTAGCCGCGCAAAGAAGCTCAACGGCAATGGCACTCCCATCATGCATAAGTCGCCCCGCCCCGGACCCCGAACGATGACGGGACGAAGCGCGCCGAATGTCAGAGGGCTGTTCACCGCGCTGATCACCCCCTTTGACTCGAAGGGGAGGGTAGACGAAGGGCAGCTCGCCCGACTCGTGAAGTTCCAGGTCTCGAAAGGGGTTGACGGCATCTATCCTTGCGGAAGTACGGGCCTTGGGCCGATGCTGAACACGGATGAAAGGAAACAGGTCGCTGAAACCGTCATCGACGCCGCAGGAGGGAAGGTCCCCGTGGTGGTGCAGGTAGGAAGCGCCGACACGGCGTCTACGGTAAAGCTGGCCAAGCACGCGGAGGCTCACGGCGCGTACGCCGTCGCCAGCCTGACGCCCTACTATTACAAGCCAGGCGAGAGCGCCACGATCAAGCACTTCCAGGCTCTCTCTGAGGCTGTCGACGTGCCCGTGTTCGCCTACAACATACCGCATCTCACCGGAAACAACCTCACCCCGAGCGCCGTGGCAGAGCTTTCGAAGGTCGGTGTTTCAGGGATAAAGGAATCATCCCGCGACTTCCTCCAACTTCTGGATCTGATCTCAGCCGCCCCGGACGGCTTCGTGGTGATGAACGGGGTCGAGGAATACGGCCTCTTCGCCCTGCTGTCCGGCGCCGACGGCCTCGTCAGCGGGGGGGCCAGCGCGTTCCCTGAGATAATGGAGAATCTGGTGTCAGCAGGCGAGAAGGCAGACCGGGCAGCCGCGCTGTCGGCCCAGAAGAGGGCTCAGCAGGCGAAGGCGCTGGTCAGATCGAGCCCGATCCCGTACTACTACGCGATACTGAAAGCCAGGGGCATCGACTGTGGGGACCCTAGGCCTCCCTTCCAGCCGGTGGGCAAGGCAGACGCGGCGAAGGCCCACTCTGCTCTCCGACGGCTAGGCATGGGCTAGCTTCTGGCGGCCAGCTCTTTGTGCCGGAAACACCCGGTCACATGGTCGTTGACCATCCCGGTCGCCTGCATGTGGGCGTAGCAGATTGTGGGCCCCACGAACCGAAACCCGCGCTCTATCAGGTCCCTGCTCATCGCCTCCGCGACAGGCGTGACCGCGGGTATCTCCTTCAGCGTGCGCCAGCGGTTGACCTTGGGCTTCCCGCCTACGAACTTCCAGATGTAAGAATCGAAGCTGCCGAACTCTCTCTGTACGGCGAGAAAGGATTTTGCGTTCTGGATGGCGGAGTTGATCTTCAGCCTGTTCCTGATTATCCCAGCGTCGCCAAGCAGGCTTTCCACCTTCTTCTGGTCGAACCTTGCGACCCTGGCTGGGTCGAACCCGGAGAAGGCAGCCCTGAAATTCTCTCTCTTCCGAAGGATCGTCCACCAGCTCAGCCCTGCCTGCGCCCCCTCGAGGACGAGGAACTCGAAGAGGGTCCGGTCGTCATGGACGGGGACTCCCCACTCCTTGTCGTGGTAGTCCCGGAAGAGCGGGACGTCCAGCGACGACCAGCCGCACCGCGTGACCTCCTTCACGCCTCATGTCCCGCGACGATGGTAAATCAACTGTATCTTGGACGTCCTAACGCGTAAGTAGACCGTTCCTTCCCCTTCACCTAATGCCAGTCTGCCCAAAGTGCGGCAAGCTCATCAGTTCGAAGAAGTACAAGCGGCACATCGAACGATGTGGTGAGACCCACAAACACGCAGCGGGCCCCCTCCCGGCGAGCGGGGACAACTTCTTCTCGCGTGTTTGAAACTTAAAACCACCCCCAGGCTTGGGCCGCCAAGCGCCCTGGTCGTATAGAGGTCAGTATGCTGCCCTGTCATCGGCTACGCCGACAGAGCGGCAGCGACCCGGGTTCGAAATCGCTGTGACGAAAGTCCCGGCCAGGGCGCCATCTCTGCCCGCTTCTCGACGAGGTTACGATGGCGGAAGTCGGCATCAGTCTACTGCGCATAGCGGTACCGCTGCCGAACTTGGCGGCCGACCCTCGTCTCGTGTCCTTGACGCCATCGACCCTCTGACTACCCTGCTGAACGCCCAGAGCTCCCCCGTCGCGAGCCTCCGCCTGCCGCACAAGCCCGACCTCCTCCAGTACGGCTGACGTGGGTCAGCTTTGCCCGGGCGAGCTTGTAGCGTACCCTTCCGAGCGCGCTATCTCGTCATAGTCTTTCTGAATCCGCGGGCCGAGTAGGAACAAACCCACGAACACACATGAGGTGAATGCCGCGATGGCATACCACCCCAGCGCAGGGGCGAACGCCAGGGCTTCGAAGCTTGCAGGGCCAAGGAAAGCCGCTGTCGACCTCCCGGTGTTCGAGGCGGCATAGAAGTATCCCTGGTATGTCCCCCTGTTCCCTGCCTTGGAAAACAGGGCAGCGATGGTCTGGGACGGGACGGTCAACAGGATCTCCCCGAGGGTGATGACCACCATCACCCCTTCGTACTCGAGGAAGCTGGTAGAGATGCCCGCCATTATGAAGCTCAGGACCAAAAGCACAGGCGAGATGAGAAGTGGGAGCATCAGGCTCTTCGACCTCTTGAAGAGGCCTATGACCGGGAGCTGGAGCAGCACGATGACGAGTCCGTTCGTCGCGAAAAGATATCCGATCTGGGTGTTTGTGAACTTGAGGAAGTCGCTCACGTAAAGGGACACCGGCTGTATCTCGTACCCAACCGAGACATAGAGGCAAGCTGTGAGTGCCAGGAACGTTATGAAGTTCCTGTCAGCGCTCCACTTCAGGGCCCTCTTCACCTGCCCCCGGACGCCTCCCTTATGCCTGATGCCTCCCTTGATCATGAACACGGTCAGGACGATGACCGGTATCACCATGGCCGCGCTGAGGAAGAACACGGTCGAATAGCCGAAGACATCGGTGATCGGTCCTCCGACGGCTGGGCCGATCGCGAACCCTAGGTTCCCTCCGATGGTCAGCAGATTGTACCCCGGTCTGAGCTGGCTTTGCGGTTGCTCGGCTATGATAGAGCCGGTCGCTGGGTTGGAGAACCCTCTGAGGAAACTGAACAAGGGATAGGCGACGAAAAAGAGCGCGACTCCCGCGCTATCGAGGACCATGTAGCCCAGGACCGCGGACGTGAAGATCGAAGTGGCGTATCCTGCGAGCATCACTCTTTTGGGGCCCACGGCGTCTGTCAGCCTCCCTCCTACCAGCTGGCTCCCAAGGTTCAGGGCCCCCGATGCGAAGTAGACCGTCCCTATCGTCGCCAGGCTCACTCCCCTCGAATCCAGAAGGTAGATCGCAAAGAAAGGCATGGCCATGGAGAAGCCGAACGAGTTGAGCGTCCGGATTACGAAGAGCACCCACGACTCTTTAGAGAGGCCGTCGAGCCCGTATCTGCTTAGAATTCCCAAGGATTTCTTTCTCGAAAGACAGTTCGCGGCCGGGACTACCTGAAGCCCAAGCCAGCCGAATCCATCAATTTCACGCATTCGGCGCACTTGAGTCCCCTCGGGGTCCTGTACAGCCTGGTCTTGGCGCCGCACTGGGGACACTCGGCGGTCTGAGCTCGGGCCTGCACGGGGGTCTCTGGCATTACCCAAACCCTCCTTTCCGGGGGCTTCTTATCTCTGCTGAGGGCGGGCGGGGAAGCTCGTGGCCGACCTCCCAGTCTTAAATACAGGGAGGCAGGTCCGAACGTAGTTTTCTTCCGTGGCCGGTTCTTGCATGAAAGTGATTTCAGATTGAGCAGTTTCGAAGAGTTCCGTCTCAACCCCGCGGTGAAGAAAGGGGTAATGGCGGCGGGTTTCATCCGCCCCTTTCCCATCCAGTCGGAGGCGATCGGTCCGCTGCTGGAGGGGAAGAACCTCATCGGGCAGGCGAAAGCAGGTTCTGGGAAGACGCTCGCCTTCGGGATTCCCATCGTGCAGGCAGTGAACGACCGAGAGCCACGGGTCCAGGGCCTCATCCTCGCCCCCACAAGAGAACTCGCCGTCCAGATAACCCTCGAGCTCCAGAAGATAGGGTCTTACACATCCGTAAGGGTAGTCACAATCTACGGCGGCCAGTCCATGAACGTCCAGCTCGACGCCCTGAGGCGCGGGGCTCACATCGTCGTCGGCACCCCCGGGAGGACCATCGACCACATCAAACGCGGGACGCTCAGGCTCGACTCGGTGAGGTTCGTGGTATTAGACGAGGCCGACGTGATGCTCGACATGGGGTTCATCGACGACGTGGACTACATCCTCGACAAGACCCCTGGCACGAGACAGATGGCGCTCTTCTCGGCCACGATGCCCCGCTCGATAGTGCAACTTGCCCAGAGGTACATGGCGGAACCGGTCAGGGTGATGGTGGACGCGAACGAGCCCTCCGCCGAGACGCTCGAACAGTTCTATGCGCGCGTAGAGCGCGACGAGAAGCTCCCTCTCCTGCTCGACATCCTCGCGAAGGAGAATAGGAAGAGCGCTGTGGTCTTCTGCAGGACCAGGTACGGCACCATCAGGCTCGCAAGGGAGCTGGAGAGGAGATTCCACAACGTCGTCTCCCTGCACGGAGACCTCTCTCAGAATCAAAGAGACCACTCGATGGGGCTGTTCCGTTCAGGGCGGGCAGATGTCCTCGTTGCCACCGACGTCGCCAGCAGGGGGATAGACGTCAGGCAGGTGGATTGCGTGATAAACTTCGACGTCCCCGAAGACCCGACCGTCTACTTCCACAGGGTTGGGAGGACTGCGCGCGCCGGCGACCTCGGCAGGTCGTATACATTCGTCAGCCCGGACGAAAACCACGACTTCACCAGGATAGTGGCGCTTGCGAAGGCGCCGATCAATCCGCTCAGGGAGCAGGACACGAAAGAGCCGCGGCGCTCTTCGACGCTCTCCTCAAGAGGTCCCCGGCCATGGCGGCACGGTGGCAGGGATGACCGCCGTGGGAACCCCAGGCGCTGGCGCCGATATCGTTAATATCATCAAAAGGTCGGCGTCCACTGAATCCGGATGGGAAAGCGCAAGGTACTCAGCGAGTCCAATCTGAAGGAACTCGTGATGCCCCAGCAGGGGGAGATACTCGGCAGGGCCATCAAGATGACTGGAGGAGACCAGGTGATCGTGAAGTGCGCAGACGGGAACACCAGAAACTGCAGGATCCGCGGCAAACTGAAGCGGAGGATGTGGATCAGGGAAGGGGACGTCGTCCTCGTCGCCCCCTGGGACTTCGACAACAGCAAGGCCGACATAATCTGGAGATACATAGCCGCCCACGCGGAGTGGCTCGAGTCCAACGGGTACCTGAAGGGAATCTAGGCAAGAGACATAACGCGCTCCGGCGGCCGAGGCCCCATGGGCGAACAGTCTGACGTCGACATCCTCATCGTCGGGGCTGGCGTCCTCGGCCTGAACGTGGCTTACTGGCTCTCCACACGGTTCGAGTGCACAATCGCCGTCGCCGACCTCGCCGACGGCGCGGCGAGGCACACTTCTTCGCGAAACACAGGCGTGGTCCACAGGCCATACTACTTGGACCCGCAGAAGAAGCGGGTGTTCGCGCAGACTTCGCTAGTCTCACATGCGCTTTGGGAGAGCCTGGCGAAGGCTGCCGGGCTCCCCTGGAAGAGGGCCGGGACGCTGAACATCGGCGTCGAGGAATCTGAGGTCAAGGTCCTAGAACAGTATCGGAAATGGGGGCTACGGAACGGGATGGAAGAGTCAGAGCTCGAGCTCATGGACGGGAGCGGTGTGCGAAATAGGGAGCCTGAAGTGAGGGCGATGGCGGGGCTGCTCTCCAGGACCGACGTCTCGGTCGACTTCGGCGCCTATTCCCGCCACATCTGGAGCCGCCTCGCGGCCATGACGAGGTTCCTGGGCGGTCGGAGGGTCGTCTCGGTGACAAGGAGGAAAGAAAGCACCGCGGTCAGTCTTGTCAGCAGCGAGGGAAGGGAGTCTGTCACGTGCGGGTATCTCATCAACGCGGCCGGGGGCGGGGCTCTCCGGCTGGCACAGAGCCTAGGCTTCGCCAGGGAGCACGCGACGCTGAACTTTCGAGGCGAGTATTGGGCGGTCGACGAGCCTTTCGCTTCAAGGGTGAACACCAACATCTACAGGCCCCCGAAGTTCCCTCAATACCCGTTCCTCGATCCTCACTTCGTAGTCAGGGCGGACGGGTCAAGGCAGATCGGTCCCAACGCAGTGGTCGTTCCCGGTCCCTACGTCTACCGGGGGTTCGGTCTCTCCCAGGCCGCTTCATTCTTCGACAGGCCCGTGCTGCCGAAGGCCAGGCTCTTCGCCAACAGGGACTTCGTGACGATGGCAGCTGCAGAGTGGAGGAGCTCCGTCTCGAAGGGCGCCATGTGCCAGAGGGTGAGGAGCTTCGTTCCAGGGCTGAACCCGGGGATGCTGACCCGGCGGGGAATCTTCGGGGTGAGGAGCTCTGTAGTCGACCGGAGAGGCTTCGTCCCTGAGGCGCTGATCTTTAGGGACGAAGCGTCAGCGCACATCACTAACTTCAACTCCCCGGGCGCCACTGGAGCGCCTGCATTCTCTGCCTTCGTCATCGAAGGGCTGATTCGTGACGGCCTTCTGCCGCGGTTCCGAGAGCGGACTGGCGGCCAGAAAATCCCCGGATGGGACTATCGCTCGGTGATAAGCCGCCTGGACATCTGACGCGCCCTCCCGGGTCGGACGCTTCGCTGCCCACGCCTCATCCGTCCAGGGCGCTTGTCTACGCCTGCGCCAGATCCAGATATGTTTCAGCGGTATCTCTTCCGGAACGAGAAGTAGGTCGCCAGGTCATAGATGACCTTCACCCCTCCTCCGGCGAAGGGTATCGCCGATATCGCGCCCAGCCCAAGGATTCCTGCGGCCACAGGTCCCGCGAAGAACGAGCCTGTGCTTCTCAGGGTGTTGGTCACGGCGTAGGCCTGGACCCTCTCTTCTTTCTGGAACATCTCGGTCATCAGGGCCTGCCTTGTCGGCACGTCCATCTGTGACAGGCTCTGGCGGAGGAAAAGAAGGGAAACGGCTGGAAGCAGAGCCCCCGCCAGCCCCATCATGATCAGGAGCGCGTTGGAAACGAGGTGGGTGTAGACCATCGTCCTGAGATTCCCGAGCCTCCGCGCGATGCTGGCCGCCGCGTAAACAGAACCGGCGGAGATGAGCGCGGCCACAAAGAAGATTGATCCCAGCGCCTCCAGCTGGAGGCCATATGTGACGTTGAACCAGATCGACAGGAGGTAGGTCGTGACGAAGACTCCGCCGAAGGCGTCCATCAGGAAGAGCCCCGACAGCCTCGCCGTGTCCTTCCTCGCCTGAGGGCTGAGGTTCGCCAGGCCCGGTCTTGTCGACCTCCCCGACTCGATGGCGTCAAGCCGACTGTAGATCAAGAAAAGGGCAGCTCCGACCAGGGCGAAGCCGACGAACACTACACGGAATGAGTCCAGGCTGTTCCCAAGGAGCCCGGGTCCGGCCGAAGCGAGCTGTCCGACTGCCGCCGCCGAATAGCCGATGAAGTTGTACCTTGCGAACGCGTTCACAGAAGTCTGAGTCCCTGCCAGCTCTGGGAGCGTGCCTGCTTCTATTGACTGGAACGGCCCCGCTTCCGTCCCAGTGCTGCTTATGTTGCCGATGAAGCACGCGGCAAGTATCAGCGCCGGGGACGCGTTGGATGCGAGGATGACCCCTGAAGCAACCATGAGGAGGCTGAACCCCTGGAGGAGCCTCTTCCTCCCCGACCAGTCCAGGTATGTGACGGCGATGTTGGACGCGGCGTTCCCAGCGAGTATCGCCACCAGAGCCAGGCCCTGGAAGAAGATCCCGTATCCGGCGATCCTCAGATAGAACGGGATGACGATGCTCAGGAGCCCGGATACGAAGACGCGTATCCCCTTCGCGACGTAGACTGGGGTCGGCCCTCGGCTGACCCGGCCCGCGCTCAAATCCCTGGCTTTGCGTGCTCCAGCTTCACGGTACCGTCAAGGCGCCCCTTGCAATACCTGTAGAGGGCGTCATAGAAGGGGAACTGCAGCCGCATGTTCTCATGGTCGTCCTTCGCCAGAGCCCTGAAGCCAGCCGCTGCCGCTTCCAGGCCGACAGACTCCGGCGGCGAGTCCGGTATCTTGGCGTCTGCCCCTCTCACTATCTTGGCCAGCTCAAGCAGCGCGGGGTCAGTGAGCTTGTACTTCCTGACGACCGCGTCGAAGCTGACGAACTCCTTCCCCGCCTCCCTGTAGTGCGTCAGTTCCGTTCCAGAAACGTCGAACGGCGTCGCCCCTGTCTCCTTTGCCACCCCGGCAACTTTCTCCAACGGTACGAAAATGAACTCGGCGTCCGGGTCGACGAACCTCTTGATGAGCCAAGGGCACGCTATCCTGTCCACCTTCGCCCTTTCGCGCGTTACCCACTTCATCGCGCCGAATCCTCCAGGGACGGGCCTGATAAACTGACACCGCCCCTCTTCCTTCCCCAGTATGCGAACGCCACCCCGGCCGTGAGCCTCGCGGTCTCGACGGTCTCGAACCCGTTCCGCTCCATCGCGAGGGGGACCTCCTCATCCCATCGCGTCTCCTCGATCACCCAGGGGAGGTTCCTGAACGTGGACGCTTCCTCCCTCCGAGCCGCCGCGAGCGCCCACCCTACCGCCCGAAGCCCCCCTCGCATGTATGCCTGGAGGAAGGGCGAGGCGACACCCCGGGGCATGGCAAAGTCGTAGAGAACGGCGTTCGCGCCTGGCTTGGACACCCTCGCTACCTCTCGGGCGAACTTCCAGGGGTCGATGTACTTCGGCACGTAGCAGCTGACCACGTCGTCGAACGACTCGTCAGCGAAGGGGAGCGACTCTGCGTCAGCGTTGGCGAGGAGGTCCACGTTCGAACTGCGTTTCCCCGCTCCGACCTTCGTCATCTCGGGTGACAGGTCGATCCCTACGAACCTGTGCCTCGTCCTTGCCATCATGTCTTCGAGGACGAGGGTCCCACACCCCAGGTCGAGGACCGACTTCCGGCGGCCGTCTCCTAACCTCCGTGCCACCCACATCTTCCACCGCCTGTCCTGATACATCGTCGCAAGGTCGAGCGTCCGCTCGTACGACTTCGCCAGTCCCGCGAAGATCTCGATCGAGGTGCCTTTCAGCCGCCCTTGAACGGCCATCGGTCCGGGCGTGCTCCTGCCGACTTATCTCTTTGATTCCCGCGCGCGCTCGTCGGGAAACGGTCATTAGACGAAGGGGTCTGGTGGTCATGCCGATGTCAGGCGAGGTTTCAGAGACCCGTGAACGCGAGTGGTGGGTCCCACCATTCGGCCCTAGGAGGTTCAGGCTTCTTGTCGGCCTCAGCTTCTATCCGTACTCCCTGATGAACGCCAGCTATGTCGTGATAGGCTCCCTCCTTGCGGCGGCGGTCAACTACGACAGGATGGCCGGGATGGCGTTGGCGTACCTCCTCGCGGTCGGGGTGTCCGCGCATTCCCTCGACGCCATGGCGCCGAACAAGCCGTGGGGGGACTTCCTGACGCGCAGGCAGCTCGGAGGACTGGCTGCAGTCGCCCTTGTCCTCGCGCTGGGTATCGGCCTCTACTATGCGCTACTCTTCGCTCCCCTGATGCTCCCGCTGGGGGCGGCAGAGCTTTTCTTCCTCCTGGCCTACAACCTAGAACTCTTCGGCGGGAGGTTCCACACGGATTTCTGGTTCGCGACTTCCTGGGGCTTTCTTCCTGTGCTCGTAGGCTACGTTCTTCAGACCGACTCGCTCTCGCTTGCCTCCCTCTGCGGCGGTCTCTTCGGCTTCTTCACGGCATACGTCGAGATCAGCGCGTCAAGGCCGTACAAGGCGTTGAAGAGGGAAGGGCGGGACCTGCAAGCTGCGTCCCGTTTTGAGAGCGTCCTGAAGGCCGTGGTCGCGACGGTCCTGGCGACGGCCCTGATGCTCCTCTTGCTTTCGTTCCAGAAGTGAGTCTTCGCCGTCAGGCGACCTGGAGAAACGCGTATGCCGACTGCTGGACCCCTCCTTCCGTCAGCGTTACAGCTACGACATAGCTCCCAGGCTTGATCGATTGTGCGAGGGTCAGGTGCACCGTCAGGACGTAGGGCGTCCCCCCCGGAGGAACCTCGGCCACGCTCGGAACGAGCTGGATGAGCTTCGGGACCGAGGTGAAAGACTCAGTGTCGGACATGTTCACTTCCAACGCAGATGACCACGTCCCGGTGACCCTGAACTGCAATGTCGCGTTCTGCCCCGGCGACATCGTAAGGGAACCGCTCTCCTCCGAGGCGATCTGGAATGCGGGCCTGTAGTTCGCGCTGATGAAGCCGAGGTAGTTCCCCGAAAGGGAGGTGAACCAGACCCCCCCGCTCCCGAGCGCGATGGACTCGTCGTTCTGAATGCCGGCGGCGGTAGCTGCGGGAGGGTTCGACTCGCTTATCTCGGTCAGCGTCCAGCTGGCGCTGTCGATGAACGCTATCTTGTTGGCGTAGTGCTCGTTGAACCAGACGCGGCTGCCGTTCGCCAGGATCTCGAGAGGGAGCGTCGTCGACCACGGGACGGTAGACGTCGGATAAGACGTCCACTGACCGGTCGCGAAGTCGTAGCTCAGGACGTTCGAAGGCAGGTGCTGGGCGACCCACATCCTGCCGTCGACGAAAGTGACCATCGTAGGCAGGGTCAGCGCGTAGTTCCCTCCGACTATCTCGGGGGTGATGCTCGAAGTCACGTTGGAAGGGTCGAATGAATAGATGTGCCCTGAGCAGATGCACCCCTTGGTGGTCGTGTTCTCGGCCTGATTGATGGTGTCGAGGAGCGCGTAGGACGAGTTCACGAAAGTGAGCTGGATGGGCTGGTCGTTGCCGAGCCCCTTCAGCTGGATGATGGATAGCGTGAGGTTCGGAGATATCCTCCCTAGCGCCGCCGGCGTGTTCTCTGAGGTGAACCACAGGTTCCCGTCGGGGCCGACGGCGAGCCAGTACGGGAACCGCGCGTTGGACGTCGTGTTGACCCTAACGGTTGACCCGTCAGCCGGGTTTACTCCGAAGATGGCGTTGTTGTATTCGTCTGCGGCCCAGACTCGCCCCTGCCACAGTGCGATGCCGGACGTCGTCGCCCCGGGTATGCAGTCTGGGGGCTTGGGGGTGGCGTATCCTGGCCACGCGTACTCTACCAGCGTCCCATTCCCCGGGAAGAAATGGGCGACGCCAGGGACCTCTTCCTCCGCAAACCAGACTGACCCGTCGGGGGCCGTCGTCACCGCGCTTGGCCACCTGTCTTGGCTCGGGAGCCTGTACTCGGTCACCCCTCCGAATGACGTTCCCGAGAGGGTGGTCCGGGACATGGCGCCTGGCGTTACGGACGCGCATCCAGGCGACGGAGCGGAGAAGAACTCGTAGTATGACGCCCCAGCGACCACCACCAGGGCTATCACGACAACAGCTGCGACTACCTTTGACGTCACCATGGGCATGCGGCTCCGCTCAGGAGTACGCTTCGAAGCCCTTTCCCAGGACGCCCAGGGCGAGCTTCTGTTCCATGATCTCGTTAGCCCCTTCGTAGATCATGGTGACCCTGGTGTCGGCAAGGTGCCTGCCCGGCCTGTTCTCAAGAGAATAGCCGTTCGCCCCGAATATCTGGACCGCCCTGTTCGCCGCGTCGAACGACGCGTTGGCAGCGAAGTATTTCGCGCGCGAGCATGCGAGGTCAGTGACGTCCCGCAGCTCGTTGTTCTTCGGGTCCTCTTCATACTTCTGCTTGATGAACGCCGCCTTCAGCAGGAGGAGCTTTGCGGCTTCTAGGTTGGTCGACATGAGCCCGATGTGCCTCTGGATCAATTGGTGCCTTCCGATCTGCTTCCCGTGCTGCACCCTCACTCCGGCATATCTCACCGACTCGTCAAGACAGTCCTGGATGACCCCGACGCACCCCGCGGCGACGCTCAGCCTCCCGTTCATCAGCCCAGAGAGCGCCACGGACATCCCCTTCCCCTGCGGCCCTAGGACGTCTTCCTTGTTGACTTCCACTTTGTCCAGGTAGAGCGTGGAAGTGTCCGCGGTCGGCAGACCCAGCTTGTGCTGGATGAGCTCGGCTTTGAACCCCGGCGTCTGCGTGTCCACGATGAACCCGCACATGCCTTCCCTCTTCCCTTTCGGGTAGGCAAACACGAGCACATACCTCGCCGTGGAGCCGAGCGAGATCCACATCTTCTGCCCTGTGATGTAGTACTTCCCACCCTTCTCTTCGAAATACGTCTTGAGAGAAGCAGGGTCGCTCCCTGCGCTAGGTTCCGTGAGCCCGAAGGCGAGGAGGGCGTCCCCTCTCGTCGCCGGCGGGAGTATCCTCTCTTTCTGCTCTTCGTTCCCCCAGTGCTGTACCGTCATCTCGCCGAGCGCGAGATGGACAGAGAAGAACGTCCTGAGCCCCGTCCCTTCCCTCCCGATCCTCTCGACGGCTAGCGCATATGTGACCATGTCGGCGCCCTGACCGTCGCCGTACTTCCTGGAGACCGGGAGCCCGAGGAGGTGCGCCCCGGCGAAAAAGGGCTTGACCTGGTCGTTTATCTTATGGTCCAGATAGAATCTGTCTTCGATCGGCCGGAACGCTTTGCATGCCCTGTCCACCTGTTCCAGGATGAGGGTCTGCTCCTCCGACACGTCGAAGTTCATCTTGGACAGGTTCATGAATTCGTCCTGCTCCGGCATGGTTACGCCTTCCACCTCTCCTTGCTGACGCGGGCTCTTACGTGTTCCACGATCTCTTCGAACGAGCTCCCTGGACCGTATAAGCCGGTTATCCCTAACTTCAGGAGCTTGGGCTTGTCCTCCTCAGGGATGATCCCGCCTCCGACGACGACAATGTCGTTTCCGCCCAGCTTGTCAAGGAGCCTCTTCACCCGTGGGAACGCTGTCATGTGTGCCCCGTTGAGGAGTGAAAGAGCTACGACGTCAACGTCCTCGTCTATGGCCATCTGGGCGACCTGGTCAGGCGAAGGGAGGAGCCCGCTATAGATCACTTCCATCCCTGAGTCTCTGAACGCCCTTGCGAGGACAAGCACGCCCCTGTCATGGCCGTCGAGCCCTGGCTTGGCGACCAGCACCCTGATCCTCCTCTGGACTGCCTCTTTCTTCAAGCTCGAACGAGAGCGAGCCCGGGCGGCTTCAAAACCTTTGCTGGCTGGAGACGGCCGGTGCCGCAAGAAGCGCCTTCTACAGGAGCATGGGCTCTTTGTAGCCCCCCCAGACCTTTCGGCCGACGCCCATTATCTCGCCGAGCGTCGCGTACTGGGCGACCGCGTCCAGCATGGGGTAGATCGAGTTCGCGTCCTCGCTTTCGAATGCCTTCTCCATCTTGGCCAGGGCGGACTTCACTTTTGTTCCGTCTCTCGCCTTCTTCACTGCGGCGAGCCGCTTTAGCTGGCTTTTCTGAGCCCTGAAGTCTATCTTCAGGGTCTCGATCGGCTCTTTCTCGACCTTCGCATACTTGTTCACCCCCACCACCGAGTCTTCGTCCTCCTCGACCCGCTTGGAGAGCCGGTAGGAGTTCTCCGCGATCTCCCTCTGAAGGTATCCGGACTTTATCGCCTTCAGCAGACCGCCGGACGACTCGATTCTGTCGAAGTACTTGTATGCCTCTTCTTCCATCTGGTCGGTCAGCCACTCGACGTAGTAAGATCCGCCGAGCGGGTCGATGACGTTGGCTGTCCCCGTCTCCTCGGCGATTATCTGCTGGGTCCTCAGAGCGACCTCGACCGCCTGTTCCGTGGGCAGGGCCCAGGCTTCGTCGTACGAATTCGTGTGCAGGGACTGGGTTCCTCCCAAGACCGCGGCGAGGGCTTCGATCGCTGTCCTCACCACGTTGTTCAACGGCTGCTGCCACGTGAGAGATGCCCCCGAGGTCTGGGTGTGGAACCGCATGAGGAGGCTCCTCTTGTCTTTCACCCCGTACTTCTCTCTGAGGACCGTTGCCCATATCCTCCTCGCCGCCCTGAACTTCGCTATCTCTTCGAAGAAGTCCATAGTGGAGTTGAAGAAGAAGCTGAGCCTCGGCGCGAACTGTTCTGCCTTCAGTCCCGCTTCCATGCCGAGCTCCACGTATCCGAAGCCGTCGGCGAGCGTGAAAGCGAGCTCCTGTATGGCGCTCGACCCTGCCTCTCTGATGTGGTATCCGCTTATGCTGATGTAGTTCCACAGCGGCATCTCCTTGGTCGAGAACACCATGAGGTCCCTGACGAGCCTGAGGTGCGCCTCTGGCGGGTATGCCCATTCCTTCTGGGCTATGTACTCCTTCAGCATGTCGGCCTGGACCGTCCCCCTGAGCTTCGAGATGGGGATCCCCCGCCTCTTCGCGACTCCGGCGTACATGCACGTCAGTACGGTCGCCGGCGCGTTGATTGTCATCGAGGTGCTCACTTTGTCAAGCGGGATGCCGTCGAAGATCACTTCCATGTCCTTCAAGGAAGATACGTTAACCCCGCACCTCCCGACCTCTCCGTGAGCCCGCTCGTGGTCGCAGTCGTAGCCGTACAGGGTGGGCATGTCGAAGGCCACGCTGAGCCCCGTCTCTCCGTGCTCCAGGAGGAGCTTCAGCCTCCTGTTGGTGTCCTCGGGGGTCCCGAACCCTGAGAACATCCTCATTGTCCACTTCCTCCCCCTGTACATGTCCGGGTAGACCCCCCTGAGATAGGGGAAGACCCCGGGATACCCCTGAGCCGAATACTCTGCGTTGGAGACGTCCTCGGGGGTGTAGATCTGCTTCAGCGGGATCCCAGAGGCGGTCTGATAGTCTCTCTCTTCCTCAGAAGACAGAGCCCTCCAGTCTCTGTAGACGGTGTCCTGCCACTGTTTGAGGCCCCTTCTCACCTGTTCCAGAGCCCTGCCATCATAGAGCGTCCCTTTCTTCGCCCTCGACTCGACGGTCGACTTCGCCTTCTTCTTCCAGTAGGGATCGCGGCCCGTCCTCAGCATTGGAGCCCGGCTGCTTCCCCTGAAAGATAAAGAATCCCTTCCAACCGATAAAAGGGGCGCCCCTGACGCCTCTCATGGCATTGCAGCTCGCGAAGCTCGCGTCAGGCATCAGGAAGGGAGACAGGGCAGCGCTCGCCAAAGGGATCACGCTCGCGGAGAACGACCCGGGGAGGGCCGCTGCGCTCCTCAGACGCTTCGGTCCGCCCGGGAGGGCCTTCGTCCTCGGCGTGACGGGCCCACCCGGGACAGGAAAGAGCAGCCTCGTGGACGCGCTCATCGGCTCCTACAGGAAGGAAGGGCTGAAGGTCGGCGTGATCGCCGTCGACCCGACCAGCCCTCTGACAGGGGGCGCGCTGCTCGGAGACCGCGTCCGCATGATGTCCCACTCCGCTGACAGGAAGGTCTTCATCAGGAGCATGGCTTCCAGAGGATGGTCTGGAGGACTCTCCAGAGCGGCGACTCAGACGATAAGGCTCATGGACGCCGCGGGTTTCGACATGGTCATACTCGAGACCGTCGGGATCGGGCAGTCAGACATAGAGGTCGTGGGGGTTTCGCACGCCGTCTTGGTGGTGCTCATGCCGGGGCTCGGGGACGACATCCAGGTGTCCAAGGCGGGGCTCATGGAGATAGGAGACGTCTACGTCGTGAACAAGTCAGATCTCGAAGGAGCCGACCCGATGGTGGTCAGCATACTGTCGCTCTTCAGGGGCGCGAAGCGCTCGCCCCCGGTCCTGAAGGCCTCTGCCCTTACTGGGGAAGGGATCGAAAAGCTCGTGGGCGCGGTCGACGCCGTCAGGGCCAAGCTAGGCTCAGGAGACAGGTCTGTGAAGCTGAGGAGCGTCCGCGGCATGATAGTCGAAACGGCGAGGGGGGCGGCCATGGCGAGGTTCGCATCGGTCTCTGAGAAGGGGGCCGACAGGCTCGCGGAAAGGGTCCTCGACGGAGACATGACGGTCGAGGCCGCGGCTGCGAAGCTCTCGTCTTAGCCGCTTCTCTTCCCGAGGGGCTGGTACTTCAGCCCGGATGGGCCGATGTAGACCGAGTCCGGTCTGATGAGCTTGTTCTCCTCCGTCTGTTCGTTGTAGTGCGCCATCCAACCGAAGATCCTGCTCGCCGCGAATATCGGGGTGTAAAGCGGGACTTCGATGCCGAGCAGATAGAAGATGGGCGCGGCGTAATAGTCGAGGTTGGGCGGGATCTTCTTCTTCTCCCACATCTCCCTTTCCACGGCGTCGCAAAGCTCGTAGAGCCGCGGGTCTCCGCTTTCGTCTGCCATCTGTTTCAGATACACCTTGCAGAGCCTCGCCCTGGGGTCGAACGCCTTGTACACTCTGTGCCCGAAGCCCATGAGCTTCTTGCCTTCCCTGAACTTCCTGTCAAGGTATGCTCCCGCGTTCGCGGCGTCTTTGACCTCCAGCAGCATCTCCATCGCCGCTTCGTTTGCCCCGCCGTGCAGAGGGCCCTTCAGCGACGAAAGCCCGGCCGAGGCAGCTGCGTAGGGATCGGCCAGAGTCGACGCCACCACCCTCACCGTGAACGACGACGCGTTCAGGTCGTGCTCCATGTAGAAGATCAGAACCCGCTCGAACACCCATCTCTCGAAGTCGCTCGCCTCTCTCTTCGTCAGCATCTGGAGCAGGTTCGACGCGAAACCCCGCTCGTCCCTCGGCAGCCTCGGCCTCTCACCGAGCGGGACCCTGTGGCTGTTGGCCGCGAGCACTGACATCTTCGCCTCTATTGACGCCTCCTCGTCGCCAGGCGCTTCCTCCCTGTCGATGCTCCCAAGGGAAGACACTGCCGTCCTGATGACGTCGATGGGATGGGCGCGCCTGCCCAGTCCCTTCATTATGGCGAACACCCTCGCGTCCACTCTCGCCCGGCTGGCGAGACCCTCGGAGAACTCCCCGAGCTGTCCCCTGGTCGGGAGGCGTCCGTTCAGGACGAGATACGCTGTCTCCTCGAAAGTGGCATTCGCCGCGAGTTCTGAGATGGGATACCCGCGGTAGACGAGGGACCCGTCTGACCCGCTCTTCGATATCTTGGTGTCCGCGACGGACAACCCGGCCAGTCCCTTGGGGGCGCGTAGGATCCCCTGCCCTTCGCTCATCCGGTCCCCTCCAGCAGTTTCTTTGCCGCTTTCAACGCCTTCCCATCCGCTTCTTCATACTTGTAATAGTCGATAAGGTCGTAGAACTCCTTCCGCGTCATCAGGGAGCCGACCATCCCCTTCTGGGTTCCTTCCTCCTTCAACCTCTTGAACGTCTCCTTGACGGTCTTCATCATGGCCCTGAAAGCGGTGACCGGGAAGATGACGAGGTTGTATCCCATCTCCTCGAACTCCCCAGCGGAGATGTAAGGGGTCTTCCCGAATTCCGTCATGTTCGCCATCAGGGGGAGCTTTACCTTCTTCCTGAACTCGACGAACTCTTCGCGGCTCTCCAGCGCCTCCGGGAACAAGACATCCGCTCCGGCCCGGGCGTACGACTTCGCCCTTTCGAGCGCCCCGTCCAGCCCTTCCACCGACCTCGCGTCGGTCCTGGCGATGACGAGCAGCTCCTTCTTCGCCGCTTCCTTGGCGGATACAAGCTTCTTCACCATCTCGTCGGGTCCGACCAGCTCCTTCCCCTCCAGGTGCCCGCACTTCTTCGGGAGGACCTGGTCTTCGATGTGCAGGGCTGCGGCTCCGGAAGCCTTCAACTCATGGACCGTCCTGGCGACGTTGAGCGCCTCACCGAAGCCTGTGTCTGCGTCTACGATCAGCGGGACGTCTACCTGCGAGGTGATCTGCCTGGTCGCCTCTGATACCTCTCCCAGGGTCGTGATACCCAAGTCAGGGAGCGCGAGCAGGCTAGAAAACCCTGCGCCAGAAAAATAGAGTGCCTTGAACCCGGCCTTCTCCGCGAGCTTGGCTACCGCCGGACTGAACACTCCGGGGGCGACCAGTATCTCCTTTCCTCCGAGCATCTTCCTAAGGGCGTCAGCCTTACCAGACAAGTCTGCCCATGTCCGCCGCCAGGGGCTCGTGTTTTAGGTTTGTCCCCATCAGCGTTAAATCGCCCACCCGGGCCGTCCGCCCGTGCTCGGCAGCGTCACCCACGGGGCACCGCATGACGTCGTCTTCGTCCACGGCGCCGGGGGAAACAGCCTGCTCTGGGGCCGGACCCTTCATTTCCTATCGGGGGACTCTACGGCAGTGGCCGTCAACCTGCCGGGACACCCTGAGGGGGAGATCACATGCAAGACCGTCGTGGAATACGCGGAAGCGCTCCGTTCGCTGATAGCCGAAAGCGGTCTCCGCTCTCCTGCGGTCTGCGGCCACTCGATGGGAGGCGCGGTGGCGCTGACCTTGGCCATACGCCACCCCGACGCGCTGGGGGGGCTGATACTCGCAAGCACCGGTGCCAGGCTTGGGGTGGACACGAAGCTCATAGAGGGGCTCTCTGACAATCCCATGCGGGCCATCGAGAACATCATTACCCCCTGGAGCTTCAACTCCATCGACCTTGGTCTGGGGCGCGAAGCCAGGACGGCCCTCTCGGTCTCCAACCTCCCTGTCTTCCTGAACGACTATCTCGCTTGCCAGGGTTTCGATGTCAGGGGCGACCTGGCGTCGATTGCCGCCAAGACGCTCGTGGTGTGCGGTGACAAGGACAGGATGACACCTCCGAAGTGGTCCCACTATCTCGCCGCCAACATCCCGGGTTCGGAGCTGTATTTTGTGAAGGACTCCGGGCACATGCTCCCCCTGGAGAAGCCGGAGGCGCTGGCGAGGGTCGTCCAGGCGTTCCTTGCTGGTCTCTGACGCTAGTCGGTGAACTCTTCGCCACCCCGCGCTATGCGGGTCATCTCTCCGATGAGGGCTATCATCCCCTCCTGGGTGGTGGAAGAGACCGGGTAGAGGTCCGCGCCGAAGGAGAGCCTTCGGATGCTCCTGAACAGCTCCGAATACAGAGAATACTGTTCCCCGTCCTTTGTCCCAGCGAGGGCGTCTTCGAAGAGCTTGGTGTCTCTGCTCCACTCGGATATCCGTTTGACCCCGTCCCTGGCTATGTCTCTCTTCGTGAGCACGGTGATCTTCGGCACGTTGAGCCGCAGCCCCACCGAAGCCGACAGCAGAGCGAGCGAAAGGAAGTTGGACGGGGTATTGGCAAGGAGCGGGTCGAGGAGGAAGAGTAGCAGCTTCGAATCGGCCTTCGTCTCCCTTACGATGAACTCGCCGCTCTCCCTGAACGCGAACAGCTCGGTCTGCCCCGGCGTGTCAACGATAACGTTCTCCGCCTTGTAGGAGTCGATCTCGTCCTGAACCTCGCCTATCTTAGTCGCCGTGAGGTCAGCTGCGAGGATCAGAGCGCCGTTCGGACCTAGGCCGTAGTCCTCCATGACGTCTTGAAGCTGGATCTTTTCCCTGATGTCAACGTCAGGCTCGTAAGGGAGGTCCACCACGCCGGGGTCGAGGTTGACGGCTATCGCGTCCTCCCCCCTGTTGACGTACCAGTTCTTCAGCGCGTTCGTAAGGAGGGACTTCCCCGACCCGGCTGTCCCGGTGACGAATGTCAAGTCCATCAGATGTCTTCCCCCTTCAATCCGCTAACCACTGCTGCTCTCCCGCCCATCCCCGCCACCGCGTATGACATCTCTCTTGCTATCGCCATCCCCTCGGCGTCCACTTTCTCCCGATCCGTCCCGGCCACAGCGACGTCGAGCTCAATCCTTGAGACCCCGCCTCTCATCCCTCTAGGGTGTGACTTGATGTATGCCTCGGGGTGCCTTTTGAGCTCGCTAGAGAGCGTCGGGGCCAGGGATGATTCGAGGACCCCTTCGAGCTTCATCCTGACATAACACCTGTGAACGTCGCCTACCTTCGACCTTATCTCTGGCTCTACCGACTCTCTGAACATCCTCCGCATCTCAGATGGGACCCCGGGGAGGCAGAAGATCACGGTCCCCCTGACGCTAAGCCTCACCCCAGGCGCCGTCCCTGTTTCGTTTCTGAGCGGAGTGGCGCCCGAAGGGAGAATGGACATCTTGAGCCTGGCTTTGGTGAGCTCCACAGCGGCCATCCCACGCTTCGCGTAATACTCTTTGATCAAAGCAAGAGCGAGTTTGTTCCTCCGCAGCCCCAGGCCGAGCGCGCCCCCGATCCCTCGGAGCGTCATATCGTCAGGTGTAGGTCCTAGCCCCCCGACGACCACGAGGAATTCAGGGGACCGCTTCAGCACACCCTGGAGGGCTCCGCCGATCTCGCCCAGGTCGTCGTCCACGGTCGTGATCTCTTTGATCATCGAGCCCATGAGGGCGAGCCTCTTACCTACCCAGAAGGCATTCGAGTTCATCGTCCTCCCGATCAGGAGCTCTTTGCCGACAGTCAGCATTTCGACCCTTACCAACGTCCTAGGCTTTTCAGACAGGCCTTAAAACGAGTCTCGGGCTCGCGACCATGTGCCAGGATACCAGGGCATCGTGCTGGGCGCGGGGACCGTAGTTCACAGGCGAGGGAAGATGCTCGTGGTGAAGAGGGCGAGGGACCCGAACGTGGGGATGTGGGCGTTCCCCGGCGGGAGGGTCGAAGTGGGGGAGTCCCCCATGGATGCCGCTCTCAGAGAGACGAGAGAAGAGGTGGGGCTGGTGGTGGAGAGCGAAGGGCTGTTCGACGTCGTGACCTACTTCGGCAGGGGACGAAAGAAGCTCCCGGGTCTCCCCCATGGGAGCCAGGTGGTGGTCGTTGACTACCTTGCAAAACCTACCCGCGGAAGGGTGGTCTTGAACGAGGAGTCCTCAGACTATCGGTGGGTCACGCCGAGTGAGCTCGAGACTCTCTACACGACCCCTCAGATGCGGGCGTGCGCGAGAAAGTTCGCAGAAATGAAGATCTACTGACATTCGTAGGCTCCGCTGGGCGTTCGGCCCACGAGCTCTGACCCGTCTACTTCTCTTTGTTACCGCTGAGCCACCATTCGAGGTAGTCTGCCTGCTGGCGCGACCGCTTTCGCCTCTCGTCGTCCTCGGGCGTCTTGGACTTCCACCTCGCGTCGGAGAGCTGGTCTCTTGTGAGAAAGGCTCCGCAGCTCTTGCAACCGAACCTCTTGGTCGGAGCGTCGTACAGCATTATCCCAGTGTGACATTCGGGGCACATCTGATCCAAAGGTTTCGGACCCACCGTCCGCGGCGTCCCCTTAACGGTTTCTGTCCACTGGCCGCCGGCCGCAACTCGTTATATACCGTTGAGAGCGGAGCAAAACTCGAGCATCAAGTGGCCGAAAAGCTGGTCCTGGCGGGCCCGGCTTCTGAGGAGCTGGGACGGTCTGTCGCTGAAAAGCTCGGCCTCCCAATGCTCAACGGAGAGTTCAGGGTCTTCCCCGATGGGGAGTCGAAGTTCACCCTCAATGACAAGGTCTCCGGCAGGAGCATCTATCTTGTACAGTCCACCTATCAGCCCGTAGACCAGCACCTGTTCCAGCTGCTTCTGGCGTCTCATCACCTGAGCGAGGAGGGTGCCAAGGTCACGGCCGTGGTCCCTTATCTCGCCTACGCAAGGCAGGACAAGGAATTCCTCCCTGGAGAGGGAGTCTCACTGGGCATCGTGGCCCACCTGATGAGATCTGTCGGAGTGAGGAGGCTGGTCACGGTGGACATCCACTCTGCCGAGGGGCTGGCGCTCTTCTCGATCCCCACATACAGCGTCTCGGCCATCCCCAGCATCGTAGAATACGCCAGGGAGAACCTGCATCTGAAGGACGCCGTCGTGATCTCCCCTGACTTCGGGGGGTCCAAGAGGACTGAAGCGTTCGCCCAGCTTTACGGTGCTCCGTTCCTCAAACTTTCCAAGACCAGGGATCGGACAAGCGGCGAGGTGACCATCAAGGAGTCCAAGCTCGAGGTGGAGGGAAAGGAAGTCGTGATCGTGGACGACATCATCAGCACCGGCGGGACAGTGAAGGCCGCGGCAGAGACGGTCATGAAACAGGGCGCGCGACGGGCCATAGCGCTGTGCGTCCACGGCCTGTTCGTAGGCAATGCTCTCGACGCGATGGAAAGGGCGTCAGTGGATGCCGTAGTCTCTACCAACACCGTCCCGGGGAAGAACAGCCTCGTAGACGTGTCGGGGGCGATCGCTTCGCACCTTAGGACACTTGAAGAATAAAGCGCTCGCGCTGCTGTCAGGCGAAGGTACGACGATACCAGCGGCGGAGGCGCGATCTCTTTTCGCCGCCTACGACGAGGAGTCGAAGTTCAGCTCACCGGTGCCGAGGCTCCTTCTCGCCGACTCCCGCGCTGACCCATTCCTGATCGGAAGCAGGATCGCGTTCTCTCGAAGGGTAGGCGTGGCTGTCGCAGGTCCAGAAGAGGCGGCACCCATGATGGAGGGCAAGAGGGTCAGGTTCAGGGCGTTCGACCTCGTCGATGGCCTCCCTCCTCCTGACCCGGAGAAGTACCTTAGAGGGATAGACGCGCAGGTCGACCTGAGGAACCCCGAGGTAGAGCTGACCCTCGTCCGGGCAGGCGAGGAGTACCTGGCGGTCACCTCTCCTGGGACGATGGTGCAGGGGTGGTCTCTGAGGAGACCACGGAAGCGCGCCTTCTTCCATCCTGCCGCTATCTTCCCCAAGCTCTCCCGTGCGCTGGTGAACATGACCGGGTGCAAGTCAGGAGAGGTGTTCCTGGACCCCTTCGCAGGGACCGGGAGCATCACCATCGAAGCTTCGATGGTGGGGGCGAGGGTGGTTGCGCTGGACCAGGCCGGGTCGATGGTCAAAGGGTGCATCTCCAACATGAAGCACTTCGGTCAGGAGTGGCTCGGCGTAGTCCGCGGTGACTCGACGTACATGCCGTTGGCCCGTCTGGACGCCGTAGCCACCGACGTCCCATACGGGAGAGCTTCGAGCACCAGAGGACTGAAGACCAGGGAGCTCCTAGACCGCTTCCTCCCCGCGGTGAAAGCGTCCATGAGGCCGGGTTCAAGCCTTGTTCTCATGCATCAGAAGGAGGTCGGCGTAGACCAGGTCCGCGGCTTCGACCTGCTCGAAGAGCATCACCTTCACGTTCATAAGCTCCTGACGAGGACAATATCGGTTCTCAGGAGAAAGTAGTCTTGGCTGCTAAGGTCAGAGTGACGTTCCTCGGCACGAGCTCGGCTGCTCCCACCAGAGACAGAGGTCTCCCGGCGATCGTCGTCAGGAGAGAGGGCCACGTCATACTGATGGACTGCGGCGAGGGAGTCCAGCGGCAGATACTGGAGGAGTCGGTGGGACTGGGGAAGGACCTGACAGTGCTCGTCACCCACCTTCACGGAGACCATGTCAGCGGCCTCCTCGGACTTCTGCAGACCATGAGCATGGCGGGGCGGAAGAAGCCTGTGGACATGGTCGCCCCTGCAAAGCTCCTGAAGTGGCTGGACGTTACGTCTGATCTCCTCAACGTCGGCCTGACGTTCCCCATCAGGTTCGTCCCAGCCAGGCCCGGGGTGGTCCTCAGGTACCGTGACTTCAGGATAAGGGCGGCGAGGGCGACGCACTCCGTCGACGCCTTTTCGTACGTCGTCGAAGAGGGCCCCCGGTCAGGGGTGTTCCATCCTGACCGCGCCCGGGCGCTGCGGGTACCCGAAGGAAAGCTGTGGTCGACCCTCCAGAAGGGTCGAAGCGTCAAAGTCGGCGACAGGAGGGTGTCGCCGTCAGAAGTGACCGGGCCGAGGCGCCGGGGCGTCAAGATAGGCTATTCGGGAGACACACGCCCCTCTCCGTCCCTCGTCCGGTTCTTCAGGGGGTGCGACCTCCTCATCTTCGACTCGACCTTCAGGGCTTCGGACGCCGCCAAGGCTAAGGAGCGTAAGCACAGCACGAGCGTCGAAGCAGCGGCGGTCGCGAAAAGGGCGAAGGTGAGAAAGCTCGCCCTGACCCACTTCAGCGCGCGTTACGTCGAGACGGGTCCTCTCGTCAGAGAAGCCCGCAAAGTCTTCCCTGAAACCGTGGCGGCGTTTGACGGGCTTACGCTCGAAGTCAGTCCTTCGCCTGGATAGGAGTCAGCCAGTCGATGGCGGCGCTCAGTCTCCGCGAAGACAGCGTGAGATAGACAGGGCCCAGGGGGGACTCGCCTTCGGCCGAGCATACGGCCACCACTCCTGCCGCCGCAGCCTGCCTGTTGAGCATGAGCGAAGTGGAGAGCCCTGAGCTGTTGACAAGCAGCTGGCGCCGGGCGGCGGAGCGGACGCGCCTGTCTCTGAGCTGGTCTCTGACGTGCTCTACGGCCTTCATCTCGGTGGTCACGAGCCTCGCCGAGCGGCTTCCGATCGAGACCGCGCCTGCGTCCATCCCGGCGATGTTCCCGATCGCGGCCGCCACTTTGAGCGGGTCCTCTGAGGGGGACACCGTGGCTTCCAGTACCATCCTCACCTCAAGGTCAGGACGTGACAACGCTCTCCCAGTGCCCGACGACCTTCAGCAGATCTGAAGCGAGACCTTCTGGAGTGGCGCGCTGGTTCGAAACCGTCTCATCGGCGAGCGCGATCGATTCGCCTATTCCGACATCCAGTTCCCTCCTGTCCCTCGCCGCGAACATCTCGTAGCTCAGAGGGTCGTCGCTCCTCCCTCTCTCTTTGAGAAGCTCGAAGCGCCTGGAAGGCGATGCATGGACGGCGACCAGAAGCACCTTGGCCTGTTTCCTGAACGCGCCGACCTCATCCATCGACCTGATTCCGTCCACTACGACCTTCTCCGCCCCGGTCCTCTTGATCTCGTCAAGGCAGAGCTCCGCCACCGCTGCTGGGCCACGCTCCTTTCTGAGGGCCCTCATGACGTCGCCTGTGTTCTTTGCGCTCGGCTCCAGTCCTCGCCTGGTGGTCTCCGCGCGGATCACGTCCCCCATGACCACCCGCTTCCACCCTACCTTCACGAGGGCAGAGGTGGCCGTCGACTTGCCGGCCCCGGGCATCCCCGTTATGGCTACTATGAGGGTCAACCTGTTCACCCTTCGCCCGACCGATATCGAATTTAAAGCAACCATGGCCTACGGAATGACGTTGCGCGCCTTTGTCGCTATGGAACTCCCGCCTCTGGTCCTGGACTCGTTGTCGTCGTTCCTAGGCCAGGTCTCCTCCGTCGGAGCGGACCTGAAGGTAGTCGAGAGGGAGAACCTGCACTTCACCGTGAAGTTCCTCGGAGAGATAACCGACGCCGAGGCTCGGGAGGCCGACTCGAGGCTCAGGCGGCTTCGCCTACCGGCAATCCGCGTGGAGGTCAAAGGTGTGGGGGCGTTCCCAGAACTCTCCCGCCCCAGGGTTGTCTGGGCGGGAGCGGCGCGGGGACGGGAGGGGCTCGTCGCGGCCGCACAGGCCATCGTAGATTCGCTCGCTGGAATCGGCGAACGTGACGAGAGGCCCTTCCAGCCCCATGTCACCGTGGCGCGGGTCCGCTCGGCAGCGAACATCAGAGGGTTGCAGGAGCTGGTCCGGGACAACTCTGACCGCGTTTTCGGGGAGGCAGGCATCAACGAGTTCAAGCTGAAGTCGAGCCGGCTCACCCCGTCCGGGCCCATATACAGCGACGCAGGAGCGTATCCGCTGACTTGACGAACACAGAAGACGTGATCGCCAGAGCCGCGCGGCTGGTCACCCCGACGCCGGCAGAAACGGCGAAGGTCGTCGGGGTCGCGGAGTCGACTTTGGCTAAGACGATGAAAGCGGCTTCACGCTATCCAGAGACCAGGGGGGCTCTCCTAGGCGGGTCCTTCGCGAAAGGGACCTGGGTCCCAAAGCACGTCGACCTGGACATATTCGTGAAGTTCGACCCGGCGACCCCTCCCGAAGTTTTCGAGAAGGCGGGCCTTCAGATAGGAGCGAAGGCGACCCGGGGGTTCCCCAGGGGGAAGATGTACGCCCAGCACCCATACACGGAAGCCACGGTGGACGGCATCAAGGTCAACATCGTCCCATGCTTCGACGTAAAGAAAGGAGAGTGGAAGAGCGCGGCGGACAGGTCCCCGTTCCACGTGGACCTGGTGAGAAGGCTCCCGGAAGAGCAAAAGACTCAGGTGAGACTTCTGAAGACGTTCATGAACGCGGTCGGGGTATACGGGGCAGAGATCCAGAGAAGGGGGTTCAGCGGGTACGCGGCGGAGGTCCTTGTCATGAAACTTGGAGGGTTCCGCGAGGTCCTGGCGTGGTTCGCCGAATACAAGCTACCCGAGTCCAGGCCGTTCACCCTCCCCGATCCTGTCGATGAAGGCAGAGACCTCGGCATAGCCGTGTCCGGAGAGAGCCTCGGTCGGATGGTGTTCGCCTGCAGAGGGTTTCTAAGTGACCCGGCCCTGGCCTCCTTTCAGAAGATGACAGGGAAGACTCGGGTCGCTCTGATGGGGGACGTCATCGCGGTGGTGTTCTCGCATGTCACGCTCAGCGAAGACACGCTCTGGGGGGAGCTCAGGAGGACGACCAAGCACGTCGTCAGGAACCTGGAGTTGAGGGGGTTCGTCATCGCCAGGTCCATGGCCGCGTCAGACAACAGGGGGAAGAGCGCGATACTGATGATCCCCGAGTTCGACTCCCTTCCCGCGCTGGAGCAGAGGATCGGACCGACCGTCGACAGGAAGAAAGACTTGGAGTCGTTCTTGTCCTCCAACGCCAAGGTGTCCCGCCTCGTATGGGTAGACGACGACGCCCGCGCGAGGATGCTCGTGCCCAGAGAACATACGGAGCTTGCAGCCGCCATCTCGGACCTCGTCGGAGGGAGGGCTGGGTCTGTCGGCGCATCGAGGGAGCTCGAAGCTGGGATGAAGAAGAGCGCGAGAGTGCTGTCAGGAAAGCCGCTGAAGCGGGCCGCGGCGGCCTCGAGATGGTTGCAAGATGGAATCAGGGAGATCTCCACCGACGCCTTCGGAACGAGCTAGCCTAGGCCTGCTCACCAAGACGCCGTACATCCAGGTTCTGACCTACCCCAGGATATCTTTGAAGGAGGCGAGGTCGAGGATCAAACAGCTCCGCCGCCTAGGCGTCGACGAGGTGGTCTTCGAAGGCAAGTCGAAACTTGGAAGGTTGGGCATCCTGGGCATAGGGACCGTAGGCGTCGTAGTGAAGGCAAGGAAAGGGGGCGAGATGTACGCACTGAAGGTCAGGAGGACGGATGCTAACCGCCCCAGCATGGAAGAAGAGTTCAAGCTCACCGGGTTGGTGAACAAGATGGGGGTAGGGCCCAGGGCCGTGGCCTGCACCAAAGACTTCATGCTGATGGAGTTGCTCGAGACTCAGGAGCTCGCCGACTGGCTGCGCGGCCTCGGCGGCCAAGGGAAAAGAGACGAAGTCCGATCGGTGGTCCATTCGCTGTTGAACCAGTGCAGGACGCTGGACATAATGGGGGTAGACCACGGGCAGCTCAGCGACCTCAGGAAGCACGCGGTCATGGCCGGCGGACGGGTGTGGATAATCGACTTCGAGTCGGGAAGCCGAGCCAGAAGGCCGAAGAACGTGACCACGGCGGCCCAGCATATTCTCATCGGAGGCGCGCTCTCCCCTGCGCTTAGGAGGGCCCTGGGGGTGAGAGACACCGACGCCATCAAGGGGCTCCTTTCCAGGTACAAGGTCGGACTCGACGACTACTCCTATTCGAAGATCCTTGAACACCTGAAGATACCCGCTGGGTGACCGGCATCGAGCCGACGAACCTTTAAACCGACTCCGGCGTCGGCCCGCACTTGCGGGGCCGTAGTGTAGCTTGGTCCAGCATACCAGTGTGAATAAGATTCACGGTGAGCCTGGGGCGCTGGCGATCGTGGGTTCAAATCCCACCGGCCCCATTTCCTGTTGAGCTCTTCGAGGGCAGTTCGAGCCGCTCTCAATCAGTTAAAAGAGACCAGATAACTAAACCGGCCGTGGCGAAGAAGACCGTACATCACCTGGACTTTGACGCGCTCGTGCACGTCAACGAGGCCGTGGTAGCCTTGTCCAGTGAGGCCCACTCCTACTCCGAGTCCGACGGCAAGAAGATGTCGGCGCTCGTCAAGGAGGTCGAAGGCAGGGCGGACAACGCGGCCCCAGACGAGGCCATCCCAGACAAGGCGGCGCTCTTGATGTTCAAGGTGGCGAGCGGACAGTACTTCCACGCAGGGAACAAGAGGACGTCCCTCGTCTCAGGCGCGGCGTTCCTCGCGAAGAACGGCTATTCGTTGAAGCTTAACGACCTCGCGCTGGTAGACGTGGTCGACAGGGCAGGGATGGGCGCCGCCACTCTGGACGACGTCTACGCGGCGGTTCGAGGTCTCCTCACCAAAGGGAAGGCTGACCGGAAGGGGTGGGAGGGTGTGGTGGACTCCTTGATTTCGCAGAACCAGGACTTCCTTACCGGCCTCGCCGCCAAGTAGCCGCGGGCGATGGCCGCTCGTTTTATCGGCGCCGATGCCGGATCGGTCCGACGAATCCTGGAAGAATCCGCCCGATGAGAAGTTTCATGCGGGCAGGGCGCCTGTCTGCCTTGGATTCCCTTCAAGAAGCGCTAAGCCGTAACCGACAGTGTCTTCTGCGTGAGGGCCGCGTGTGCGGCAGCGAGCCTCGCCACCGGGACCCTGAACGCGGAGCAGCTGACGTAGTTCAGCCCGGCTTCTGCGAAGAAGGAGATGCTCTTCGGGTCTCCACCGTGTTCCCCGCAGATGCCGATCTCGAGGCCCCCTTTGCTCTTCCTCCCCTCTACCACCGCCATCCTGACCAGCCTTCCTACGCCCTGGACGTCTACCGAGTCGAATGGGCTTTCGTGAAGAAGCCCGGTCTCGATGTACCAGGGGATGAACTTCGCTTCGACGTCGTCCCTGCTGAACCCGAATGTGGTCTGGGTAAGGTCGTTCGTCCCGAATGAGAAGAAGTCAGAATCCTTCGCGATCTCCCCCGCGGTCAGGGCCGCCCTCGGAGTCTCGATCATCGTCCCCACCTGATACTCGAAGGTAGCTCCTAGCTCCTTGAAGAGCGAGTCTGCCGCCGCGTCGACCACCCCCTTCAGGTATCGGAACTCCCCGGCAAGCGCGACCAGCGGTATCATGATCTTCACCTTCGCCCTTTCTTTCCCCTCCTCGCGCAACTCAATCGCCGCCTGAAGGATGGCCTTGGCCTGCATCTCATAGATCTCCGGATATGTGACCGCCAGCCTGCACCCCCTGTGCCCCAACATGGGGTTGTGCTCGGCGAGCTGTCTGACCCGTGCGAGGACCACTTCCGCCTTCTCGATCTCGGCCGGGGTCGCGCCCTGCTCTTTCATCGACTGGATGTCGAGCATGAGCTCTTCGGGGGGCGGGAGGAACTCGTGGAGCGGAAGGTCGAGCAGCCTGACGACGACAGGCCTCCCTCCCATGGCTTCGAATATGCCCTTGAAGTCAGAAAGCTGGAACGGGAAGAGCCTGTACAGGTGTTCTCTCCTGGCTGCGGCGTCCTTGCTCATGATCATTTCCCTCACTATGGGGAGCCTGTTCGGCGCGTTGAACATCCTCTCCGTCCTGCAGAGCCCGATGCCTTCAGCTCCGAACTCCCTCGCCTTCCGAGCCGCTTCGGGAGTGTCTGCGTTCGCCCAGACGCCGATCCTCCTTACCTCGTCCGCGGTCTTCAGGAGCGCGGTCAGCTCCGGGGTCGGCTCTGGCTCGACCATCTTCACCTCCCCCCTGTAGATCTTTCCCGTGGTGCCGTCTATCGTCACCACCTCTCCTTTGGAGACCTTCTCTCCCGAGACCGTGGTGAACGTCTCCTTCTCCATGTCAATCTCGATCTCGCTGCAGCCCACCACCGCAGGCTTCCCCATGCCTCTGGCCACGACAGCGGCGTGCGACGTCATCCCTCCCCTCATCGTCAGCACCCCCTGGGCGGCGATCATCCCCTTGATGTCCTCAGGCGTGGTCTCCGGGCGGACCAAGATGATCTTCTCGCTCTGGCCGACCTTCGCTGCCTCGTCTGTGTCGAAGACCACGGCACCCGAAGCGGCTCCAGGCGAGGCGTCGAGGCCCTTCGCGAGAGGCTTGTCCCTGACGTCGGGGTCGAGCCTCCTGTGGAGAAGAGACTCGAGCGCCTCTGGTTCCACCCTCGCGATGGACTCCTCAGAAGTAATCAGCCCCTCCTTCGACATGTCTACGGCTATCTTGACGGCGGCCTGCGCCGTCCTCTTGCCGTTCCTAGTCTGGAGCATGAAGAGCTTGCCGTCTTCTACAGTGAACTCGAAGTCTTGCATGTCCTTGAAGTATGACTCGAGCTTCTTCGCGACATCTTCGAGCTGGCTCCTGACCTGCGGGTCCATCTTGTCGATCCCGATGGGGGTCCTCATCCCGGCGACCACGTCCTCCCCTTGCGAATTGGGAAGATACTCGCCGAACATCCCGTCCTCTCCCGTGGAAGGGTTCCTGGTGAAACCCACCCCCGACCCTGAGGTCCCGCCGAAGTTCCCGAAGACCATGGATTGTATGTTGACCGCAGTCCCCAGCGACTCGCTGATCTTGTAGAACTTCCTGTACTCCTTCGCCCTTTCGTTGTTCCACGAGTTCAGCACCGCTTCCACAGCCATCTCAAGCTGGAGGTACGGGTCTTGGGGGAAGTCCTTACCTGTCTCCGCCCTCACGATGTCCTTGAACTCCCTCACCACCCCTCTCAGGTCTTCCGGGGTCAGTTCGATGTCCATCTTCACCCCTGACTTGCGCTTCCTCTCTTCAAGCACCTTCTCGAAGGGACCGGGGTCGGCCCCCATCGCTATCTTCCCGAACATCTGTATCAGCCTCCTATAGGAGTCGTAGGCGAACCGCTCGTTCCTTGTGATGGCGGCCATGCGTTCCGTCGTCTCGTCGTTCAGCCCAAGGTTCAGGACGGTGTCCATCATCCCGGGCATCGAGAAGGGGGCTCCAGACCTGACAGAGAAAAGGAGGGGTCGGTCTTGACCGCCGAACTTCTTGCCCGTTAGCCGCTCTACTTCGGCGATCTTGACACGGACCTGGTCCAGGACCCCGGCGGGGATCTTTCCCCCTGATGCATAGTATTGCTTACAGACCTCGGTGGTGATCACGAACCCAGGCGGGACAGGCAGACCGAGGGAAGTCATCTCCACCAGTCCGTACCCCTTCCCGCCAAGCAGGTACTTGTCCCCCCCGCGCGCCTCCTGGAAGAGCATGACACGTTCCATGGTAGGTACGAATCCCAAGACGAGCCTCGGCCTTGGTGATATATTTGCGAACAAGGGAACTTTTACACTAACATGAGAACCCGAGAAGGACGTCGCCGACCGGGGTTTGCCCGGAGATAGGCGCTATGACGCTCTTTTGGGAACCCGCTTCAGGGCCCTCTCATCGAGCCGATAGTAGTACCACTCAGAGAGCCTTCTTGCCCCGAGCCTCTCGTAGAACTCCAACGCCTTCTCGTTCCATGCGAGCACCGACCACTCCATGCGTCCGCATCCCTCGCTGACCGCTTCGTCTACGCACCGCCTGAAAAGGGCGAAGCCTACCCCTGATTTCCTGTGGTCCTCGAGCACAAACAGGTCCTCCAGGTAGAGAGTGGGCTTCGCGAGGAACGAAGAGTACGTGTAGAAGTAGAGAGCATACCCGACGAGCTTTCTCCCGTCCTCGGCGACGAACAGATTGACCCTCTTCTTCACGAAGACGTCTTCGAGGATCCGTTTCGTCCCGGCTTTGGACGGAGGCCGCAGCTTTTCGAACTTGGCCAGCGACCGCAGGAGCGAGACGAACTGTTCGGCGTCCGCCCTCCTGCCCTCCCTTATCTCGACCATCGTCGCGCGGCTATGCGTGCCTCTGGTTAAACGAATCGAGCGGACTGAAAACCGGGAAGAGCCCGGACATCAGCTGTGCTGGTCCAGGTCTCTCATCATCTGGTCGAACTGTTCCTTCGTGATTTCTCCCCTGGCGTATCTCTGACGCAATATGTCCTTCGCGTCGCCGCCGTAGCCGTAGCGATAGGAGTACCGGTGCCCCCATCCTCCTCCCCATCCCCAGAACGCCCATCTGAAGATGAAGAAGATGAACGCGATGAAGAAGATGAACCCGAACGGGAAGAATCCCCAACCGAAGTAGGGGTAGTATCCCATACCAGGCGTGTAGGTGTAGGGGTGAAAGAAGGCCATCGCGGCGAACATGAGCACCGCGAGCGCGGCCAGAGTGACGACCACCCACGCGAAGACGTTCCTTCCGTGCGAGCGGCCGTTGTCGTACGTTGTCTGCATGCGTTTCGTGCCTCCTTTCCACCCTCGCTTCCGGTCTTCTTAAGTATATTGTTTTTCCGATATGCATTCGCACAATTCCTATAAACCTCGTTCGGCCCTCTATGAGGCATGTGGCCATTCAGGTTCGCAATGCGGAACAAGAGGGGTCTCCCCAACCTGGTGGTCTACCAGCTCTCCTCGTCTCCCAAGAACGGAGTCGAGCTCATGGACGGGGTGGAAGCCATGACGCGCGGGTGGTGGCGTCCGACCCCTGGCTCGATCTATCCGCTCCTGAAGGAGATGTCAGAGCAGGGGATCGTGAAGAAGAGGGACGACGGGAAGTACGAGCTGACGGAGAAAGGAAGGTCGCAGTTCGGCGGCACCGCGGAACACCATCGTCCTCACTGGCCCAGAAACTCCGATGACATGATCACGCAGATGAACAGCTTCGTGTCTTACATGGAGGATCTCAAGAGCTCCGCGCCCGAGGACCTGAAGCAACACGCGGGCGCGCTGAGCGACCTTTCAAAGAGAATCTCCGCACTGACAGGCAAATCGGAGGAAGAAGAAGGAGAAAGCTAGCCGCTCTCCCGTCTTCCCTCTCTCCTTTCGATCTCCTTCTCCAGCTCTCCGACCTTCTCCTCCCCCGCCCTGATCACCTGGCCGAGGAAGGGGCCGAACAGGAAAAGGAGCGCGGTGATCACCGTCCCTACCGACACGAACGCGAGAACAGACGAGAAGATCTTCCCTGCGGCGTCGTTGACTACGAGGTTGCTCGGAGGGCCCTGACCGGTAGCGATGAAGCTCGTGAAATAGAAGGCGTCGAGGTAGCTCCACCCTTCGATCTGGTGCATCCCGACCATCCCGGCGACCTCGACGGCGACTATCAGGGCTAACGAGTAGACCGCTCTCTTCCAGAACGCCCTCGGCATCCGGCTCCTCTTCGGCTTGCCCTGTGGCGCCTGGCTCATGCGTTCCCTCCCTTCTCTCTTCCGGGGAACGTTTTAAACGACTAACCAGCGCCGACTCAAGAGCTGCAGCAAGTTGGAAAGAGAGGTTCAGGACGGCCTCAAGCAGGCGATGAGGATCTACCCGCAGGGGGTCACGGTCGTAACAACAGACTCCCACGGACCGAAGGGGCTGACGGTGAGCTCGTTCACCAGCGTGTCGCTGGACCCCCCACTGGTGCTCGTCTCGATAGCGAAGGGGTCCGCGATGCACGACGTGCTCAGGAACGCCGAGGCATACGCCGTAAACTTCCTTGCAGACGACCAGAAGTCGGTCTCTGACAGGTTTGCAGGGAGGACTCAGGCCACGGAGAGATTCGAGGGGATCAAGTTCGCGAAGGGGACCACGGGGTCTCCCGTTATCGCGGGGGCCAGAGCCGCTCTGGAGTGCAGGGCATGGGCAGCGTACGACGGGGGGGACCACTCGATACTCGTTGGGAATGTCGTCTCCGCCAAGACGATGAACTCGAAGAAACCGCTGGTCTACTACGCCCAGCAGTACACGACGACAGAGCAGATGGAGTACCCGGCGCCGCCTTCAGACATCGTCTGGTAGCTACTTGGCCGCCAGTAGGTAGTCGGGCCTGTCCTTGATCTTGGGCGAGGCGACAGAGGCGAACCTTCCGGTCCGAGGGGATTTCACGCGCATCGCCTCGTTGAACCAGCTCGCCGGCGTGGGCGCCCCCCAGAAAGTCTGCCTTTGGGGGTCGTTGAGCTTCCATCTTATGGGGACCCAGTCTGGGTCCGCGCTGATGTAGTCTCCAGTGTAGAGCTCGACCCTGTTCCCGTCAGGGTCCCTTAGGTAGAGGAAGAAGGCGTTGGAGACACCATGGCGGCCTGGGCCTCTCTCCATGCTCTTGAGGTACCCGCTGGAAGCAAGGAGGTCAGCCGCGTCCATTATCGAGCTTCTGTCGGAGACTGTGAACCCTGCATGATGGACCCGCGGGCCCTTCCCCGTGGTCAGCGCGATGTCGTGGCACGTGTGCTTCCTCCGTAGCCATGCTGCCCAGAGCGCAGGCTTGCTCCCTTCCGTCTCGGTGACCTCGGTGCACCCGAACCCGAGTGAGTCAACGTACCATCTGAACGCCGAGGCGGCGTCTGGGAGCATTATGTTGAAGTGGTCCAGCCGCATCACCTTGGCGCCTCTGTAGTTCTGGTACTTCTGGAGCATCCACTCCTCCTTCTCCATCTTCGTGTAGAACTCGACCGGGAAGCCGAACTGGTCCTCGACCAAGAGAGCCTTCCCCTGGCCCTTCTCTTCGCCGGGCTCGACCCAGCGGGTTGTCCCTCCGTGGGCCTTCGCAACGGCCTCGATCGCCTTCAGGCCCTTCTCCTCAGCTACCCTGAACGCGAAATGTCCCACTCCTGGCGAGGCCGATTTTGTGAGGACAAGTGAGTGGTGCGTCCTGTCCTCGAGCCCCCTCAGATACAGATGCGACCTATCTGCCTCGGTCACTACGAACCCGAGGGTGTCGACATAGAACCTCTTCGCTTCGTCCATGTCTGTGACGAGGAACTCTATGTGTCCCGCCTTGACTATGTCGAACCCCCGTTCCAACGCCATCTCAGTCCTTGCGGTGCAGGAGCTCCTTCACCCTCTCCTTGTAGGGCTCTTTGTTGTACCAGGAGTAATAGGCGCTGGCCATCCTTACCGGGTCCCCGAAGAAGAATCGCTCATACAGGTCCTGCCTCCCGCCGAAAGAACTCCCTGCCGCATCCCACGCGAGCTTGAACAGTCCGACCCGCTCCTCTCCTCCCAGCAGCTTCGCCTGATAGTACTTCTCGACGTCTGCCCTGGCCGGGGAGTTCAATATCTCCTCAGGCGGGATGGCCATCAGCCCGCTCGCGCCTATCTGCTTGATAGCGGCAGAGAACGAAGGTGCGACCCGCGGCCAGAGGTTTCTCGCCGAGTTGATTGGGACGTAGTCGGGGGTCAGGATTCCCCATCTGTTCACCTTCGCGTTCGCTTCGCTCGCGGCGAGAAACGCCTTCATCGTCTCCGCGGTGAGGAGTACGTCGGCGATCTTCTCCTGCACCTGTGGGAACTGGTCAGCGCCGATCGTCTCCGCTATCATGGTCAGCACCCCCGCTATGAACTCGGCCTTGACGCACTCCCTTACTATCGCCTGGTGCGCCATGAACACGACGGCGTCAGTCGCTTCGTTGACCCTGTTGGCCTTCTCTGGGTCTTCCAGGATGAAGACCCTCTCCCAAGGGACGACGACATCGTCGAAGACCACCACCGCGTCTTGCTCGTCGAACCTCGAAGCGAGCGGGTGGTCGTAACCGGAGTCGTCCGAGAACGACTCTCTGCAGATGAACTTCAGCCCCTTTGCGCTTACCGGGAGCGAGAACGCGATGGAGTACGGTATGTCGTCCTGCCCGGACCTGATGACCGTCGACGGGAACACCATTATCTCGTCTGCGATGGGGAGCGTAGCGAGCATCCGTGCGCCGCGGATCGTCACCCCCTCAGAGGACTTCTCCACGACCCTGGCTGCGATGAACGGGTCCGTCTGCTTCGAGGGTCCGACGCTCCTGTTGGTCTGGGGGTTGATCAGTGTGTGGGTGAGGACCAGGTCGTTCTCTCTGACGTACTCATAGTAGGACTGGACGTTGCCGGCGTAGTCTCTCCCTTCATGGCCAAAGAACTCGTTGGCGGCTGCCATCGCCATGAGCGAGCTGTTCAGGTAGTCAGCCGTCCTTCCCATGAACCCCCCTGAGTATTCGGCCCACGCTCTCATCATCCGCGTCCTCTGTACGAGCTCCTCGCGGGTCTTGGGCTGGATGTAACTCGCCCCGACGCGGTCTCCGCTCTTCGGAGACGCATATGTCATGAACTCCATCCCTGGCTTCAGCTGCATCTCGTAGAGCGCGGCGATCGACCTCGCCACGCCCTTGAAGGCGGGATGGCCCGATACCGAGCCCGTTAGCTTCGTGTCTCCGTACCAGATCTCCCGGGGGGTCGAGTCGAGCCTCGCGAGGAAGTCCTTCCCGCTCCTTGCCCCCATGTTTCTACTCCCCGCGTCTCCTGCTTACGATAATTGAATCTTTGCGGAGCCGTCGTTAGATTAAATCGGCAACCCGCGGAGCCCGGGCGCTGCTCGAATGGTCCAGGTGTTCTCGCTTCTCGTCGCCGCTGCCGCGGTAGGCGTGCTCCACATGTCCGCGCCCGACCACTGGGTCACTCTGTGCATCTTGGGCCAGAGGTCGTCGTGGTCAAGAGCCAGGACGCTCTGGTTTGGGGCCGCGACCGCGGTGGGCCATGTCACGCTTTCGCTTGCGCTTGGGCTGCTGATCGTGGCGGCGGGCATGTACTTCTCGAGGACCCTTTCCGACCTTCTCACGGTAGGGACGGGGGCGGTCATGGTCGTCGGTGGTCTCATCTATGGGTTCAGGGTCCTGTTGAGAGACGAACCTGAAGACTATGAGCGGGAGGCGTCCGAGGAAGCCGCGAAGCTCAAGGCCTCCGGAAGGGGTTTGGGTTTCTTCGCCGTCCTTGGAGGCGCCCTTTCGCCTGACCTGAGCGTACTTCCTGTCTTCCTTCTGGCCTCGCAGGTCTCAGTGGGGATGGTGGCAGACACCGCTCTGACCTTTGCGACCGCTTCAGTGTTCACGCTCCTCCTGCTCGTCCTCGCCGGCTCCGAAGGTTTGGCGAAGCTGCTCTCGAAGGCCCCGGCGAAGTACAACGACTCCCTGGTAGGCTTCGTCATCGCTGCGGTGGGCGCATACATACTGCTCTTCGGTTAGAAGACTAGCGCACCTTCACCGGGTTGGCGAGGGTGCCGATCCCCTCGACTTCCAGGGAGAGCACGCCGTCCTTCATCGGGAGGGTGTATTCTGTCGGGTCAAGGTCTCCCAGGGCCGACTTCGTCCAACCGACGCTGCCGCATGAGACCACGTCTCCCGGTTCGAGCGTAAGGAACCCTGACAGATACGACGCGATCTTCGCCGGTCCGAAAAGGTACTCTGACGTCGAACCCTCCTGCACCATGAAGCCGTCGAACTTCGTCGTCATCCTGAGGTTTGAGACGTCCAGCTCGTCGGGAGTCACAAGCCACGGCCCCATCGGGCAGAACGTGTCGTGGTTCTTAGAGCGGAAGAGGGGTCCGCGCATCAACGACTTCCTGATCGCTCCTGTGCTCCTGTCTCTCCTGTACGCCTCGTATGCGTCGTCCCTCGAATCCGAGGGCGCGGTCACGTCGTTCAGCACGGTGTATCCAGCGATGCCATCGGAAGCCTCGCGCTCGGAAGCGCTCGTCAGCTTCTTCCCCACGATCGCGGCCAGCTCGACCTCGGGCCTCACACCGGTCCTAGGGGCAAGTATCTCGTCCCCTGGTCCTATCACGGCGCTTGGGACCTTCATGTCGACGCGTGGCCTGTCCAGATGGACGTCTTCTCCTCCGAGCATGGCCTGAGTGTTGACTATGGTCGCGAGGATCTTTCCCGGCCTGGGGACGGGCGCTAGGAGGCCCACGGAAGAAACGTCGTATGATGCGCCCTCCAACCGAACGTCAGTGAGATCGACCTCCTGGCGCAAGAGCTCTGAGATGCTCTCAGCCGCTTTCACCGTATGGACGGCCTCGCCCTTCACCACCCCGACCCTCGGCCCACGATGACCCTCGCCCCGCGGAGTGAACACGCAGAAACGCAACGGGAGGTGCGAGCTGCCAACCCTTTTTACCCTTTGGCATCTGCCGGGTCCAACGTCGCTCGACCACCCTCTCGTTCCGGGGGACGCATCCGCCGTGGAGAAGGGGCCATGGCGCTACGGCGCTGGCAATCCTGGGTTCAAAATCCCAGCGGCCCTATAGATACTTCTCGCTGAGAATCGATGCATCCGCCATCTTCGCCTGGTAAAACCTGTCGAAGTCCCTTCCGCTTCCTGAAGAAGTCCTCGCCGCCATAGCCACGGTCGAGCTGTTGAGGCTGTCTGCGGTCCTCCCCAACTTGTCGTCGGAGTAGCTCGCCCAAGCCATCATCGTGGCCGTCCGCTTGGCCAGGTCGTCCGCGGTACTGGGATGCATGAAGCTCGTCCCGACCGGCTCGTGGGGCGCAGGGGGCTCGTATATCATGACCTCCTTCAGCTCGGGCCGCAGCTTCATGTCGTAGAGTGCGGCGATGGACATGGCCATCCCTTGTACGCCGGATGACTGGATGTCTCGCCGGTGATCTTCTGGCTGCCGTACCACGCTTCGCGCGGGTCGTGTCGAGCCTCTGGAGGAACTGCTTCCCGCTCTTGGCTCCCATCCCTTCAAGTCTCTACCGGCGGCGTTCTGATTGAATCTTTACGGCTCACCGGTGGAACCCTTAAGCGCATAACATCGGAGCGCCTTTTGAAACGCCGATTGTCGAACACAGCCCCTGACGCCCAGGCGGCTCCCTCGCCTCGGTCCGGGGGAAGGACGCTCCTGATACTCTCGCTCTACCAGATGCTCTCCAACAACCGTTCGAGCCTCTTCACCGTGTTCTTCGTCCTCTACGTCGTCGAGAAGGACGGGGTCTCGGTGGCCGCCGCGCTCACCGCATTCTCTGCGGCATACGTGGCCTCGAGCCTGACGGGGCCCTTTGCCGGGAGGCTCTCCGACCGGATGGGGCGGAGGCGACTGCTCCTAATCGTTTCAGAGGCGGCTTCTCTCCCCTTCTTCGTCCTCATCCCGTTCCTCGGGGGCTTCATCGCCATCAGCGCCTTCTTCCTGCTGGGAGAAACCGTCCTGTCTATAGGGAACACCGCCCTTGCGGCCTTTGTCGCGGACATCACGACGTCCGGGGAGCGCGGACGGGGGTACGGCTTCCTCAGCCAGGTGGGGGCCCTGGGCTCCATAGTCGGGGTGGTCGCGGCCGGGCTGGTCTCCGAGTACATCAGCATCGACGCCATCTTCTACCTCGTAGGCTTCTTCATCACGGCAGACCTCTTGATGCTGGTCTTCGCCCTCCCGGAGAGCACGGTGAAGCCCTCCCTGTCCCGCCGCCCCCTCAGGGAGATGAAGGGGGTGATTGTCTTCTCCTTCGCCACCTCCATCAGGGCCATTGGGACGGGGGCGGTCACGGCCTTCATCGGGGCCTATGCTTACTTCTTGGGCGCCAACTACCTCGAGGTCAGCCTGATAGCGGTCGCCGGGATGGGGACTACCGCCCTCTTGGCGACGAAGCTCGGGAGCAAGGTCGACGCCATGGGGGAGATACGCGGCTACATCTATGGGACCGTGACCGTGGGGGTCGCGCTGGTTATCTACGTCGCTTCGGGCGCGTGGCCGGAGCTCGTTCCCGCGCGAATCATATACTCCATGGGTTTCGCGCTCCTGAGCCCCGCGATGCTCAGCTGGGTGAGCAAGATCGCTCCGGAAGGGCGGACGGCCGAGTACCTCGGCGTCTTCTCGTTGATCAACTCCACGCTCTGGAGCTTCGGCCCCCTCCCCGGAGGCATTATCCAGGGGTGGCTGGGAAACACCGGCCTGTTCGCCTTCGCCATAGTCACCACCGCCGCCTCCGTCGTAGCCGTGTATGCCCTGTATTGGCGATCGGGGCCCGTCCTCAGCCCCAGGCCAGACGTCGGGGGCGGTGGCGACTCGGTTATTGAGGCTCCCTGAGTCCTCGTTCTCGAAGACCGTCCCATCCGCCATCAGCCCTGCCCTCTGGCTCCGACTGCCCTCCGTGGGGAGAGAGAATGTACAGAACTTCATGGGCCCTCGCGCCGACCAACCTTTTTACCTTTGACTACCGCAGCATCCAGGTGCTCGACCATCCCCTCGCCCCTGGTCGTACTTCCGCCATAGAAGAGGGCCCTTGGCACTACGGCGCCGACTACATCGC
>JAKAOG010000002.1 GCA_021823325.1 archaeon
CCCTCGTTCTCGGAATTTGGCCCTTCGGGACCGGTATTTATTATTTGGACAGTCCGACGGGAGTTTTCCAAACCCACGGATGTTTTCAGGTGTGTTTTCCCAAAATCAGACAGGAAAATGACGATACGACCGAAAAAAGCGACGTCCAACCTCTATTGGTGGCGCCAAAAGGCGTCTTCGCGGTGTCAGGCAGAAATAGAACCCACCCAAAGTGAGTGCCGTTGTGGGACATCCTCTACGCCGTCGACGCATCCTCCAGCATGGCTGACACCCACAAGTCCCCCCGCGGCACCAGCTTCGTGAAGATGGACCTCGTCAGGCAGACGATAGTTGACCTCCTGTCTGGGGGGCAGCTCCCCTTCGGGAGCAAGCTGGGGGTCATGACCTTCCAGGCACCCACGCGTGCCGGGGGCATGTTCCTCAAGGGAGGGGAGGAGATGACCAAGATGGTGATACCGCTGTCTCCGATTGAGGCGGAGACGAAGGCGTCGATGACGGCCATGCTCGCCAAAATCCAGGTGAGCGGCGCCACGCCCTCGGGGATAGCCATCGAAGAGGGGCTGAAGCAGCTCTACGCGGTCAACGACGGTCCCGTCAAGCGGATAAAGAAGATCGTCATGATCACCGACGAGAAGTCCAACGTGGGCCCCAAGCCGGAGAGGGTGGTGAACGACGAGGTCGCCCAGAAGGCCATCATAGACGTGATCGCCATCGGAGAGAAGATCAACAAGGACACCCTGTCGAAGGTCGCGACCAAGACGGGGGGGAAGTTCATGGTGGTGGAGAGCGCGGAGGAGCTCCTGGTGGCGATGAAGCCGAGGATAGACGTGCGCGGCCTGGGGGTGGACGAGACGCTCCTAGCGGATGTGAAGAAGGCGGAGATGGGGCTGGACCAGGGGAAGAAGGACGGGACGGCTTCGATGGGCTACCACCAGGCGCTGGACGTCGCGAGGCAGGTCAGGGCGAGGGCGAACAAGCGGCTCATGGAGGTTATGATGATACGGAGCCAGGCGGACTCGGAGGTGAGGGTCCTCACGGCCCAGCTGGAGAAGGGGCTCCCGATGCAGGAGTACGCCCGCAGGGTCTGGCCCCGCGCTTCGGAGCTCGACCAGGCCGAGAAGGTCGAGAAGGAACTGAAGTCGGCGATGGACAGGCTCGCGTTCTAGCGGCACGGCTCGACCCTGAAGGCCCCCGTGCAGTAGTCGAGCGTGGCGCGGAGCCTCCGCAGCAGCTTCGTCCCCACCAGTATCTCGTCGACCCCGGCGCCGGTCAGCACCTGGCCGTCGAGCGCCCTCGCGATGGCTGGCAGATACACCGTCCCAAGGCACGCCCGCAGCTCGAGCGGCTTCCCGTCCGCCGTCTTCCCTGGGCTCGTCGCACCGCTCAGCCTGTCCATGCCGAGCTCGTCGAAGACAGGCTCGGGGACGGCGACGAACCCGTCGAAGCCCGTGTCCACGATGCCGACCGTCGTCCCCACCAGGGGGTGGGTGAGCCCGAGGATGTCGTTCCTGAGCGCAAGGCGCAGTATGGGGGTCAGGCCCGAGAAGGAGCTCAAGCGGGCTTGAGCCTCAGCCCGAAGTGCACCACCGGCTCCAGCGGCTCGCTGGAGACTATCCTCACCGACCTCCAGTCAATCCCCTTCCTCTTCAGGGCGTCGGCCAGGTCCTTCAGGGTGCCCGCCTCTGCCACGACTTCCTCTCCCCGCTTCGCCGCGAAGGTCTCTCCCCTGCGCGCCTCTTCTGCGGAGTCGAGGTACGCGGTAAGGGCGGAGTCGACGATCTCCGAGATCGCCCCTTTCCTCCCCCCTGACTCTGCAGCCTGCCTCCTGAGCCTCTTCACCGTGCGCTCAGGGAGCGAGAACGTGACGTTGGTCAACATACAATACCAATATGGATGCAATATATAAGGCCCAGTTGCATCCCTGGACCCGAAGAGGCGCGGGCGTCGCGCGTCACTCCACGTTCAAATGCGTAAAGTAGCAACCATGAGAAGGGAGGGCAGTTGTCCGCACCAAAGGAGCTGAGCGTCTTCGGCGAGGACTACGGCACCTCCGAACTGAAGTTCGGTCCTGCGACTCTCGGCAACGTCCCAGACGTCATCGAGAACCGAGGCTACTTCCCAGACACCCGCAGTTCGATGGTGAGGATGACAGGCGGCCCCGACAAGAGGCTGCTCGTCGTCGGCCCCGACGTGGCCAACTTCGTCGAAGCGAAGCGCGACATCGCGGAGAGGATCGTCTACCCGATGCGGAGCGGGACCATCGAGAGGGACGACGACAGGTCGTGGTCGGTCGTCAAGGAGCTGACGAGGTACGCCCTCCTCAGGCACGTCCCTGAAACGCCAGGGTTCGAAGGGGTGAAGGCCGTCGCCCTGCTCTGCTTCTCCTCGGCGGTTTGTAATAATCTGCGTTAGTATCTGCAATTATACTACTGTGGTGACACCAGAAATAACCAAGAAGCGCGTCTGCCGGGTCCGCTGTGTTCGCCCACTCGTCACCCGGCATCAGTTACGACAGGAAAACCGGAACCGAGCCCTCGTAAACTGTATAGGTTCATAAGGCGCGCAAAGACCCGCAGGACAATGGTCACCCTCCTGCCGCCTGACCTTTCGGCGACGTTCCTGGTCGCGGCGATAGTCCCCTTGGTTATCGGTTTCATAGTAGGCGTGATAATCAGGAACGCCATCAAGATAGGGGTCGCCCTCGCCGTGCTCGTCGTCCTGCTCATCGCGGTCGGGATAATCACCCCGAGCCAGATCATCACCCCTCTGGTGGCCATGATCAAGTCCGGGGCGACGTCGACCACAATCACCACCTACGCCAACAGGGTTGCAGGATACCTGCCCTACTCGTCGCTGACGTTCATCATAGGGCTGGCCGTCGGCCTCCTCAAAGGGTAGAGCCGCGCTTCAGTATGCCGGTGCGGCTTCTTTCTGGGCCTTTCCGACCCTCGTGGACATGACGTCGAACGTGGACCACTCGCTGCACCCTGGGCACTTCAGGTATCTGTCGCGGCCCAGCCTGAAGGTGCTGAAAGAGGCGCCAGGCACCCACTTGTAGTCGAACGCGCCGTTGCACTTCGGGCACGTCAGGCGCGACGTGTAGTGGTACTTCGACCTGATGGCGAACACGTACCCTATCAGGGCGACCCCCACGACGACAATCGGAACACCGACGAGACTGATACCACTCATGCGAGCTTCGCCTGGAGCTTTCTATCCGAGGAGCCACTCTTTCGGGGGGCCCTGTCCGCCCGCGCAGTCGACGACCCCCGACACCCTGCGGAGGAAGGACGGGCAGGCGAAGCAGACGAGGAAGGCGACCTCCTTCCCTACGACCGGGCAGTTGATGCTCTCCTTCTTCATCCTGGCTATCGCCTTCGCGCCGGCCGTCCCTTTGAGCTCGTCGGTCACGGCCTTGGGGACCTTCTTCGGCTTCGGCGAGGGATAGATGTTGACCTTGAACTTCGTCTCTGCGGACAACAGGCGGCCCAGTCAGGATACGGCATAAAAGCCTGAGGGTGCGACTCAGCCGGAGCTCACTGTGAAGTGAAGGACGACCGCCTGCCCCCACTCGTCTCCCGCGAGCACGGTGTACGTCCCCGGCGGGAAGGGGTTGAACAGCAGCGGGCAGTTCAGGGTGGGCTGTGGCGCGCTCACCGTCGTGGGGCAGTCGCCGCCGTCCACCGCGGACCCTGCGCTCGCCTGGGTCCCCGACCCGGTCCAGTACCCGGACTGGGGCGCGACCAGCGACCAGATGCACCCGTTCTCGGGGGTCCACCGGCACGCCGTGTCGACGGTCACGTTGTACAGCGCCGTCCCGGCTATGTTGCTGAACGGGTTGGACTGTGCGGCGTAGCTGTGGGGGTAGAACGCGTAGTATGTCGCGGGGGCTTCGTAGGGGCACTCGAGCAGAGGGAAGGCGTACGTCGTGAGCGGCTGCACCCCGTTCAACGAGGCGAGGCTGTAGTTGCCCTGGAAGATCGCGTAGCCTGCAGGCATGTTTCCAGGGACCCCGCACGTGTCGGCCCCCGACCAGAGGAACATCTCGACCCCGGGTATCGGCCAGCGGTTCGCAGCCGTCAGGTTGTTCCCGGTCCCGAGGACGTTGTAGTCGTCGACCGTTACGTTCACCGAGCCGCCGGGGCCCGCGTGCAGGGACAGCCCGAGCATGAGCCCGAGGGTCGCGTTCTCGGTGGAGGCGGTGGCCACCGGGACGTCGATGGTCACGGGCGCGTACGGGACCGTGGGGCAGGTCGGGTTCTGGACGAGGGTGCTGGTGAGCGGGTGGGCGGGGCTGACGCAGTAGACCGACGAGTTGGTGAACCAGACAGTGTACACCGAAGTCGGGGCGGAGCCCCCGGCTATCGTCCCTCCTCCGTTGGGGAGGGTCTCCGAGTAGAGGTAGTATGGGACCCCTCCGTAGCTGATCAGCTCCACGTCGGTCAGCGTCGCGTTGGTCGGGCAGCTCCCGAGGTCCAGCCCCGTGCACGGGACCCCCGCCGCCTGGCCGCCGAGGGTGAGGTTCGAGTCGACCACCTGGTAGACGGACCCTTGGGTGACCGCCCCGCTCGGCGAGCTCGGGGTGAACGCGGACACGAGCCCGAAGACCGAAACCGCCGAGACCACTACGACAGCTATCACGACCGCGGCGAGCACCTCCTTCCTCAACAGACGGCGTCAGGGGCGAGGCGGGTATATCATCCTGACCCCGGCGCCGAGGTCTAGGCGCCGATCCCGTCGGCGAGGGCCTGGACCTTCGACTTCAGTCCCTGGTTCCCGGCGAGGGACGAATAGGCGGCGAGGAGCTTGAGCTGGCGCTTCACGTCTGACTCGGTCGCCCTCACGAGCCTGGCGAGCTCCTCCTTCCCCTTCGCGGATATGATGTACCTGCGCGTGTTCCCCTCGCGCTTCGGGAGCTCGTTGATCAGCCCTTTCTTCAGGAGCTCTGCGAGGATCAGATAGATGGAGCCGGGCCCGGGGTTCCACTCCCCGGCGGTGGCGCGGCTTATCCCCTTGGCAAGGTCGGTGCCTGACAGCGACGACTCGGAGAGCATCTTCAGGGCCGCAAGCTTCAGCACCCCCTTGGGGACGCTTATCATGCCCCTTCCCCCCTTCCTGACCTTGCGTCTTCGAACACCTTCCGCTGGGCCGCGTCGAACGTCCTGAGCTCGAGCCCGCTCTTCAGCGCGACGGCGACGAACACCGCGTCGTTCGGGTGCGCCCCGTGGCGGACGGCTATCCTGTGGGCGTCCATGATGAGCTCCCGGTCGGGCTCGACCGTCAGGAGGCGCCGCGTCGCCAGCAGGTCGGAGAGGACGGCGAGGAACTTGTCGCCTTCGCGGATCCTCCCGAGGAGCGCCTGATGCTTCCAGACGGCGCCGGCCACTTCGTACACGGCCAGGCTCGGAGAGAGCATGAGCTCGGAGCGGATGAGGCTCCTGTCGGCGAGGATGCCTTCGGCGATGAAGCTGCTATCTGCCACTATCACCGCGCCTGTCCTCCCTGATGAGCCGGACCATCTCCTCGGGGGTTGTGCTCACCCTGTACTTCTCCTGAAGCTCCCCGAGGCGCTCGAACACCTCCGCCGTGTCTTCGGAGTCGAGGTACATCCTGACGGCTTCCCTGACCACCTCCGACACCCTCCCGCGCTTCTTGAGCCTCCGCTTCTCTTCGTCGGAGAGGCGGACGCTGACCATGGGCATGTCATACTGCACGTATGACGCTTTGTATTTTAACGTTTTCATACGCGGCGGCTCAGGGATGGGCGAGCTTCTTTGAAACCATCGATCATCATCCACGGCGGCGCAGGGAGCGGGAGATACGGGGAGGGAGACAAGCGCTTCTCCGGCCTGACGGGGGCCGTCGAGGCGGGGCTGGCCGCGATGAAGAAAGGGTCGGGGCTCGACGGGGCCATCGCGGCGGTGTCGTCCATGGAGGAGTCAGGGCTCTTCAACTGCGGCAGGGGGGCGTGCCTCACCGCGGCGGGGGAACCCGAGCTGGACGCGGCTGTCATGACAGGGGAGGGACTCGCGGGGGCAGGGGTCGGGAACGTCACTTCGACCTACCACCCGGTCGAGCTCGCAAGGTGGGTGATGGAGAACACCAGGCACGTGCTGATAGTCGGAGAGAGGACGAGGGACTACGCCAGGCTCGCCGGGATGAAGACCGAGAGCGTCCGCCCGTCGCAGGCGGCGAGCAAGAGGTTCCTCGCGCTCGTCAAGGAGGAGCGGCACTCGCGCGCCGTCGAACTGGTGAGGAAGATCGAGGGGGGAGGGACCGTAGGCGCGGTGGCCGTCGGCTCGGACGGCGTCCCTGCAGCGGCCGTCAGCACAGGGGGGATGTGGATGAAGCTCCCGGGGAGGGTGGGAGACTCGGCCGTGCTCGGGGCCGGGATATTCGCCGACAAGCGGCTCGGCGCGGCGTGCGCAACAGGGACCGGGGAGGAGATAATCAGGTGCGCGCTCACGCTCAGGGCGTGCGGGTTCATGCGCTCCGATGACGCGCAGCGAGCCGCCGCGAAGGCCATCGCGTTCATCACCCGCGAGAGAGGGAAGGGGACGGCCGGGATAATCACGGTCGACAGGAAGGGGAGGGTCGGGGCGTCGTTCAACGCGGAGGCGATGGGGAGGGCCTGGTGGGACGGAGAGAAGGGAAGGATAGTTGGCAAGGTCTGACCGGGGGCCCGCTGACGTCTGGGTCAGCCAAGCGTTGAGCGCTCAGAGCGCGCGTGGACCAAGTTGAAGCCGAAGACCCCCGGCGGCATATGGGCGCTCAGAGGGATCTCCGTCCTTATCGCGCTCGTCGTGATCGGCGCGATACTTGCGGTCGGGTTCTCGGCATACCAGGACTACAGCGGGATAAAGTCAGAGATATCATCGGGGAACAAGCCGGTCTCCGGGATCGCCGTGTACAACGTGACCAGCGGCGTCGAGACGGTCTCCTTCAACGTGACGGTCCCCAACAGAGGGCTCCTCATGCTCAACGTCACGATGTCCTGCTCTACCTCGAGCGCATATGTGAGCTGCAGGTCCGCCCAGGCCGAGATACCGCCAGGCGGGGAGGGGGCGCTGCACTTCGTGATGACCGTGACGGACGTGAAGCAGTTCCTGTCGTCGACGAACCGCCAGGTCAACGGCACCATCGCCATGAGCCTCGTCCCCTTCGTTTCCCTGTCGATAGGGCTGAACTTCACGAAGTACGTCCAGCTCCCGGGGGCCGTCTAGGTGTCCTTCGGCCAGACGGTGCCTGCGCGCAAGAGGGTCACCGGCGCGGTCTTCGCGCTGGTCGTCAACGTGATACTCTGGATCGTCATCCCCTACTATCTGGGCGCGTTCCTGGTGAAGTTCGTCCCTGACATCCCGCTGGGGGTCCCCTCGTTCGTCTACGAGTTCGGGATGCTGTTCATCGTGCTGGACGTCGGCGCCGCGCTCTTCCAGGGGATGGCGGTGTCGCTGCCTTTCGTCTGCGGAGCGGCCCTTCTTAGCGCCGTGTACCTCTGGTTCGTGACCAACGGCGGGAGCCTGCAGGTGACGACGTCGGGCATCACCGTCGGGCTGGACTTCCGGCTGCTGCTCTACATCTTCATCGTCCCGTCTCTGTGGGCGGCGCTGAGAGCGCCGATGTCCTATCTGATCTGGAGGAGAGCGAGGGCGAAGATCGTCCCCCAGGCCCCCGGGTCGTCGGCGACGCCCGCCTAGGGCGGGATGCCTACCTTCCGGCAGAAGTCGGCGAAGCGCGGGTCCCTGTGCAGGGCCCCGAGGAACGGGTCTGACTTCACGAGGAACGGCCACGCGTGTATGTCGGCGAGCTGGTCAAGCGCGGCGAAAGCCTCGTCGAGGTCCCCGAGCGCGGTCCTCACGAGGAGCGTCGTCCCGAGCTTCACGGTCTGGTCGTTCGCCGGAGCGCTGTTGAGCACCTCGATGGCCTTCTCGCGCTCCCCCTCGAGCGCGTCTATGACCCCGACGTCCAACCGCACCTCGAGGATGTCCGGGCTCTCCGGGTTCTCCCTGATCGCGGCCTCGACTATCTGTCGAGCGAGCTTGTAGTCCTTCTTCGTGATGTAGCTCCACGCAGTCGCATGGGAGACGTGGAGGTTGTTCGGATACAGCCTGCGCATCTTCGAGAGGACGTCCATCGCCTCCTCCACCTTTCCGGACACCCTCAGGGTCTCGGCGAGCATCATGCCGGAGAACAGGGAGACGGGGTCGAGCGCGTAGGCCTTGCGCTGGGCGGCCAGGGACTCGTCGAGGATGCCGAAAGCGCCTGTGACCTCTCCCAACGAGTGATAGGCGTCGGCGAGGTTCGGGTTGAGCCTGACCGCGGCCTCCAGCTCAGTCCGGGCGTCCTCGAACTTGTCTAGGGCGAGGTGCACCCCCGCCATCGCGACGTGGGCTTCTGCCGTGTCCGGCCCGGTCTCAATCGCCTTTCTCGCCGCGGCCTCGGCCTTCTTCATGGCGTCCAGATAGCTCCCGGTGAAGCCCATGTGCCTGTAGCAAAGCGCGAGCTCCGAGTACGCCCTGGAGAACCCCGGGTCCTTCGCTATCGCAGACTCCAGGAGGGCGGCGACGTCCTTCAGCTGGCTCGGGGCGGCGTCGTTGAATATCTGCTTGGCCCTGAGGAACTCGGTGTATGCCTCGACGTTGTCCGTCAGCCCCGCCTCCTTCGGGGTCTCTTTCGTGATCTTCGACTTCAGCGCTTCGGCGACCCTCCCCGCGATGTCCGTCTGGATGGCGAAGACGTCGTCCATGTTCCTGTCGTAGCTTTCAGACCAGATGTGCCTGTCCTTCTCGGCGTCGATCATCTGCACCGTCACCCTCAGCCTGTTCCCCGCCTTCCGCACGCTCCCCTCGAGGACCGTCCCCGCGTCGAGCTCGGACGATATCTGGCGGATGGGCTTCGGGGCCTTCTTGTACTGCATCACCGAGGTCCTTGATATCACCTCGGCCCCGTCTATCCTGGAGACGGTCGAGATCAGCTCCTCGGTCAGCCCGTCTGCGAAGAACTCGTCCGCCGGGTCGGGGCTCATGTTAGAGAACGGGAGCACCGCCACCCTCCTGCTTTCCGCCGCGGCCGCCGCCAACGGCTTATCCCATGGCATCTGAACCGAATAAACTTCCACGGGGACAGAGACGTTCTTGAGCTCGACCTCTCCCATGGACGCGAGCGGGAGGTCGAACTTGTTCCTCACCTGGTCGTACACCTGCCGGGAGATGCTGATGCCTTCGGGCTTGGCCAAGGGCTGTATCCGGGAGGAGATGTTCACCGCGTCCCCGAAGACGTCTCCTTCCTTGTGTATCACGTCCCCGAGGTGGACCCCTATCCTGAGCCTGAACCTCCCCACTTCTGCGGCCGCCCTGTTGTGATCGTGGAGCTTGGACTGGATCTCGACGGCGCATCTCAGCGCGTCCAGCGCGCTGTCGAACTCGACCAGGAACGAGTCCCCGATGGACTTCACCTCCCTCCCGTTGAACCCCGCAAAGCACGGCCGGAGGATGGCGTTGTGGGCGTCGAGGATGGCCATCGCGCGCGGCTCGCTGGCCTGGGTGATGGCGGTGTACCCGACGATGTCGGTGAACATTATAGCCGCAAGTCGCCGTGAGCTCTCTGGCATCTGCCCCGAAAGACGAATGAGGCGCCCGCCGATATAAACAGGCGCGCGGACGTCGGAGAGAAAATCACACCGGCGCGTACATCAGACCGTTCGCCGTCACCCGGGGCCGCGCCCTGTGAGACGATTCTCTCGGCAGACAAACGTCAATCCACCTTAAGAGAGGCGCCCCGCCACTCCGTGCGCAACCCCAAGAGGTCGAACAACTCGATGGACCCCCTTTGCCTTTGCTCGGCTGCCGCTGACACGGCGCTTGAAGACGGAGACGACCAGGGCCGCTCCGGACCGGCCTGGACAGGGTGAGACTCTGCCAGCCGATGCGCCGGCCGTGCAGGAGCAGAGCCTCCGGAGAGAGGCGGGGCTGTTCCAGGTCGTCACGTACGGCGTCGGCAACATAATCGGCGCCGGTATCTACGTCCTGGTCGGCGACGCCTCGGGGCTCGCCGGGAACTACGTCTGGCTCGCTTTCCTGGTCGGGGCGGTCGTCGCCCTCTTCACCGGCCTGTCATATGCCGAGCTCGCCGCCGTGTATCCGAAGGCCGCCTCGGAGTACGTCTTCCTCGGGAAGGCGTACGGCAACAGGACCCTTTCGTTCCTCACCCAGTGGATGATGCTGGTGACGGAGGTCGTCGCCGCCGCGGCCGTCGCGCTAGGCTTCGCAGGATATCTCTCGACCGTCGTGCAGGTCCCCCTGATACCGACAGCGGCGGCCCTGCTCGTGGTCGTCACCGTCGTGGCTCTGGCGGGGGTCAGGCAGTCCCTCGTCGTCAACACGGTCCTCAGCCTGGTCGCCGTCGGCGGCCTTCTGCTTGTCGTCGGAGCGGGCGTCGGGAGGTTCGGCTCGGTCTCCTACACGCAGTCGGCCAACGGGGTCCCGGGGATCCTCGCCGCCACGATCCTGGTGTTCTTCGCATACATCGGGTTCGACAACATATCCAACCTCTCGGAGGAGACCAAGCGGCCCGAGAAGACGGTCCCTCGCGGGCTGCTGATATCCCTCTCCCTCTCCACCATCCTGTACATCCTGGTGGGCATCGCGTCCGTGAGCCTGGTCTCCTGGCCTAAGCTCTCCGCCTCGGAGGCTCCGCTCGCGCTCGCGGTCTCCACCGTCCTGGGCCGGCCGGGGTTCGACGTCCTCACCGTGACGGCGCTCCTGACGACCCTCAACACGGTGCTGGTGCTCCTCATGGTGAGCTCCAGGATAATCTACGGCCTCGGCCGCGAAGGCGCGCTGCCGAGGGTCCTGGGGAAGGTCGACAAGAGGACGGGCGCGCCGATAGTGGCTTCCGTGTTCACCCTGGCGGTCGCCCTTGCCGTCCTGCCGCTGGGGCAGATCGGGACTATAGCCAAGGTCACGAGCTTCGGGTCTCTGCTCACCTTCGCCCTCGTGAACGTGGCGATGCTTCACCTCAGGCGTGTCGCGCCGCACCTTTCGAGGCCGTTCAGGGTGCCGCTCAGCGTAGGCTGGGTGTCTGTCACGGGCCTGCTCGGCGTCGTCTCGTGCGTCGTCCTGCTGAGCCAGTTCGACGTTCTGAGCTTCACCCTCGGCATGCTGCTGCCTGTATCGGGGGTCGCCCTGGACGTCTTGATGCGAGGAAGGGGAGGGCTGACGTCCACGGACCGTTCGCTTCATCAGCCCCACGAGCCTTAGGCCGCAGCTGGACGACGGCCCTTGCCGCCGGACCGACCCCGGACCAGGCCTCGCAGACCCGAAGCCGCGCATGTTCCGTTTATAGAGCGCCGTTCCCGCGGCGCTACGTTGAAGGGTTACTGCATCACCCACAGGAAGGACATCGACGGCCTCGCGTCAGGGTCCATCTCGGTCGCCGCGACCGGCGGGGAGCTGGTGCTCTCGGACTACGACGACATGGTGGCTAACCTGCGCAGGGTCCCCGACGACGCCGACAGGGTGGTGGTGTCAGACCTCGGCTCGGACACGGCCGACTTCCAGGCGTTCCTCGACGAGATGGGGCGGATCGCAAAGCACGCGGAGGTGACGTACATCGACCATCACTTCATGTCGGAGGGGGCGAAGAAGAAGCTCAGGAAGGCGGGGGTCCGCCTGGTGCACGACGTCCGCGACTGCGCCAGCGTGCTGACCTACAGGACGTTCAAGGACAGCCTCCCCGAGGGAGCGAGGCTCAACGCGCTCTTCGGCGCGGTCACCGATTACATGGACGACTCGCCGACGGCGAAGAAGATGATGGAGAAGCAAGACAGACAGTTCGTCCTCCTCGAGGCGACGATGGCCTCTCTCGCCCTGGTGGAGAAGGGGGACGAAGAGGGATATCCTGAGATGGTCGTCGCCGAGCTCGCCAAGATGAAGCTCCCGCACGACATCCCGGGGGTCCCGGAGGCCGCGGTCAGGCAGCTCGCGAAGCAGGCCGCCCTCGGAGAGATAGTGAAGAAGGAGGGGACCAAGCTGGGCCGGCTCGCCTACATGGCGACCAAGGAGCACTCGACGGGGAGCGTCGCCAAGCTCCTGATCGGGGCGTTCGACGTCCCAGTAGGGGTGGCGATGAAGGAGAAGCACGAGGGGTGGTACGAGGTCAGCCTCAGGGGGACGAGCGAGTGCCGGGCGCACCTCGGCCAGGCCATCGGGAAGATCTCGGGGAGCCTAGGCGGGAGCGGGGGAGGGCACAGGAAGGCCGCCGGGTGCAGGGTGCCGAAGGAGAAGGCCGAGCAGATGCTGAAGGCCCTTTCAAAGAAGGTCTGAGCCCGCACCGCAGGGGTGGTTTTGTGGTATGGATTCGAAGTCCATGTCTAAATACCGAACGGGCGCAGACGGTGCCGAGGTCCCTATCACGAATCTCGGCCAGCTGCTCGAACAGGAGGGGCAACCATGCTCATACTGCATCGCCGTCTTCATGATGCAGGCTGACGGGGAGGCTCTGTCGCCTGAGGACCGCGCGGCGTACGGCAACCACCTGGTCTGGGAGCACGGCGCGAGGCCTTACTTCATCGAGCCTTAGACGCCCGGCCGTCCTTCACGCACTTCACGACTATCGCCCCGCCCATCTGCATCTCGTGTATCGAGGCGTCCCCGAGGACGGCGCCGAGGAGCGCCACCAGCTGGGAGTTGTGCAGCACGAGGTTGTACGTGTCGTAGAGGGAGGCGTAGCGGAGCCCAGACCTCCCCGTGGAGGCGAGCCCTATCACCCCCGGGACCGTGCGCAGATACATCGCGACCGCGAGGGCCTTGAACGCCGCGTCCGGCTTGCCAAGGTCGCAGAACGCGAACCGCCCCCTGCGTTTCAGGACCCTGCTGAGCTGTGAAAGCGCGAGCGGGAGGTCGTGGGCGTCCCTGACCGCGAACCCTGACACGGCGCCGTCGAAGCAGCCGTCCCTGAACGGGAGCATCTCGAAGACCCCCTGGACGGCGTTCTCGAACTTCGACGCCTTCAGCATCGCCCTCGACGCGTCGACGAGCACCGCCGTCCCTCCTCTGGCGGCGACGACCCTCGACATCGTCCCCGGTCCCGAGCCCAGGTCCAGTATCAGGTCCCCCCTCTTGACCGCGAAGCCGACGGCCTCGGCCCGCATCCTCTTGTCCTGGTAGAGCGATATCCTCCGAGAGGCGAGCTCGTACGAAGGGATGATCTCCTGCAGCGAGTTGACCACGTATCCCCACTTCCTCTGGAGCCCCGGCTTCCTGTTCATCAGAGCGCGAACCGTCCGCCTGCGCTTATCAACATGACGAGAGGGAACCGGTGAAGGCCCTTCCTGACCGGAGGAGGCCGTTCAGCGCTGGAGCGGAGCCCTACTCTATCCTGTCGAACGTTTTCATCGCGTTTGCTATGCTGTTTGCGACGTCGGACGCGGTTATGTGCAGCCCGAGCCGCTTGACCGCCTCGACCCCGGCGGCACCGCAGACGTACGCGGCCGCGCAAGCCGAGTCGAACGGAGAGACCTTCTTCGCAAGCAGCCCCGCCGTGACCCCCGTGAGCACGTCCCCCGTCCCGCCGACCGTCATGGCCGGCGAGTGCGTCTCGTTCAGCGCCGTCCTCGCCCCGTCAGAGATGACGTCGGTAGGACCCTTCAGCAGGACGGTGAACCCGCCCTTCCTCGCCTGCTCCGTGACGACCTCCGCCCTTCCGTCGGTGTCTGCAGGGAGCTTGACACCGAAGAGCCGCTCGAACTCGCCGGCGTGCGGCGTCACGACGGCGCTCGTCCCCCTGATGGATGGGATTATCTGCGGCCGCAGCGCGTCCGCGTCGACCACCAGAGACCTGCCGTCTCCTTTCATCTGGTTCAGCGCGTTGACGAACATCTCAGGCTTCTGCTCCCCGAGCCCCGGCCCGACGGCGAACGCGTCCACCTTCGGGACCCACGCCATGAGCTTGGCGACGTTCCCGCGGGTGAGCTTGGAGTCGGGGAGAGGATAGACTATGAAATCAGGAGACAGGGACCTGACCGCGCCTGCGATCTGCGCCGGGACGGCGACGTACACCAGGTCCACCCCCGACCGTATCGCCCCCGAAGCGCACAGGAACGGCGCCCCGTGGTAGATGCGGCTCCCTCCGACGACGCAGACGGTCCCGTTCATCCTCTTGTGCGCGTCCTTCTTCCTCGGCGGGATCAGCCCCGCGACCGTGCCTGCGTCTATGACTGTGGGAGACATCGACCCGCCCCTAGTAGTTGTAGCGCCTTTGCTTCTGCTCCAGTATGACGAGGGCCTCGATGGGGCACGTCAGCCCCAGCCTCCCCTTCATCTTGGCCATCGACTGGTCCACCGCCGCTATGGAGAAGACCCCGACGATCTTCGCCTTCGCCCGCTCGCACATCCTCGTGAGCGCCTCCAGGGTCGTCCCGGACCTCACAAGGTCGTCGACTATCAGTATGTGCTCCCCCTTCTTGATGGAGGCCTTCGGGAGGTACAGGTATTTCACCGAAGACGGCGAGTAGACCGCCTTCTGCTCCACGAACTCGTCCACCCCGAGCTCGCGCTCTGACCTCACGACCGCCAGGTTGACGTTGAACTCCCCCGCAACCTCCGCGGCGAGCGGGACCCCGTCCACCTCCATGGTAAGCACCCTGTCCACCGACATGAGGCTGAACTCGCTGTAGACCACCTTCGCTATCTGACGGAGGAGCCCGATGTTGTTCACCACCGCGCTGATGTCGTATGACCCGTCAGGCGTGACCTTGACCGAGTCCATGATCATCTTGCGGAGGAGCTTCTCTCTGAACGTCGCGATGAACTTCTCGGACCTCGTCGAGCTCGGGAGGACGTGCCCCCTGACGTATCTGCTCAGTATCGGCGCCGACAGCCCCAGGACCGCGGACAGCTCCTTGTAGCTGTAGCTCTTCTTCAGAGTCGCCAGCAGCTCGACGGATGAAATGCGCGTCTTTACGTCCGCGACCCTGCTCAAGCGGTCATCCCACATGCGATGCAGGCATGTGCTAAATTAGGTTATCCCCGTAGCTGGACTTTGAGTCATCTGCCGACAGCGGCCGCCGGACCCTCCGCGGCGCCCGCAGAGACCCTCTGCCTCGGCCGCCCGTCCAGCATGGAGAGCTCTTTCATCGCGGCGAACGCGAGGCCGGACACCAGGAGCAGGGCGCCTACCACATCATAGACAGGGAGTATCCCATATGCCGCGACGAGCAGCCCCCCTGCCACCACCGCAGGCGGCCCCCCGAGGAAGCTGAGGAGCCCGTCTATCGCGAAGTAACGGCCCCGCATCTCTGACGGGACGAGGTGCTGCGCGGACGTGAGCCACACGTTGCCCGCGAACCCCGTCCCTATCCCCATCACCAGGTTGGCGACGACGGCGACCTCGGCGTTGGGGAACGCCCCCTGCACCATCACCAGCGCGCCTGAGAGGACGCCGTACATGAGGACCCACGCCCTGCCGGCGTATGCGAGCGCGTTCGTCCGCCCGACCGACAGCGACCCCACCGCCCTGCCGATGACGTACGACGCCAGCACGGCGCCGAAGGTGAGCGCGTCGGCCTTGAGGGCCACGCTGACGTAGACGACGATGAAGTATCCGGGGATGGAGGCGAGGAAGTTGAAGACCGCGGCGGAGAGGGAGAGCTGGAAGAGCCCCTTCTGCGTCCACAGCCAACGGAACCCTTCGCGGGTCTGCGACCCCATCTTAGGTCGCGGGGCGTCGGCCGCACGCGTCGTCCCGTGCGTCCTGAACCTGAGGAAGAGGAAGGCCGAGAAGCACGCCGCGACGGCGTACCCCACGGCGCCGTACGCGAAAGCGAACGTCGCGCCGACGAAAGCCACGATGGCGCCTCCGATGAAGTTCGAGGCGGAGCTAGCAAGCATGTAGCTGGAGCGGGTGAGCCCGTTGGCGTCGGTCACCTCGTCCGGGGCGACGAGGTCCGGGAGGGAAGAGTAGTCGGCTGACCGGTACAGCTCCGTCGCCCCGTTCCAGGCGAAGACTATCGCCACGACCCCCACCAGGGAGAGTCCGAACGTGGCGGTCATCGTGGCCAGGAGGAAGAGGCTCCCCGCCCTCACCAGGTTGGCGAGCAGGAGCAGGCGGCGCCTGTCGTGCCTGTCGACCCATACCCCTGCTGGGAGCGAGACCACGACCGCCGCGAGGGTCTGGGACGCCCCCACGACCGTGACCTCGATCGGCGAGTGGGTGACGGCGAAGACGTACCAGATCACCGCCAGGTTCCCCACCTGCCCGGCCGTGGACGAGGAGACGTTCATCGCGAGGTAGTCCCGGAAGCTCCTGTTCCTCAGGAACCCCCGGCGCGGCGGGGACGACAAGCGGCAGCCTCGGCCGGAGGCGGCTACTAAACGTAGAAGGGATCGTCTGCCGTTCCGGCGGTCACTCAACTCAGCGGCCGGGCCTCTGGCGCCTCGCAGGTGCTCCCTGGCGATGAGAGAAGGGGCCGTAACCAGGAAACCAACATGGGCACGACGAACTCCTGGAAAGGGAATCCCGGCACGCTCCGGCTCGCCGTGGCGGTCTCTTCGATAGCCGCGTAGTCGTGCGGGACGGCACGGACGCCGCCTTCAGGGACAGGGATGTAGCACTGCCCGTTGCGGCAGAGCTTGAGCTTGTGGTAGACGAGGAGAGGGTCACATTAAGAGAGATGTCGGTAATCGCGGTTTCAGCGAGTGGAAGCGCGCACCGGTAGACCTGCGGCCACCGCTTTCGTGTCAACTGACCGAGGGAATTTCCGGGATAAAATTGAACAGCCCGATTCGAGGATATCCATCACGAAAATCCAGTTTGGAGACCGAAGCGGGTTCAGGGTAGAAGCACCGCATCTTTCCGTAATCAAAGCCCAAAGTGGAACATATTGCCGCCGCTATGGGATCTCCATGAGAGACTAGCAGCGCGTTCCCTTTGCATTGCCTCCTGATGGATTCTATCGAGGCGTGCATTCTGGACATTAGATGTGAAAAACTCTCTCCATTGTCATACCTTTGACGGTCATAGGGATTACCATATCTCCCCAATACCACGTTCAACTTCATGCCTTCCCAAGAACCTACGTCGGCTCCTGTTAAATCGTCCATCACTCTTACCTTGAGCTTATGGGGCTTGGAGATTGTCTCCGCGGTCTCTAGCGCACGTTTCAATGGACTCGAATAGATACACTCGAAGTCCTCGCTTTCGAGGAACCGAGAGACTCCTCTTGCTTGATCTTTGCCCTTCTGGCTCAGACCAATGTCGTTTCTCCCCCTTAGTCTGCCCTCAACATTCCATTTGCTCAGCCCGTGTCGAACGAGGAAAAGAGCGTGACGATACTTGATTGGAGCGGGGGCCCTTGGAGCCGGTGCGATAAGATTCTTGGAGGTCAGACAATCCATTATCCTGTCGACTGAAGATGCCACACTTAGCACCGTTGTCTCAACGGTTACTTCCGGATGAAGGGGAATTTCGTATCTGTCACCCTTACCCGTGAAGTTCTTGACTAGGCCTCGGTTCGCCTTAGCGTACAGCCCCTTGGGGTCGCGTTGGATACAGACTTCTAGCGGGCAACTAACGTAAACCTCAACAAAGTGCGTGTTTTCGCCACGGACGAACTCCCTCGATTTTTCATACGGAGAAACAAAGGAAGCAACAACGTTGATTCCATGCTTGGTCAAAAGCTTGCAGACATGCGAGATGCGTTGAAGATGCTGGACCCTCGCTGACGGTTCGAACCCGGTATCAAACCCGGGATGCTTCCTGATCTCATCTCCATCCAACATCTCCGTCTTATAGCCGCGGCGAGCTAGCTCGCGCGCCAAGGCAGCGCCGATCGTGGACTTGCCAGAGCCCGGGAGACCGGTCAGCCATACGACAAAACCCTCCTTGGCTTGGTCCACCAATCCACTTACCGGGGTCCGAATCGTCTGATCAATATGGTAAGCCCCAAGCCCAGGATGAAATACGAGTAGGCAATCTGAAGCAAAAGAAGCCCTTCGTTCCCTGAAGGACTGGCAACGAGAAAGGACCTTTGAACTGACAGGTTTAGAGCCTGAGCCAAGTCTAGACCAGTGGCCCAATTTGCGAACCCAAAGGCAAATACGCTCAGAATGAATGTGATTCCCCAGTTCTGAATGCTTTCCCCATATCCTGTCACTATCCCCCAAAAGCCGAAAGCGAACCCTTTCGGCCAACTCTCGGATGTCAGCTTGCGCTGGAGAGTTCTCTGCTCGTTGAAGTAAGCCTTGCCCGCCATGTCGTAGTCACCGACGTCGCTCCATACGCCCTTCGCCCGGCGATACGATCTGATTGCATCTGACATCAGCTCTTGAACTTCACTCTTTGGCCTGCCATGCTTCTGCAGAAGCCCAACTGCCTCAACGTAGCATCGACCGGACTTGTTGTATGCGATTCCTGACCGCCTGTACTCCTCCAAGCCCCGAAAACCGTGCCCTGAGAAGTGGTATATTCGCCCGGCCATGGTATAATATTGAATCCTTTTGGCGTCGTCGTCCAGGCAGTCAGCCACGGCTTCATAGGAGGCAGCAGAAGAGTAGTACAGAAAGCTCTGTCGATATGAGCCAAGGTAGGTCGCAGGGAAGAGGAGGTCTGCGTCCGTTTTGAACTTCTCCGCTCTCGCGACAAACACATCCGGCGACCCCTTGACGACGGATTTTCCCTTCGCAACCTCCTCAGAGAGTTCGTCAAGGTAAGGCTGAAACTCCTTCTTCAACGTGTCGGGAGTCTCGGCGGACAACGGCCATGATTCTCGGGGTTGATTAATTGAAGTTTGCCCGAGCACAAAACTTTCGAAGCTTGGCCGATCGATGGGCGCACACGTGCAAATCGTATCAAAGGCAGGTGCCTTTTTGGGACAACGAGGTTTGTCCCTCAGCGCTTAAAGCGACCGCCCACTCGGCTGAGCGAAGTTGGAGTTCACGTTTGAAGTGAAGGAGACGGACCTCCTCGGGAGGGTCGGGGAGCTGCGCGTGGGAGGGAAGACCCTGGAGACCCCTTACATGTTCCCGGTCATCCACCCGGTCAACCAGCAGATACCGACCCAGGAGCTGACGTCGATGGGGTACGCCGGGCTGATGACCAACTCCTACATCATCTACTCTCGGAGGAGGCAGGAGGCGCTCGAGAAGGGGATACACTCGCTCCTGGGTTACGACGGGGTCTTCATCACAGACTCGGGAGGGTACCAGGTCCTCGAGTACGGAGACCTGGAGATCGGTTACAAGGACGTGGCTGAGTTCCAGGCTCGAATCGGCTCGGAGCTGGCGGTGACGCTCGACAGGCCGACGGGGTACCCGCAGAAGAGGCCCGTTGCGAAGGCGTCCGTGGACTACAGCTTCAAGAACGCGAAGGCGACGCTGGACGAGTTCGGAGAAGAGAAGACGACGTGGGTCGGCCCCATCCAGGGAGGGCTGTACCTCGACCTTGTCAGGAGGTCTGCGAAGTCCCTCGTCGCGGCCGGGTTCGAGTTCCTCGCGCTCGGGAGCCCCGTGCAGGTCATGCAGAACTACATGTACTCGGACCTCGTCGACATGATCGTCGCCGCGAGGCGCGCCATACCGTACTCCGTCCCGCTGCACCTCTTCGGCGCGGGGCACCCGCTGACGATGCCTCTCGCAGTGGCGCTCGGGTGCGACACCTTCGACTCGGCGAGCTACGTCCTCTTCGCCAGGAGCGGCCGCTACATGACGAGGAGCGGGGTCCTCACGCTGAAGTCGATGAAGTACCTCCCATGCAGCTGCCCCGCCTGCGCCGCGACCAGCGTCACGGAGCTGTCGGAGATGGGGCACCAGGAGAGGACGCGCGTCCTTTCCCTCCACAACCTGTCTGTCCTCAGGGAGGAGATCGAGTCGTGCAAGGAGGCGGTGTCTGAAGGGAGGCTCTGGGACCTGGTCGAGGAGAGGTCCATGGCTCACCCGAAGCTAAGGGACGCCTTCGCGAGGATGGCGGAGTACAGCCGCGACCTTGAAGTCGGGACCCCCGCCCTGAAGGACAGGGGGCTCTTCGTCAGGAGCGACCTCGACCGGGCGAGGCCCGAGCTCGCGATAGCGAAGTCCAACCTCGCGGGCGCGACGTCGAAAAGGTCGAAGGCGGCGCGGGTGGTGGCGGGCCCGTCGGGGAGCAGAGAGAAGGCGGACGAAGACCTCTACGGCGTCCACCCCGTCCTGGGGGCGTATCCTATCGAGCTTCAGTTCCAGTACCCGTTCAGCCAGACCGAGACTTCCTTAGCCCAGGCCGCGCCCCCCGACCCGAAGAGACAGCTGAAGGCGCTCGGTTACGCCACGGTGAAGAAACGGGCGGGCGAAGGGAAGCCTGTCAGGAGTAGACGGACCCGGCGGGGCGCTTCTCCTTCTCTTCGATCATCTTCAGCTCGCTCTCGATGACCTCGGCCCCCTTGATCAGCGGCGCCGTGTTGGCCGTGAACCCGTACCTCTTGGACAGGAACTCGACCGCCGCGGCCGCGGCCCTCGGGTCGACCCGTTCCGTGTTGGAGTAGGCGAGCACCGCCACCGCAGGGAAGGAGTTCATCTCGAACGCGTTCAGCAGCGAGGCGACGGGCCCGACGATCATCCTGTCCTCCTCGAATATCGGCTCCCCCGGGGCCCCTCCCTTGGAGGCGAAGGCGCTCGTCATCGCCAGCTTGTACCTGCTGTCGTCCGTCCTGAGCGTCTCGTCGAGCCCGCCGACGAGAGCGACCTCCTTGACCCCCGACCCCATCATCCAGTCGGCGAGCTGCCTGTAGAACTCGTTCTCCTTCTCCCTTACGGGAGAGACCTCTGCCTTCAGCAGGGAAAGCTCCCCGGCCGAGAACACCTCGTACGGGGTGGATATCCTCCCTTCCACCTGAGAGGCGACCGCGGGGGCGTGCTCGTAGTCGATGAACGCCCTCCTTTCGGCCTTCAGCTCTGTGATCAGGAACTTCACGGTCCAGTATCCGGTGGCTCCGATGCCGTGGAACCCGGCTATGAGAGACGTGCCGTCCAGCCTGCTGTCTGCGGGGACCACCTTCAACTGGGTTCTCGGACCGGTCAGGATGTTCGGGACTTAAACATACGGTGCGGCGGCGGCAGGGACGGGAGGCTTCCTCCTCAGAGCGAGCAGGGCGGCGACCAGGGCGACCACCGCGACCGCCACCGCGCCGTACAGGAGGTAAGCCGAGTATCCGCTCTGGGCGGACGACTGCAGGTAAGAAGACCCTGACACCGTGAGCGACGTGGACTTCCTGTTGAGCGAGTTCACCTGGGTCCCGCCGGTGAGCGCCAGCTTGGACCCGGTGGCCGTCAGCGTCCCGACCTGCGACCCCACCAGCGTCACGCTGGAGTCATAGACGGTGAGGTTGCCTATGTTCGAGTCCATGATGGTGATGTTGACGCCGCTGACGTACAGGCTGTCCCTCCCGATCCCGGTCAGCACGTACCCGGTCCCGTTTGATGTGACCAGAGGCGCCGTGGCGATGTCGGACTGGGAGAGGGTGGCGTTAGGGTAGTAGACGTACGGGAGGACGTCCACGTAAGCTGTCGACGGGACGAGGTTGACCCCCTGTGCGGACTGGCCGCTGACGAAGACCGTCCACGGCCCGGACGCCAGCCCGGGGAGGTTGCCGAAGAACGGGTTGAACGCCGCGAGAGGAGACGGGATCTGGTACGCGCCCTGCCACTCCCCGAGGGTCGCGTTGTAGAGCATCGGCACGCCGGTGTAGCCGTAGAAGTCCGTGACGTACGACTCGAAGGCGTACCCGGTGGCGACGACGGTGGCCATGAACGTCCCCGAGTCGACCGGGGCGCCGGTGGAGTTGGTGACCTTGGCCGTGACAGTGACGTACTGCCCTTCGTAGACGGTTGCCGGCGCGGAGACCGTGTACCTGAGGGTGGGCGCCGACACGTACAACCCCGTGGTGAAGTTCCCGAGCTGCGCGGTGGAGCTGTCGTTGGGTTGATAGGACGAGAGGAACTGGACCTTGTAGAACCCCTGGGTGAGGTTGCTCGGGACCGTGAAGTTGGCCTCGTTGTATCCGAAGAAGTCGAAGACGCCGAACTGGGCCTTGTTCGGAGACGGCTGCAGCTTCGCCGAGGCGACCAGCGAGCCCGAAAGGGAGTAGAAGTCCGCCGTGGCGTTGGAGGTGTAGACGCCGGAGCCGTCGGCCGTCGAGGTCTTCGCCAGCAGGACGGCGTCCTGGCCGGGGGCGGCGGAAGGCAGGGCCCCGTCCAGCGGCGTGAGGATGACCCCGGTGACCGCTTCTCCCACGTAGAAGTACGAGTAGACGCTTCCAATCCCTGGCGAGTCGATGACGAGCTCGTACGACCCCTGGGGTTCGCCTGTCGTGATGTTCGCCTGTCCGGTGTAGAACCCGAACCCGCTCGAGTTGAGGACCACGTTGGATATCGTCCGCCCCGCGTAGATCAGGTGGGCTGTGAGCGTGGCGGTAGAGATAGGCGTCCCGTCGGGGGCGTCGACCAGCGCCGAGATGGTGAACGGGGTTCCTGCGCCCAGGGTGGTGGCGAACGGATATGGGACCGGGGTGGCGATGGCGAGGCTGTCCCCGATGCTGACGTCGGCGATGCCGTACCCCGTCGCCGTCCCCGACGTGCCGTACACCTCGACCGTCCACGAGCCTGCAGGGTCGGTGCTCTTGGGGGTGTAGCTCCCGGTCCAGGCGAAGCCGTCATACGACATGGGGACGGTCGCTATCTGACCCCCGGGGCCGACCAGGTTCGCGTAGAAGCTCCCCGAGGTCACCGGGCCCGTCGACCCGGACGCCGTGGCTGTTATCGTGAACGCCTCCCCGTACGTGTACTGCGCAGGGGCAGAAGCGGCGGAGCTCTTGCTCGTCGTGACCTGGATGGTCATCCCCTGGGTCTGGTTCTTCAGGGCGGCGGCCAGCGCCGTGACGTCAGGGGTGCCGAGACCGGTCACCAGGTTGTACCCGGGCCCCGCCTGGTACTCCCCGTTGAATCCGGAGCTGATCTGGTGGAAGGCGGCCTGATACTCCGCCTTGTTCGCGTAGATGGAATAGAGCGACGGGTTGAGGAGCCCGAGGGACCTGCCGACGTACTGGTCGAGGTCGGCGGCCATCCCCGCCCAGAGAGGTGAGGCGAGGCTCGTCCCGCCTATCACGTAGTTCCCTCCTTCGAGGACGATGGCGAACCCCGTGTATGGGTTGGCGTCAGCTGAAACGTCCGGCGCGCTCCTGAACGGAGAGGTCACGGCAGAAGCCTGATAGTACGGCTGGGCGAATATGGCGCTGTACCCTCCCCCTGAGCTTACGCCCTGCCCCCCGACGTACTGTGGCGAAACGCTCCACGCCGACTCGCCCTGGTATGTCTTGCTCGAGCCTCCTCCTGTCGAGTTCGTCCCGGCGGCCATGTAAAGCGTGGTCCCGCCGACTCCGGTCACGAACGGCGAAGTGGCGGGGAAGTCGGCCGTCACCGTGGTGGTCCCGTCGAAGGCGCCGTAGTCCCCGGACGAGGCGAGGAAGGTGATCCCTTCCGCGGCGCCCTTCTGGAAGTAGTAATCGAGGTAGGCGTAGTTCAGGAACCCGGCCGCCGAGAAGCCCGACTCCCCGAACGAGTTCTCCCCGAGCCCCCAGCTCATGGACACCACGTTCCCCAGGTGATTGTCGACCACGGTCTTGACCGCCGCGAAGAGGGCGTTGCTCGCGTTGGAGGCGATCACCAGGTTGATGTGGGCGTAGGGGGCCGCGGTGTGAGCCGCTTCCACGTCGAGGGCGGTCTCAGCGTCCCACCCGTACTTTATGCCGTTCGCGGGCTGGTAAGTCCCGACCGGGATGATCGTCAGGTTCGCCGCCGGGAGGCCGTACTCCTTGTCGAACGTCGCCAGGTCCTGCTGGATGGTCGGGTCCCCGTAGGCGTCGATGATCGCTATCGTCTCGCCCCGTCCGCCGTACCCCTGTGAGAGGAGCCCGGTGACGTTGTAGGCGTTCTGCAGGTCCTTGGCCGAGTAGTAGGTCGCGGCGAACTGTATCCCTTCGGCGAGGGGGACCGAGTTCGGCCTCTGCGACTGGAAGACGTTCGTGCCTTCGAGCTGGCCGAGGATGACGTAGTTTGTCGAGAACGAGACCCCTGACCCAAGGACGGGGGACGCAGGGGCAGGCGCGGCGGGAGCCTGCACGGCAGCGACGGCGACCGCGGTCTGAGCGAGCATGAGGAACGCGACGAGAGGCGCCGCGACTCTGAGCATGCGTCCCGTAGATGACCTCAAACGTCCTGTCCGAGCCGGCGGGCGGTATAAGAGAATTCAGCGGGAGGGGGCCAGCCGCAAAATCGCGGCTTTCACGGAAAGGCTTAACTACAGAGAAAAGTTCGCGGAATCAAAGAGTTTACGATTCAATGGAGGTCAAGGTACTGGGAGCCGCCAGGCAGGTCGGCCGCTCCGCGTTTCTAGTCTCTCACAAGGACACGAAAATCCTGCTCGACTACGGGGCCATGACGACGAAGGTCCCAGGGTTCCCCATGCACGTCCCGCCGAAGGGGATCCAGGGGCTCGTCCTCAGCCACGCTCATCTCGACCACTCCGGGGCGGCGCCGCTGCACTTCCTCACAGGGTCGATGAAGCTTCACGCGACACCAGTGACCTCCGAGCTGTCCAACCTGCTCATCCAGGACTTCATCAAGATCTCAGGGCAGTACCTCCCGTTCGAGTTCCTCGACCTCATGGCGATGAACTCCAACACCGTCAACCACGGATACATGGAGCCGTTCCAGATAGGGGACCTCACCGTGCAGTTCTACGACGCGGGGCACATCCCCGGTTCAGCGGTCGTTGCGGTGCAGGGAGGGAACAAGAGGCTGATCTACACGGGCGACATCAACGGGGAAGAGACGAACCTTCTCGCGGGGTCGTGGAAGAACCTAGGCGAGGCTGACATGGTCATAACCGAGAGCACGTACGCGACCGCGGACCACCCCGGGAGGAGGAAGGCCGAGGAGGAGTTCACCGACTTCGCGAACGCCGTGGTGGAGAGGGGAGGGATACTCCTCGTCCCAGCGTTCTCCGTGGGGAGGGCGCAGGAAGTCGCCATGACGCTGGTGAGGTCCGGGTTCAAGCACCCCATAGCCATGGACGGGATGGCCCTCAAGGTCAACGGCATACTGCTCAGATACCAGGAGTTCCTCAAGGACCCCGCCGCCCTCCGGAGGACGCTGGAGACGATAGAAGAGGCGACGAGCTGGAGCCAGAGGCGGAGGCTCATCAAGAGGCCGGGAGTGATAGTGTCACCTGCGGGGATGCTCGTCGGGGGCGCTTCGATATTCTACAACGAGCACCTATCCATGGACGAAAAGAACGCCATCGCGATCGTGAGCTTCCAGGTCCCTGGCACGCCCGGGAGGACGCTCATCGAGAAGGGGCTGACGATATACAGAGGGAAGCCGACGAAGGTGAAGGCCGAGGTCCGCCGCTTCGACTTCTCTTCGCACTCCGGGAGGTCCACCCTCCTGAGCGACCTGAAGGGGGTCGGAGGGAGCCCGAAGTTCCTCACCGTCCACGGAGAGGAGGAGTCGTGCCTCGCCCTCGCGAAGGAGCTCCACGACGGGTTCGGGGCTGAGGCGACGGCCGCGATGCCTGGTCAGGAATTCACCGTCTAAGGGTAGACTAAATACCGAGATTTTGGACGCGCGTACTGTTTGAGCGACCCACAGGCGGTGCTGCCCGAGAAGAGGGTGACTGCGGGGAACCTGCTCGTCGCTGCCGCGGTGGTGGCCGTGATCCAGCTCGTCGCGCTTTCGATAACGAGCCAGAACCTGCCCGTCTACAGCACCCTTCCGGGCCCGAGCTACGCGCCGGCGGGGACGTCGATAGCCGGGTCAGCCGTCAACGCGGTGATCCTGGTGGCGTTCGCCTTCGTCATGACGGTGGTGCTCGTATGGCTGCTCAGGAGGAAGATGGTCCTTTCGTTCAAGGTGCTGATATTCGGCTCGGTCGCATTCTCGGCGTTCGTGCTCACCCTCGTCACCGCCGACATGTTCGCGGTGAACTACCTCCCGGCCAGCTTCGAGCTCCCGGTGGCGTACGGGGTCCCCGCGCTGATCGTCGCCGCGCTGGCGTACGTCATATTCGTGAAGAACGTCCCGTGGCTCGGGACGGTGATGCTCGCCTTCGTCGGCGCGGAGGTCGGGAGCTTCTTCGCCGAGACCCTGTCGCCGTGGACGGCGCTGGCCCTCCCCATCGCGTTCTCGGTCTACGACATCTACGCGGTGTTCAGGGGGCCGCTCAAGGCCCTCGTCGGGACGGCTCCGAACATCGCGCTCGTGGGCATGTCCATCAAGGCGGGCGAGTTCACCATCGGCCTCGGGGACGTGGTCTTCTACACCCTCCTCCCGTCGCTCGCGCTCTATCAGTTCTATCCGACGTTCGGCATCCTCCCTGCGGCGCTCACGATAGCGGCGATAGACGTGGGGACGGTGATAACGCTCTTCCTCCTGTCCAAGAAGCGGCTCCTGCCGGGGCTCCCGATACCGATACTGCTCGGGGTCCTGGTGATAGTCGGGTTCCTGGTCTAGAACTCTGTGACGGGGACCTTGATCCCTTTGATCAGCGCGTCGGCTTCTTCGGAGGTGGTCTTGAAGGTGTACAGCGCTTCCTCCGTCCTCAGCTTGACCTTCGCCCTGTCTCCTGAGCGTGAGACCCTGATCTCGTCCGCGTGCTCAAGCAGCTTCTCGAACTGCTCTTTGGTCGTGATTTCCTTTGGCACGAAGGAACCCCTCCGCGGGGCGCTTATGAACACTAGCGGTCGCTACCGGGGTCCGTGCCTGGGGAGACGTGAGTCTGCTCTAAGCGCGCCGGGCTCGGGCGCGCTCGCCTATGGTATGATCTCGCAGCCGTTGTTGAACCCGGGATACCCGAAGTCAGAGAGCTTCACCTTCCCCCCTTCGACGAGCGCCTGGACGCGCGGCTGGGCCTCTCCGAGCTCGTTCACCAGGTGTCTCACGGTCGTGCAGATGAGGGAATAGCCGTCCTGCCGCAGCAGATGCTGCGACCTGTTGACGAAGAGGCACCTCCCTCCGCAGACGTCGAGGATGTCGCAGGACGAGCAGGGCTCCCCGACCGTCGCGACGTTGGCCAGGGACGCGGGGGTGTTCTTGAATATGGACCCCACCACTGAGAAGTCGAAGTCGACAGAGACAGGGCAGGCGGAGACCCTGCCGTCGGGCATGATAGAGAAGAAATCGAGGCCCGAGCCGCATCGCAGGCTCGCCCTTTCGCCGGTGAGCAGCGTCCGCATCACGCCGATGAACGGGACCACGCCTTCCACCCTGCCCGAGCGTTCCATCTCGTCCACCCACCAGTCCACAAGGGAGGAGATCCCGGAGTTGTACTTCTCGATCCATTCGCGGATGCCGGGTTCGGTTTGCGTGCCGGCTTCCCAGAACATCCCGAAGTCGAGCTGCCAGTGGACATGGTCGAAGAGCCTCAGGTCCAGGAGATGGCGGACGTTCTCTCTGATGTCGGTCCCCTGCACCACGGTCATCCTAGCCACCAGGTCTCCCTTGAACCCCCTCCTCCTGGTCAGCTCAGAGTTGCGGACCGCGCGCCGGTAGACCCCTTTCCCTCTTTGCCTGTCCGTGACGTCCTCGTCCCCGTCTATCGAGACCAGGATCGTGCCTAGCTTCGAGAGGCATCTCGGTTCGACCTTGTCGAGAAGGGTGCCGTTGGTCTGCAGGACGAAGCGCCCGGGCATCTCGTCCATCATCTCCTGCATGGTCCCCGCGCGCAGGAGCGGCTCTCCCCCATAGAACTCGAGCACCGGGTCGCTGTCCTGCGACAGGAATGACCTGAATTCCGCCATGGAGTATTGGATCTCCTTTGGAGGGGTATCGCTCCCGCCTCCGCAATATTTGCAGAGGAGGTTGCACTCCTTCGTCAGGATCACGTGGTATTGCATGATACGGGGACCGTCCGAGTCCGTGCCCCTCGGATTATAAGGCGTCGCAGGGAGCGTGAGGAAGTAGGTCCGGGCCTCGTAGGGAGCGACGATGCCAGCGTAGAGGTCTTCTGTTCTCACTTTCGCGATGCATGCCGTTGTGCCATCCCATCCAGCGCAGAGGCGCCCAAGAACACGCGCCAGCAGATCCTGACGTGCCATCAGAATATTCCACAACTTCATCAGACCACACGAGGGACTCGCTGGGCAGACCCCCGCTGACCGAGCAGGAATCAAGGTCGAGTGTTCTAACGATCGGCCTGCGATAATCCAGAGCGCGTCAAAAGTCCCGACAGTTGACAACCAAACGGATGTGGAGCAAGTCCCGTCAACTTGACAGAACCGAATTTAGTCAAGCTTAATAACTCGAATCAGAGGGCTTTTTTTCAGCGGCACCGAGAGCAGCTAGGATGTGAAAAGACGAGTTTCGGACGAGGAGGCTATGGGAGGAGCAGCAGCGGCGGAAGCGGCGGCTTCAGGTCCTTTAAGCCCAAGCCTGTGGAAGTAGGAAAGGAGTACGACGTTACTATTTCCGAGATCAGCAGGCGCGGTGACGGCATCGCGAAGATCGACGGTTTCGTGATCTTCGTGGCCGGCGCTAAGCAGGGCTGGCAGGGCAAGGTCAAGGTCACCCAGGTAGCCAACAGGTTCGCCACCGGCACGGTCGTGGGCGGGTCTGAGGGCATGTCTGGCGAAGGCCAGGCCTCCAACAGCGAAGAACAAGGAATGTAGGGTCCTCCGAGGACCTTCCTCCTAGACTGGCGGCTCGTCTTTAAACGACGGCCGCTCCGTCTTGATTTGGGTTTTGCAGGGGTCAGCGAAAGAAACCAGCGTGTATTCCGCGCGTGGTCACGTGAAAAGGCCGAGCGTCCTACCAGAGCGGTTGTTTCAGGATCTTACCCGGAAGGCGCACCCCTTGTCGCCGCGCAGCCTGCACTCGGTCTCTTCGACCTTGGGCTTGAATCCCCGCGCGGTCTCCACCGACCCCTCGTAGTATCCCCTCAGGAAGTCGCACCCTTTCCTCGGGGAGCCCTTGCCCGAGCACTCGAAGCAGTCGTCGACTTTTATCGTGAAGTCCTTCGATCCAGGTGTCGTCGACGACTCCACCACGCCCCACCCCTGGGCCGTCAGCGCCCTGTCGATGTAGGCAGCTTCGTCCACCGCCATCTCGCCGAGCTCCTTCGTGAGCTTCTCCGCGTTGTCGTGCCCCAGCGCTTTCCCTTCCTCGTAGAGCAGCACCTCTCCCCCCGTCCCGAATATCCTCACTATGTGGTCGAACACGCCGGAGAGCCCCTCCCTGCGGAGCAGCAGGTATTCGTCGCCTCCCACCTGTATCCCCGTGTGGTACGTGTCCACCAGGAGCCCCTTCCTCCCCTCCGCCACCTCTGCCTCGAGGCTGGCGCCGAGCTTGTCGATGGCCCCCTTCAGAGTCTTAGGCGTCTCCTTCTGGTTCAGCGCCTCGGCGAAGGCGGTGAACATGGCCGTCCCGTCCGTGAGCGCGTACGACGAGAGACCGATGATGTTGACCCTCTTCCCCAGGTCCGTAAGTATGGCGCTCAGCGAGCCGGGCGTGTCGGACATGTGCACTATGATGTGGAACATCTTCTTCCCCTTCGCATAATGAAGAGGAAACTCGCGTTTGCGCGTTTCTTTCAACAGTCGGACGAAGAAAACGCGGTCGTCCTACATAGATAAAGTGTTAGACTCCGGCCAGAGGATAACCACGAGGAAAAGACTAAATCGACTTGAGTTTTCCATGCCTCACATGGTCCTCTACGCCAGAGACATCGTGGAGAAGGACTTCCTGTCCCTCTCCGAAGAGAGCACCGTCCTCGAAGGAGCGAGGGCGATGAAGAACGGCAAGCACGGCTTCGCGATCATCGGGACCACCGCCGAACCCCGGGGGCTGGTGACGGAGTGGGACATCCTGTCGAAGGTCGTCGCGGAAGGGCTCGACCCGCAGAAGGTCACGCTCGGAGAGATAATGTCCACCGACCTGCTGAGCGTCGACGCGGGAGCCGGGCTCGAGGTGGTGGCGCAGACGATGTCAGACCGGGGCGTGAGGAGGCTGCTCGTGAAGGACAAGGGGAAGGTCGTGGGGTTCATCACGTCCAGGACCATGCTCAAGCGGATGAACGACTACGTCGGGACCGTTTCGTCCCAGATAAGCAAGCTGCAGACCCCCTGGTTCTAGTAGGAAAGCCGCTTGACCGTCACCGCGTACGTGGATGGGCTAGTCCAACCGAGGAACCCAGGCATAGGGACGTACGCCTTCATCATATACGACGGAAAGAAGCGCGTCGCCGAAGGGTCGGGGCTCGCGGGACGCGAAGTGACGAGCAACTTCGCGGAGTACACCGCCCTGGCCGAGGCTCTCAGGAGGCTGATAGGCCTCGGGCTGACGGGCGACGTGGTGGTTAGGTCCGACTCGAAGCTCCTCGTGGGCCAGATGAGCGAGGGGTGGAAGGTCAAAGGAGGGATGTACCTGGCTAAGCTGAAGGAGGCGAGGGACCTGATGAGCGAGTTCGGCTCAGTCGCGTTCGAGTGGGTCCCCAGGGAGCAGAACCAGGAGGCTGACCTGCTCACCAGGGTCGAATACGAGAAGCATTCGCGGTGAACGGAAGCTGGTGGGCCTGCCCGGATTTGAACCGGGGATTCCCGCCGTGTGAGAGCGGTGTCATAACCAGACTGGACCACAGGCCCAGAGCGTCGCCGCCGAAACATCAGATATTTGCGTTTGCCTAATCGCGTCTCGTCGAGGTCCAGACCTTCGCCCCAGACCGCAGGCCCAGGAGGACGAGCACAAGCACGACCCCGGCACCGAGGTCCCTAAGCGAGATCAGATAGAACTCGGGGTTGATCCCGACGACGTCCAGGACCACCCTGGCCCCGAAGGCGAAGCACGAGACCGCCATTCCGGCCAGGAAATAGTTGGCCACCTTTCCCAGCTCCCCTCCGGCGAAGAAGCCCTTCGCCCTGTGGACGTCGAGGAGCACGAAGGCGCTTATGACGAATATCAGGGCGTCCCAGAGCAGGTCTACGTATAGGACCAGGCGCCGTCCCTACTTCTTTAGCCCGACGGACCTGTTCTTCAGCCTGAGGTCTGACGACTTGCACTTCCTGCACCTCTCGGCGTTCAGGGGGTTCCTGGCGCCGCACCTTAGGCACACCTGCAGGAAGAGCCTCCTCTTCTGGGCTATCTGCTTCTTGGTCGCGTCGGCTATCGGCATGTGAGCGTCTCTTCGCCGACCTCTGGGGCACCACTATAAGCTTTCAGATGGCGGCTGCACACCGGAGCGGGCGCGCTGCTAATGGGCGACCCGATGGACAAACAAGATGGAGACGAAAAAGGCGAGGCTGCACGGACCGTGAGCCCGAAGCCCGCGGCCTCCACAGGAGGGGGCGTGGACGCCCTCCGGAGGGAGGCGCCCGCCGGAGACCAGGCGCCTAGGGCGCAGAGGGCGTTCAAGCTCCTCTCGAACCCGGCCAACGCGCTCATCCTTTCGGCCCTGATGGGAGCGGAGTCGTACCCCCGCCAGATCGCCCAGAAGCTGTCGATGCGCGAGTCCCATGTGTCGGAGCGCCTCAGAGCCCTCGAGGAGCTAGGTCTCGTGAAGAGCCGGTGGACGAGGGCGGCCGGTCAAGACAAGAACGTGAAGGCGTACTCTTCGACCGTGAGCTCGCTCAGAATAGGCATCGACGCGGGCGGGATGAAGCTCGAGACGGCGGAAGGGAGAGGGCGCCCGATCGAGCTGGGACAGCCGATGTACAGCGTGACGATCCCTACGGTCCGCACCTTCGTCGGTCGGAAGAGAGAGCTCGAGGCCCTGAAGAGGGAAGCGGCCGGGCTCACCGTCGTGACCGGGATGGCAGGCATCGGCAAGACGACCCTCCTGTCGAAATACGCCGAGGTCGTGAGCTCCACCGGTCGCCGGCCCGGCGGCGTCTTCTGGCACGACCTGAGGGAGTCAGACAGCTTCAGGTATGTGCTGGCCAAGCTCGGACGGTTCCTAGAAGGACAGGGAAGGGGAGGGCTTTCCCGCCTCCTCCGGTCAGGGGCGTCCGAGGAGGACGTCCTCATAGGCGCCGCGGTCAACGAGCTCCGCAGAGGGAAGTTCCTCCTCGTCTTCGACGACTTCCACTTCTGCAGGGACAGCGGCGTGACCCGGCTCATCCGACGGCTCGCCGAGCCGAAGGGAGCCAGGACAGTCGTGGCGTCGAGGACGCGGCCCACCGAGCTCTATGTCGGGAGCGACTTCGTCTCCGAGCTCAGCCTGGGCGGGCACTCGGAAGCCGAAGCCATGAGGCTCTTCGCCGAGAACGGGGTGCGCATGGGGAGGAGCGAGATATCGCGCATCAACGCGAGGCTCAAGGGGCACCCGCTGGGGCTGACCCTCGCCTGCAACTCAGTGAAGGCGATGGGGCGAGACAGGGCGGTCGAGACGGCGCTGTCGAAAGTGCGCGACCATGTTCTGTTCTCGGTCGAGAGCGCCCTGGGAAGCCAGGAGCTCGGAACGCTGCGGGACCTTGCGGTGTTGAGGGGGCTGTTCCCGTTGGAAGCTGCCAGGGCGGTGCAGCCAGACGAGGTGAGGGACGAAGTGCTTCTGCACAGGATAACCGCGCTCGAGAGGGCAGGGGTGGTGACACGGACGGGGAGCGAGTTCGCGGTCCACGACCTTGTAAGGGAGGCGGTGGGCCAGCCTCCGGGCTCGTCCGCGGGCGCCCACGCAAGGGCGGCGGCATACTACGAGCTCGCGGGGGACAGGCGCTCGTCCCTCGAAGCCATCTACCACTTCGTGAAGGCAGGGCGGTCTGGGGACGCGGTCCGCAAGTACTTCAGCAACGACGAGTCCACGAAGATAGCCGACGGGGGATACGTTGAACCTCTTCTGCGCCTCTGCGAGGAGCTCCTCACCAGCACGGCGCAGTCGCAGGGAGAGGAAGGCAGAGCCAGAGGATGGCTCATGGTCGTCCGAGCGTGCATGCTCTGGAGGACCCAGAGGTCGTACGCGCTGGCGCTGAGGAGCGCCAGGGGTGCCGGGGCCATCGGCAGGCAGTACGGAGACCGGGCCCTTGTGGCCGCGTCCTTCCTGAACGAGGCGTACGTGCTGTCGGCTCTTGGAAACGCCAGGGGCGCAGAGCGGGCGTGCAGGATGGGCCTCGGGGTCCCCGGCATCGAGACTGAGAACCCGGCCGGGGCCGCGTACCTGATGGAGAGCCTGGCAGACCTGATGGCGAGCGGAGGGAAGTTCGAGGAGGCGATACGCTTCGGCTCGTCTGCGGTGCGGCTTTTTCAGGGCGCCGGGGACCAGAGGAACATCGCCGGATCCATGGTGGCCCTGGCCGTCTACCACTACATGAAGGGAGACATCGAAGGGGCATCCTCGCTGCTGACGAAGGCGCGCGAAGAAGTGCCGCCTGGGAACAAGATGATCGCCGAGTACATCGAAGAAGCGAGCGGCCTCGTCATGGAGAGGGCGGGAAAGAAGGCGGAAGCGCTTCTCCACTTCAACCGGGGCATACGCCTCGCGAAGGAGTCTGGGAACAGGCACGCCTTGCTTGAAGTGCAGTCTGAGCGGATGCTGCTGAGGTGCAAGCTCGGCGACCTCGCCGGAGCAAAGCGAGAGATGACAGGGGCCCTGGAGCTGAAGCAGACGACGGAGCGCAGGTACTCCCTCGGGGTCCTAGAGCTCGCAGGCGCCGGCATCGCCCTGGCAGGGGGGAGCGACGACGAGTGCAGGGCGCACCTCAGGAAAGCGGGCCTGCTGCTGTCGGACGACGCCGTGTCGAGGGGGAGGGTCGAGTGGTGGGGAGGGGTCGCCGACTCGAAGGAAGGTCGCCAGGCTTCTTCCAGGAGGCGTCTCGCGAAAGCGAAGAAGCTGTTCGAGGACGTCGGCGCAGACGGCTACGCCAGACAGGTTGCGGCTCTCAGCGCCGAGATAGAAGCGTCCCCTCCGAGGACCGCCCGCGAGGCGCTCGCCCTCGTCTGGTGAAACCCAAAAAGCCTAGGCGAAGCCCGCCGCTACCATCGCCGTAAGCGTCAGGAGCATCAGTGCGAATTCAATCACGGAGGCCCGACCGAGAGCCATCTGAGCGCCCGCGAGCCCATCGTTGGAGCCGCCGCTCTGGACCAGCGCGGTAAGCCGCCTGCCTGCGGGGACGAGAGCCATGAGCGCGAAGGCGTATGTCCCCAGGCCGAGGACGCCTCCTGCGGCCACAGACAAGCTCCACGCGTCCAGGACGACTGGTTTGCCCCAAGACATGGCCACGAACAGGACCGCTCCCGAGGCCAGCAGCATGGGCACCACTAAGGTGAGGAACCTGTCCATCTTCGGGAAGAACCGCATCATGAACTCTGACCTGGACGGGGGAGAGAGGGTGGAGACGACCGGGCCCAGGACGGCGAAGAAGAGGACGGCGGAGCCTATCCAGACGGCCGCGAGGAATATGTGGAGCCATGCGACGACGGCGATGACGAAGGAGCCCAGCGGTCACCCTCTCCGCGCACGGCCGGACTCCTCGGGTATCAAGCCGAGAGATTCGACGAAACGCCCTACGGCGTCTCCGACCACCTCGTCCCTGTCTCTGTAGCCCAGCCTCAGCGCCACCTCGTCCAGCTTCGCGGCCAGCTCTCGGCTGATCTTGACTTTCACGTACCCGCGCTTCAACTCAAAGCTTCCGCAAGAAGGAACGTCCCGCCCCGGCGTCGCCTGGAAGCAACGTGCGCAGGCTAGGCCCGGACATCCCTCTAAAACGACGGGGGAGAGCCAAAAAAGGGGGAGCGTCGGCCACTAGCCACGTTTCCTCACCGAGAGGACCACGGCTGCGAGGCCGAGCACTATCGCCACTCCTAGCGCTGCGTATGACACGATGCTCAGAGTTGATACCTGTCCGTTTGCGCTGTTGACTGTCGAGCTCATGGAATCGACCGTGCCTGAAAGGGCGCTTAACCCGCTGCTGAGCGAAGAGAGTGACAGCTGGGAGACGGTCGCTCCCTGGACCGGTACTGTCACGGTGCTGTCGAAGCTGTTGTCTGAGAGGACTGCGGTTTCAGTCGCGTTCGCCGCGAGGACTCCGAAGAACTCGTTGTGTATGAAGTTCCCAGAGATGGTCGTCTGCGTCACGATGGTGGAGCCGTTTATGTCGCCGATCAGGGTTATCCCAGTGGTCTTGGGGCCGAAGCCGGCGTTGCCGCCGACCACGTTCCCGACGACCATGGTCCCGGAGACCAGGTCGCCTGGGGTGTTGCTGTGGACTACTATCCCAGGTATCAGGTTGTTGAGGACGGTGTTGTCGATCACGCTGTTGTTTATCGCCGATGTGTGAGGGACGTCGGCGGCGACCACGATACCTCCGGGGAGGCCGTTGCCCACGTAGTTGGCGCTCACCACGTTGTTGATGACGCCCTCGCCAGGATTGTACGCCGCCACCACTATACCGCAGCCACCCGCGTTACCTATCACCGTGTTGCCGGTGACGACGTTCCCGGAAGCAGGATTCGGCGTCCCGCTGCTCAGGCCGCCAGGGTTGAGTTGACCGTCGTCGGCCACGCCGATGCCTCCATCGGCGACGTTGTTTATGACCGTGTTCGCTGCGACCGTGGAGCTCGAGGTCCCGACCAGTTCGATGGCCTTGTTCTCCTCTATGCAGGGAGAGGTGGGCGCGGCGGGTGCCGCGGGGCAGGCCAAAGGCTTGAGGCCGTTGTTCGCAACCAGGTTGTCCTCGACGGTGACGTCGGCCGAGTCCTGGACGAAGATCCCATGGTTGTCGGCGTGCGACACCGTGAAGCCTTCGATCACGGTCCCGCTCGCAGCGGGGCCTATGACCTCGATGCCGTAGGTCTGGCCGAAGGCGTTGACGACCGTGATGGAGGGCTGTGAGCTTGCCGACTCGAGGGTGACGCGCTTGGTTATGTTCACCATCTCGTTGTATGTCCCGGGCTCGACGACCACCACCGCCCCAGGGGGCGCGACCGACGTAGCATGGGTGATCGTGGCGTATGGGCTCCCTATCGAGCCGCTTCCGGTCGCGTCACTCCCCGTGGGACTGACATAGATCAATGGGGGGGACTGGGCGCTAGCAGGCAGAGCGGAGACGACGCCGACGAAGCCAAAGATGAGCAGAGAGCATAGGAGTAGAAACGATTGGACGTTTCGCCTTTGCATTTTCGACGCTTTAGGCAGGCGGCGCGTAGTTAAGCCGCGGGTTTCCCTGAAGACGGAAACCCGGGTTCTGCGAGGCTTCGGCCGTCCACGCGACAGCCCCTGCTGCGATCATCGCCGAGCGGGAGAGCAGGGCTGTATCCGGTTCCCTCTCCCTTGACAAGTGGCGTCATGCCCACCCTGCCGCATCGGTCCTGACGTGGCCAGCGAGTAGAGGGCAGGGCAGGCGGCTCGGCAGGACGGGAGGGTTCTCGCCGCACCCTGGTTCACGACGGGCTGGCAGGGGCGGCCCGAGGCGAATCAGTCAGGGCGCCCGAGGGACAGGGAAGTTCAAGCCAGGGCCTTCTTCACCAAGGCGGGCACCTCCATCGGGGTCATCGCCACCCGGACCCCCGCCTCGTTCAGCGCCTTGATCTTCGAGTCCGCCGTCCCGACGTTCCCGTAGATTATCGCGCCCGCGTGCCCCATCTTCTTCTCCTTCGGAGCGTGCCTCCCCGCGACGTACGCGACGATGGGCTTCCTGTATCCTGACCTGCTTATGTGGCGCGCGAGGCGCTCCTCCGCGTCTCCCCCGATCTCCCCCACCGTTACCACGGCCTTCGTCTCTGGCATCCCCTGGACGAAGTCCATCCACTCTATCGAGGTGGAGCCGTTGATCGGGTCCCCTCCTATCCCCACGGCGAGGGACTGGCCGTACCCTGCCGCGGTGAGCTGCCCCGCTATCTCGTACGTCAGGGTGCCGCTCCGCGAATAGAGGGCGACCCCTCCGGGGGTGAAGGAAGGCGCGGGCATTATGCCGAGCTTCACCTTCTGCGCCGGTATGATGATGCCTGGGCAGTTGGGGCCGATTATGGTCGCCCCCTTGCTCTGGGCGAGCTGCACCAGCTTCAGCTCGTCCCTTACGGGGACGTGCTCTGTTATGATGACGAGGAGCTTAACCCCCGCCTCGAGCGCCTCGACGCCTGCAGGGAGCGTGAACTCCGCGGGGACGAAACAGACCGAGGTCTTCGCGCCTGACTTGCCCACCGCGTCGGCGACGGTGTCATAGACCGGGACCCCTTCCACCGTCTGACCCCCCTTGCCCGGCGTCGCGCCCGCGGCGACGTTCGTGCCGTAGTCCAGCATGAGCCTGGTGTGCAGCCTGCCGTACCTGCCGGTGATGTTCTGCACGATCACCGGGTCGCCTTTCTTGGGGAGGATCATCGCGACTTCACCACGGCCTCGACGGCCTCAGGCGCCGTCCTGAACAGTTTGACGGGGGTCTTGGCGAGCATCTTCCTCGCCTCCTCCTCTTCGGCTCCGCTGACCCTGGCGAAGACGGGCTTGGACTTCCCGTCCTTGGTCACAGACTCGAGCCCAGCTGCCACGTCCGTCGTCCGCGTGATGCCCCCGTAGATGTTCACCAGGATCCTCCGCACGCCGGGGAGCCTGTTCACGAGGCGGAGCGCCGCCTCGATCCTCTCCTGCTGCGCGCCCCCGCCGAGGTCGAGGAAGCACGCAGGGCTCCCTCCCGCGTCTCCGACCAGGTCGAGCGTCGAAAGCACCAGCCCCGCCCCGTTGCCGACCACCGCGAGGTCCCCTCCGAGCCTGACGAAGGCGAACCCCTGTCGCGAAGCCTCCCCTTCGAACTCGTCTTCAGGGTGGAGCTTGGAGAACTCTGGGTGCCTGAACAGCGCGTTGTCGTCTATGATCACCTTCGCGTCGAGGGGCATCAGCGTCCCGTCCTTACCCACGGCGACCGGGTTGATCTCGGCGAGCTCGCACTCCTTCTCTCTCGAAAGGCGCTCGAGCGAAAGCAGTATCTTGGAGAACTGGGCGTTCTGTCCCGACGGCAGCCCGAGCTGGGACGCGACCTCGTCGGCGAAACCCTGGCTCGCCCCCTCCACCGGGATCTTGCGCATGACCTTGCCTGACATCGACTCGACGTCGACCCCCCCTGACTTCGCGGCTATCGCCACGAACGACCTGTCTCCCCTGTCGAGGGTGACAGAGAGATACATCTCGGCGTCGTGAGGGTACGCCTCTTCCAGCAAGAGCGATGACGGCACTTCTCCGCCGATGGCGAGGCCGAATATGCGCGCCGCTTCCTTCTCCGCCTGGGACGCGTCGTTCACGAGCGCGATCCCGCCTGCCTTGCCTCGCCCGCCGGCCAGAACCTGCGACTTCACCGCGACGGGGGCCTTCAGCGAGGCGAACGCGCCCCTGACCCCGTCTACGTCGGTGACCAGGACAGACTTCGGCACCGGGAGCCCATACGACTTGAAGAGCTCCTTCGCCTGATACTCGAAGAGCCTCACGTCAGGCGCGCCTTTGGCATCGCGATTAAAGGTAGCGCCCTAATCCGGCCTGACGGCCTCCTCCATCTGGATGAATCGTGCGGAGAGGATTTATAGCCCGTGAGCGACTCAGAGCCTAATGGCCAACCAACCAGAACATGAGGAAATGCAACCACGCGAACCAAACACGATCTTCGTAGGCAAGAAGCCGACGATGAACTACGTTCTTGCCGTGCTTACGCAGATCAACAACGGGTCCAACTCAGTCACCGTGAAGGCTCGAGGACGCGCCATCTCGAGGGCAGTCGACGTAGCCCAGGTGTTGACCAAGCGGTTCGCCACTGACGTCAAGGTGCAGGGCATCTCCATCAACACGGAGCAGGTCAAGAGCACCATGACAGGCGGCATGAGCAACGTCTCCTCCATAGAGATCAAGCTCGGAAAGTAGAGTCTCGGAGACGGCTACCGTATCGCTGCGCGGGCAGCGTGAGCTATGAAAGCGCTGACAGGAAGTCGCCGCCCTGGTCCTGAAGCCGCCGGCACGGGGCGAGGACGCGCAGGGGTCGGCCGCGGGACCCTCCCCCCGGCCCTGACCCGTCTGCTCCGAACGTTTTTTATGCGTGTGCAAGGGCACGTTTCTTCGATGCAGCCGAAGCTCCCCATCTGCTTTTTCGACGCCAAGACGGGGATACTCTGCGGCAACTGCGAAGCGAGGCTCGCGAAGGGAGAGATATCCCAGGCCGAAGTGGACGCTTCGAAGGCGGTCGCCCAGCTTTCAGACAAGGTGGTGGAGCTCGGAAAGGTGACCCTGAAGAGGGCCTACGAGGCGAAGGGAGGCTACGTGCTCGAGTTCGACCCCTCGGACCTGGCGGCGCTGAGGTCCAACCCCATGCTCGTCGAGGAGCTAGAGAACCACCTCAAGGGGAGGGTCTGGGTCGTCGGCGCAGGCGGGAGCGAGAGGAAGTTCCTCGAAGACATATTCTTCCCGGCGAAGGTGCTCACGGTGAACACGGTGTACCTCCCCGACGGGGAGAAGAAGACGAAGGTCATAGTCCCGGCGAGGAGGAGCGAGAGGAGGATCGGGGACTTCGACAAGCTGAGGGAGGCGGTGATGCGCGCAAGGGGGATCGACCTGCTGGTCGAGACTGAGCGCGAGGTCGCTGCGAGCCTCTATTCATAACCGACGACCGACACGTCCGGATGCCGGCGGCGGGGCCGCGCATACAGGAGCTAGGGCTGCAGTCTCTCCGGGTCTCTCGGGAAGAGCACCGCCTCCTTCACGTTCTCGATGCCGAGGAGCTTTGCGGTGAACCGCTCGATGCCGAAGGAGAACCCGCCGTGCGGCGGGACGCCGTAGCGGAACGGCTCGGTGAACCATTCTAGCGACTTCGCGTCCATCTCCTTCTCCCTGATCTGGGCCATGATCCTGTCGTGGCGGTGCTCGCGCTGCCCGCCTGAGGACAGCTCGAGGCTCCCGAAGAAGAAGTCCGTCGACCTTGCGTACCCGGGGTCGTCGTCGTACCGCATTATGTAGAACGGCTTGGGCCTCGACGGGAACCTGCTGACGAAGAAGAAGTCGGTGCCGTACTTCTCCCTGGCGTACGACGCGAGGAGGTCCTTCGCCTCTTCGTCCAGATCCTCGTCCCGAGGGAGCTTCTTCCCCTTCGACTCCAGTATGCCGTAGACGTCAGGGAAGTCGATCTCGGGGAACGGGATCTTCGGCATGGGCAGCTCCCGCTTCAGTGCGGCGAGGTCTCCGGAGCACCGCTTCACGGCCTTCTCTATCCCGTGCACCACCATCTCCTCCTCCACGCGCATCACGTCCCTCTCGTCTCTGATGAAACCCATCTCGGGAGCGATGGTCCTGTGTTCGCTGAGGTGGCGCGGGGTGTGCGAAAGCTCCGCGCGCCAGTTGGTCCCGAGGTCGTAGATCCTGTCGAAACCGCCGGCGACGGTGAGCTGCCTGTGCAGCTGGGGGTCCTGCCTGAGGAACGCCTCCCTCCCGTAGTAGTCTATCTTGAATACCTCGGACCCGCCTTCCGACACCCCGCCGATGATGCTGGGGGTGAACGCCCTGATGAACCCCGCACCCTGGAGGTACTCCTCGAACCCCTGCACGAGCGCGTTCTCTATGTTGAAGACGGCCGTCGTCTCGGGCCTCCTGAGCTCCAGGGACCTCCACTCGAGCCTGGTGTCGAGCGAAGCTGGGGTGACGCCGCGCGGGTCGAGAGGGAGCGGGGACGCGGCCTTCGCGACGACCTCGATGGACGACGGGAGTATCTCGAAGCCGTGCCTTGCCGCCTTCGCTTCCTTCACCTCTCCGAGGCACGATATCACGTCCTCCTGATGGAGGCTCGCGACGAGCGCGAAGAGCTCCGGGGTGACCGACTTCTTCGGCACCGCCACCTGCACTATCCCCCTCGAGCTGCGGAGGAGGACGAAGCTTATGCCGCCGAGGACCCTGACGTCGTGCACCCACCCCTCGAGGCGGACCTCTCTGCCTATCCTCTTCGCGAGGTCGGCCGGGGTGAACGGCTCCTGCATGGACATGGGGTCAGCGGAGCGGGGATATGAGCTTGGGTGCGCCTAGCCGAACGTCCGCCGCGGAGCGGCTTTCTCCAGGGCGAAGAAGGTCGGGGCCGCGTCGGGGGTCAGGACCCTCATGTTGTAGAAGAGGGCCAGCTTCTGGGCTGCGTCGCTCGCCGTCCCCGGGGGACAGACGATGTTGACGGCGCACCCTGAGTCGAACTTCTTTGCGAACGACCTCACCACCTCGACCTCGTTCACCTCTTCGTAGAAGTCGAAGGCGTAGCTGTGGTTCCCGTCGGTGAATAGGAGGTCGAACTTGTGCTCCACCCCGGAGCTCCCTTGGAGAGCGTGGGGGCTTATCGCGGTAAGGCCTGCCTTGAGAGCGCTGACCTCAAGGGCGAGCTTCTCGAACTCCAATCTTGCCCACACCTGCGGGCCCGAGGTTCGCATATAAGCACTCTGCACCCCTGATACATGTATCACCTTTCTCGATTCTAGAGCTTCCTAACGGGCAGATCGCCCCGGAAGGCGACTAAAGTCAGATGCGCGGGAATCCCACAGAGAGCGAAGTAGCTATCGGAGCCCAAACCAGACTAGAGCATTGGCTACTTGGCAAGAGTCCGCTCACCGGTCTGTGTTTCGGTCTTGGCTCTGGTAACTCAGCGGAATCTCCTTCGGAATCGTCTCGCTGTTAACTGTCGGCATCTGGCTTAGTTAGGAACGATTTCGCCGAGTATCTTCAGTTGGGAGTGGAAGAGCTTTTGTGGGATGAGCCTCGCGCCAAGAGTTCCCCTCGACCGTGCACACTCAGGACATCTCACTTGGCGGGGTCGTCCACAACAGCAAGATGGAACGCATGAACGGGGATGTGAGAGACAGGGAGAAGGTCATGACGGGTCTCAAGAGGATGGAAGCGCCTATTCTGAAGGGCGTCCAGATCTACCACAACTTCGCGAGGCCTTCTTCCTCAGAGTGCGCTGAAACTATTGCTCCAATCTGCGTAGGCACGGACCGCCTGGGGCGATACCGACGGCTTTCGCGTCCTCATTATCTCCTTGAAGTCAGCCACCGTGATTGGACGGGTCATGGATTCTTTGTCGAGGGCATTCCCGCTCTTGAACAGTTCCCTGACAACCCGGAGCTGAACTCCCTGGCATATGTCCTTGATGTCGCTCCCCGAGTAGCCTTCGCTCAACCTCGCGAGGGTCGTGAGCTCCACGTCTTCCGCCAGGGTCAGCGGGGCGGTGTACATCTTGAACTGCGCCATCCTCGCTTCGTTGTCGGGGAGAGGAACTAAGATTCTTTTGGGGAATCTGCGAATGAATGGCTGATCCAGGCTCCACGGCTTGTTCGTCGCCCCTATCACGTACATGTGGAGGTTCTTCCCCTTGTCGTTGATGCCGTCCGTCTCCTTCAGGAACTGGTCCCTGACCCTCACCTCGCCTCCGACCTCCTGGCCGCGCGTCCCCAGGAGCGAGTCGATCTCGTCCACGAAGACTATGACGGGCTTGTTGTCCGTGAGCATCTTGCGCGCGTTGTTGAAGAGCTTCGCGACGTTCTTCTCCCCCTCTCCGAGCCACTTGCTCATGATGGAAGCCGCGTCCACCGAGATGAAGTAGCCGTCTATCTCCGCCGCGGTCGCGGCGGCTATCATGGTCTTCCCGCACCCCGGCGGCCCATAGAGGAGGATCCCCCTCGGCCAGCCCAGCTTGAACAGGTCGGGGCGGAGGTATGGGAACACGATCGACTCGCGGATCGCCATCTTGCAGTCCTCGAGCCCGATCACGTCGTCCCACTTGACGTCTGGCTTCTCGGTGACGACGAGCTCGCTGAACGACGCCTTCAGCTGCTGGACCACCTGCGGCCCCTTCTGCGAGTTGGGGCTCGCGTTGGTGGCGCCGTTCCCGTTCGCATGGCCGCCGTTCGCCTGCGTGGGCTGCGGGGTCCAGTCCATGTCGGGGGCCTGGTCCTGCGGGAGGAGGCCGTGGGCCGCCTGTATCGCCTTCACCCTCTCCTGATAGGCCATGGCGCGCTCTGTGTACTGCTTGTTCAGCCGGTAGTCCGGGTAGAGGTGGACGAGCTTGACGAGGGTGGAGATCGCCTTCTGGTACATCTGGATCGCCATCCCGTGGGCGCCCTGGGAATCGAGCCTGATCGCCTCGGAGGCGTACTTCTTCGCGTCGTCCTCCAGCTCTTTCGCGGCTACGACGCTCATTTGGTGGCGGCTCCGTCGTTCAGCTTCACCTTGCCCTGCGACATGAGCGTCAGCATCGCCTCCTCCACGTCGTCGGACGGGAGCTTCAGCGCCGCCGAGGCGTCGGTGACGTCGACCTTCCCGTCGTGGATGTTGGCGTACTGCAGGACCCGCTCTTCCGCGTCGTCAGGCTCCTGCGCCTTGTATATCGTCCCGAGTATCTGCTCCTCTTCGTCGAGGTCTTCTCCCGTCGCAAGGAGGGGGATCCTCTCCTGGATCTCAGGCGCCTCCCTCTGGATGAGCCTCGGGGAGACCTTGAGCGACTGCCGCATCTCCTCCGCCCGCTGCTCCGCGAGCTTCCTCGCCTGCTCCACGAGCTCCTCTCCGCTCTCGGAGTTGATGTTCAGCTGTATCTGGGGGGTTATGTTGCTCATCCCCACCATCGTCTCGCTGAGCGCGCTGTTGATGTCCTCGGAGGCCTGGTCGAGCGACGGCATCAGCCCGGTGACCGCCTTGTTCACCTTCTGCATCACCTTGAACGCCATGCTCATGTGGGCCATCACGTCTCCCACGTCGACGATGCTCTCGAGCCTTAGGACGACCTGCGTCAGGGCGAGCTCGCTCGCGTAGACGACCTTCCCCACCTTCCTGAGCTCCGCCCACTCGTTGGCGTAGATGTTCGCCTTGGTCTGGTCCTTGGCGAGCATCGCCTTCACTGTGGTGTCGAAGAGGTTCTTCCGCCTCTGGTCCAGCCTCCCGCGGAGGTTCTCCAGCTCCTTCCGGTGGTATTCGATCTCCTTTATCGTCGACGATATCTTCGGCCGTATGTTGTCCTCTTTTTTGAGGCCGATAAAGCGCAGTGGGGCACGGGCGGACAAATACGACGTTCCAAGGATATCACGTCCATAATCACGGGCTGAGTCAACAAAAGCGATACAAGTTGGTGAATTGTTGTTTCAAACACGCGGGGACGGGCTTTGGAAGGCAGGCGGCCTCCCCGAAAGGCTCCGACTCCGGGGATAACCTGTCGACGGGAGCCGGGGACCCGGCGCTCCTGAACGTGGAGCGCCCGGACACGATACCCATCCCGCAGAAGAGGCCGTCTGCCGGGCCGCTCACGGCCGCGCGGGCGAGGTCGGAGAGGAGAGCGCCTCTCCCGAAGCGGTCAGGGCCGCCCGGTCGCTTCTCTTTCTTCCAGCCGCCCGCTCGCGCTCGAAGTCGACCGCGATGACTCCGCGGCGTCCCGGGAATAACCCTATCAACGCGCGAAACGCGCGTCCACCGTCCTCTTTGACGCGCCGAGCGTACCCCAACGCCTACGTGAGCACCGACGAGCCGGCACGGGGTTCACTCGCAAGACAAGCTCTGGGCGTCGTCGCCATGGCGGGGATCGGCTACCTCGGGGTCGTCATCCTCGTCCTGAGCTTCGCCACCGCCGAGTACAACCCGGTGACCCAGTACGCCAGCGACTACGGGGTCGGGGCTTTCGCATGGGCGATGGACTCCGGGTTCCTCCTCGCGGGGATAGGCTTCTGCTCGCTGGCTTTGATGGCGCTGCTGTCAGGCGCAGCGAGGGGCGCGAGGGCAGGGGCGGCGCTGCTCCTCCCGGCGGGCCTGGCCCTCGTTCTGAGCGCCTTCTTCGCCACCGACGTCGAGGGCGCGGCTCCGACCTTCCACGGGACGGTGCACAACGTCGCTGGGGTCGTCTTCTTCGTCATCGCCCCCCTCGGCCTCCTCCTCGTCAACCGAGGCATCGGGAGGGAGAGGTTCAGGATCATTTTGCTGGCGCTCGCCCTGACGGTGGTCGCGCTGTCGCTCAACGGCGCCCTGGCGCTGAACGTCACCGGCCTGGTGGAGAGGATGCTGGTCCTCGTCGTCTTCTCCTCGGCGGTGCTCACCGCGAAGTCGCTCTATGTCGGGCGCTAGGTCGCGGAAGATTGACGTTCCGGGGGGGAGTTCGCGACGCCGTTTAGACGGACGGCTCTCGCTTTGATGGCTGGACCGAAAACAGAGGGGTGAGGGTCCCCCGTTTAGTAGGAGGTGCCCTCAGTAGAAGTAGCCTCGGCTGACGGAAGGGATGCCGGGATTTCTGGGAACTTCTCGCGCATGCGAGTCTCCGCCACTGCGGAAGCCTCTGCAAGGATCTTCTCCGCGTCCTCGTTGGCCGCTTCGAAGTTCAGCGAGTACCCACCGACTGTCCCTGCGTCTACCAGGATGCTACTCAGCAGACCAGAGATCTCACCGATCTCGCTCTCCGCCTCCGGCAGCACGCCCACCAAGCCTTGCTTGACGTTGCGTATCACCGACATGGCTGGAGTCAGGGTGACGACGATGTCGCCCAGTTCCGTGATGGTGTTGAGTCTGAGCACTATCTGTTCGAGCGCGAGCTTGGCTTGCGTGACCATCTTGTTCATCTTTCTGATCTCGGCCAGCTCGTTTGCGAATACAGACGCGTGCTGAGTGTCGTGCTTCTGTAGAGAGCTTACGACCTTTGCGAAGATCGAGTTATCCCTCTCTCTGAGTTTGGTGGATGTGGAGTCGAGTTTGGCGACTTGGACTTGGATTTGTCGGACTGCGAGGTCGAGTCTCGGCTTCAGGGGACCGGGGTTCCTTACGGAATCCTTGACCCGAGTGCCTAGACCCTGGCTGTTTTGCTTTTCCCATTTTCCTGCGAACGCAGACATAGGTAGCTTCGAATATCACGCGGGCTCAAATTCTCTAAGTGGAGGGTAGTATGATATCGTTAACCAATCAGTTAACAATTGTTCTTTTTGTTCACCGGCGGGACCTGTCGATCGATTTATCCTGCGAGGCCGCGGACGACGGGCGCTTGAAGTTCGTTGTCATCTCCGACGTCCACGCTAATCTGGAGGCGCTGAGCGCGGTCCTCGCCCTGGCCAGGTCCGAAGACGTCTACTGCCTGGGCGACCTTGTCGACTACGGGGCCCAGCCCAACGAAGTGATCCGCGCGGTGCGCGAGAGGGGGGTGAAGTGCATCCTCGGGAACCATGACCGGGCGGCCCTCACGGGGGACACCTCGACGTTCAACGCCAGGGCGGCGATGTCGTCCGTCTGGACGAGGAAGGCTCTGACGGAAGAGAGCCTGAGGTACCTGCGGACCCTCGCGATGGAGATGCGGCCTGAGCTCGGCGTCGGGGCCTACTTCGCCCACGGGAGCCCTGACGACAGGCTGGAGGAGTACGTCGACCCTCGGACCCACTCCGACCTTTTCGGTCACTATCTGGACAAGCTGAAGGTGACCGTGATCGGCCTCGGCCACACCCACGTCCCGTACGTCTGGAAGGAGCACGGGAGGGTGGTGTTCAACCCCGGGTCCGTGGGCCAGCCCCGTGACGGGGACTGGAGGGCGTCGTTCGCCGCCGTCACCGTCGAAGGAGGAAGGTGCGAAGCGGAGGTGACGAGGGTGGAGTACGACGTGGGAAGCGCCTCGAAGAAGATCCTGGACGCGGGTCTCCCGTCCTTCTTCGCGGAGAGGATCCGCGACGGCGTCTGACGGTCGATAGAAGCGGCAGGTCCAGGAGCGGCGGACGGGACCGCTCAGGTCCCCTTCGTCCGAAGGGCCCCGGCCTCTCTCCTTCCGTCGCGGAACTCGACCAGCCCCTGCAGGACCTTGAGCCCGGCCGAGACCTCGAGCAGGGCGAGGAGGATGATGAGCGTGATGTCGACTTCGAAGGTCCCCGTCGCGGGCTTCGTGATGCCGATGGTGAACGTGATCACCCCGGCGGCGAGGATGAAGTAGTAGAAGACACCTGTGAGCGCCCCGAGGACCACCTTGATGGGTCCCCTCACCTCCAGCGGCCCCTTCACGGTCCTGTGGGCGATCTTCACCGCGATGAGCGCGACCACCAGCGCGATGTAGAGGTCCCCCTGCAGGAAGGCGATCAGGTTGGAGGCGAGCGTCAGCCCCAGCCCTGACCTGGACGACGCCGCGAACCCGCTTGCCAAGCCGGCCCCTATCCTCACCGCGTCGGCCACGGCGAAGGTGATGAACCCGATGACGAGCCCGATGACGAACCCGGTCTTGCTGATCTTCCAGCGTGAGAACTCCTCCTGGCTCCCGCCGGGGCCAGGCGCGCCGGAGCTCAAGGTATCCCTCCGGTGGAAGTGGAGTTGAACAGGCTGGTCACGGAGATGTCCGCGCTCGCTGAGATCGGCAGCAGCCCGGCCAGGTTAGCCGAGGCGGTGGCCTTGATGCTCACGTTGGAGTAAGCGGCCTGCAGCGCCTGGGCCTGCGCGGGGCTCGTGACGTTGCCGAACTGCGGGAGGTGCGCGGCTATGCTCACCGTCGTGGTCGCCCCCGGAGGCAGGTTGAGCGGCCCCGACGTCAGAGCGAACATCTGCGTCCCGTTCGCGTAGTAGCCGATGACCGAGAGCTGCACCCCGTCGACGGGGAGGAACCCGTGGTTGGAGACGTCGTACCCCGAAGGGATGCTCAGCTGGAACCCCGAAGACGTCGCGGCGCTCTGGATGGGCGTCACCGTCATCGCCCCGGGCATCATGACGGACGCGACAGGGACAGCCACCGACAGTATCGCTACGAACCAGAAGAGCGTGGACAGGATGCCGAGCAGGGTCCGCAGCCTCAAAGCGTGCCCGTCCTCCCCGGGGGCGTTGTCTGGGGTTTCAGAGGGCCGGGTGGTGCTGCGCACCGCATATAATCTGTGACCCTATTCCACGAACGAAACCCGCGGAAGGCATGAAGCTAAAATAATCCCTCCCGAGAAGGAGGGGTGGCTTGAGTGGTCGCAAAATTACACCGCCGAACTAGACGCAAGACGCTCAGCCAAGACTATGACTGGAAGGAGGTCGAATCCAGGGTCAGGAAGTTCTACGATTCCCCGACCGTCAGGGCGAAGATATCGAAGGCGGTGGCAGGGAGCAGGCCGCTGGGCTACGTCGAAGGCCCGCCGACGCTGAACAACCAGCCGCACATCGGGCACGTCAGAGGGAGGATGATGAAGGACCTCTGGTACAGGTACAAGACCCTCAACGGAGAGAACATGGTGTTCAGGGGCGGGTGGGACACCCAGGGGCTCCCGGTGGAGCTGCAGGCGGAGAAGGAGCTGGGGCTCTCCGGGAACAAGTGGGAGGACCTCGAGAAGGTGGGGGTCGAAAAGCTGGTCGCCGAGTGCAAGGCGATCATATCGAAGTACAAGGGAGACTGGGAGGAGGCGGACAGGCTCCTCGGGCTGATGATGGACCAGAAGAGGGCGTACATGACGTACCGCGACTCGTACATCGAGAGAGAGTGGACGTACCTCGAGAAAGCTGCGGAGCGGGGGCTCCTGGGGGAGGGGTACAAGGTGGTCCCCTACTGCCCGGAGTGCCAGACGGCGCTCAGCGCGGGGGAGGTGTCGCTCGGCGGGTACGAGAGCCTCGAGGACCCGAGCCTCTTCTACAAGGCCAAGGCCGAAGACGGGTCGTACCTGGTGCTCTGGACCACCATGCCGTTCACCGTGGTCACCGACGAGCTGGTGGGGGTCAAGCCTGACTCCGACTACGACTACGTGCAGGTCCGGAACGAGACCTGGGTGGTGAACGCGGGGAGGAAGGACGCCCTGGCCAAGGAGCTAGGCGTGCAGTTCGGAGAGACGTCCAAGACGGTCAAGGGGAGGGACCTCGAGGGGATGAGGTACGAGCACCCCCTGCTCGCGATGATACCCGGCCTCAGAAAGCTCGAGGTGTCGGGAAGGGTGCACCGGGTGGTCGCGGAAGAATACGTGGACATCACCACGGGCACCGGGCTGGTGCACATGTCCCCGGCCAACGGGGAGGAGGACTTCGCTGTCGCCCGGAGGCGCAGGATCCCTGTCTTCGCCCCGTTCGACGACAGGGTGAGGTTCACTGCGGAAGCGGGGAGGTTCTCGGGGCTCTTCGCGCGGGACGCGGACCAGGTCGTGGTGGAAGAGCTCAGGTCGAGCGGAGCGCTCGTCCACTCGGGGAAGCTCGTCCACGAGTACCCGATATGCTGGAGGTCCGACGACAGGCTCGTCTGGCTCGCGAGGAGGGAGTACTTCTACTGGGTGGACAAGATAAGGGCGGACGTCGTGAAGGCGGCGGAGAAGGTCGAGTACTTCTTCGACGGACCGAAGAACAGGTTCCTCGCGGGGCTTGCCGAGTCCCCGCCCTGGTGCGTCACCAGGGAGCGGGTCTGGGGGACCCCCCTCCCGATCTGGGTCTGCGAGAAGTGCGGAGAGAAGACAGGGGCGTACTCGAGGAAGGCGATCGTGAGCGCCGCGGCCGAGCTCCCAGACGGGCCGAAGTTCGAGCTGCATAGGCCATGGATAGACAGGGTGGTCCTGAAGTGCCGAAAGTGCGGCGGGAGGGCGCTGAGGGAGCCGTTCGTCCTCGACACCTGGCACAACAGCGGCGCGTCCCCGTACGCTTCGTACACGGACGACGAGTTCAGGGAGTACGTCCCGGTCGACTTCCTCACCGAGGGGATAGACCAGACCAGGGGGTGGGCATACACGCTCCTCCTGCTGAACGTGATCCGGACGGGGAAGGCCCAGGCCCCGTACGGCAAGTTCCTCTTCCAGGGGCACGTCCTCGACGAGAACGGGAGGAAGATGAGCAAGCGCCTGGGGAACAACGTGTGGGGCCTGGACGTCCTGCGGAACCACCCGGTCGACGTCGCCCGGTTCTACATGCTAGCGAAAGGCTCCCCCGAGGACTCCGTCAACTTCGACGCCAAGGAGATGAACGGGAGGGCGTACCAGGTGCTCAACACGCTCTATCACCTGCACCTCTACCTGCAGCAGAACGGGGAGGTGGACGGCTACTCCCCCGTCAGGAACACCCTGGCGTGGGCCGCGAAGAAGAGGCTCGTCGGCACCGTGGACAGGTGGCTGCTGCAGAAGCTGGCGGAGGCGGAGGCAGCCGTCAGGGAGGCGTACGCCGGCGGGAGGTTCAACGAAGCGGCGAAGGCGCTCGACGAGTTCGTGATCGGGGACGTCAGCCAGACGTACGTCAGGCTTGTGAGGAGCGACCTCTGGAAGGACGACCCCAAGGAGAGGGGGAGGAGGCTCGCCATATACGCGGTCCTCGGGCACGCGCTCCGGGAGGTGGACGAGCTGATGCACCCCATATCCCCGTTCGCGACCGAGTTCCTCCACCAGGAAGTGTTCGCCGCGAAGCCGTGGGCGACCTCCCTCCTGGCAGAAGGGTGGACGACGTCGACCAGCCCCTCGTCGAAGGCCGCGGAGGCCGCGGTGGACTTCGCGCTCAAGGTGGAGGAGGCGTGCAACTCCGCGAGGACGAAGGCCAGGCTGAAGAGGCGCTGGCCGCTTCGGACCGCGGTGGTCCTCGTCGACAGGGGCTCCCTCCGAGTGGCGGGGAGCGCGAAGAAGGTCGTTTCGAGCCTCTGCAACGTGAAGAAGGTGGAGCTGTCCGCGTCCGCGGCGGGCTTCCCGGCGACGTTCGCGCTGAAGCCGAACGGGTCGAGGGTGGGGGCGCTCTTCAAGGAGAAGACGCGCGAGGTCCTCGGGGCGCTGAAGCCCCTCGAAGGGGACGCCGCGCTGAAGGCGTATCAGTCGGGGAAGCCGCTGAAAGCAGGTCCGTTCGATGTCCCGACGTCGGCCTTCGAGCTCGTCACGGTTCCGAAGGAAGGGTACGAGGTCGCCGAGAAGGGCGGGGTGTTCGTGGCCCTCCCGAAGGAGAGGGACAGGAAGCTCGTCGCCGAGGGGCTCGTGAGGGACCTCGCGAGGAGGCTCCAGGCCCTCCGGAAGGAGAAAGGGTACGTCCCAACGGCGATGCTGAAGTCGGCGAAGGTCGCGGGGCTCGAGGGCGAAGACCTGGAGCTGGTCAGGCCCCTGGCGGAACAGATGGCGTACCTGGTGAGGGTGAAGCGGGTCGAGCTGTCGTCTGAGAAGCAGGGGGCGACGGGGTGGTCAGAGGCTGAGCTCGACGGAAGGCCGATCTATCTCAGGGTCGGCTAGCCCGTCTTCGGCAAGCCGGACGCCTCGGGGACTACCGACTCCTCTTCCTTCTTCATCCATGCGAACCTGACGCTGAGCCAGTACCTGAGGAGGAAGGCGGCCCCGATCCCTATCAGGTTCGAGATGGCCGAGTCGAGCCCGAGATACGTCGTGAACGCATAGAGTATGACCAGGTTGACCGCGAGGCCGATGAGCATCAGGCCGTTGAACTTCGCCAGGCGGACGGCGATGTGCCCATGCCTCCTGTCCCTGAAGGTCCAAAAGTCGTTGAGGAAGAAGTTGGAGAGTATGGAGACCTCGATGGCGACGGCGCTCGCGTAGAGGTAGTAGTCCCCCTCCGCGCGGAGCGCGAGGAAGACCCCCTCGTTCACCGCGACCCCGACGAGCCCCACCACGTTGAACTTCACGAAGTGCCGCCAGAAGTCGACGGTCAGCAGCTGTCGAAAGCTCATGGCCGTCGACACCCAAGTGGACTGCCTGAGGACAAGGGAGTCCAGGCGCAAAATGCGCCATATTTAACGCGGTCTCGGCTAGAAGTCAGAGAGGGAGGACTGATAGGCCGACAGGGGCCTGGCCGAGAACCCCATCCTCCTGAGGTCCTGGGCGAACTCTGACGCGAACCCGTGCACCGTGTACACCATCTCCGGAGAGACCGCCTTGACGAGCCCGACGAGCTCCTCGTAGTCGCAGTGGTCGCTGAGCGGGAAGGAGTAGTCCGCGCCCAGGGTGTGCCTGTACCCCGACCCGAGGGCCCACCCGCTGAACGCGACGAGTATCGCGCCGTGCTCCTTCTTCAGCTTCGCCATCACCTTGCTCCTCCCGCTCGACATCGGGGACACCATTACCCACGGGCCGTGCGGGAGCTTGTCCTTGGCCGGGTCATAGCTCCGGCCGGGCTTCAGCGGGACGCCGTGGTCGATGTGGATCTTGTTCATCCTCGCAACGCTTTCGTGGTATATCATCGGGTCCCAGCTGGAGAAGAAGTACGACAGCAGCTGCGCCTTGCCGAGGGGGTACCCCATCAGCACCACCGGGACCCCGCGGTCATACGCGGAGGAGATGAGCGAGTTCACGTCCTTGACAAGCTTGGCCGTCGGAGGGAAGACGTACTCGGGGCTCCCGTAGGTGGTCTCCATCACGAGCACCCTCGCCTGCCTCGTCCTGCACTTGCCCAGGAACGCCCTCGACCTCCCCGAGGCGTCCCCGGTGTAGTACACCTCGTCTGATATCCGGATGGCCCGCGACCCGAGTATGTGACCGGAGTCCAGCAGCTCGACCCCTTCGACCTCCTCTGTGGTGGTCCCCAGGTCGTACCCCCTCGCCTTCGCGAGGTCGCTCGTGGCGGAGGAAGCGATGACCTTCTCGCCCTTCGCCGGGCTGTGCATGTGGTCCATGTGCGCGTGGGAGACGAAGGTGTAGTCCGACCGGACATGGCTGTGCGGGTCCAGGACGTACCGGGTCTTTCCGAGCTCCACCTGGATGCCTCCGTTGGCAGTTACAGTGGCGCCCCCCAAGACGGAGGGGAGAGTCCGCCGGCGGCTTTTAACCTGTCGAGACCCTGAAGGCTTTCCAGCCGTAGGGCCCGATGGCCGCCTCGACCGACATGGAAGTAGAGACCCTCAGTGACCCGGTCTTGTTCCACGACCCCTTCGCCGGGTCGAACTCCTCGACTGCGGTGCTCAGCCGCCTGCCGAAGTCAGCAGCCCGGGGCGGGAACGCGACGCCGAGCCTGACCGGGGAGCCGAGCGAGTTCCCCACGCATATCACCTGGCCAGGGTTGTAGAAGGTCGCCGCGGCCACCCCCCTCTGGTGAACGTCTATCGTCTCGCACTTCTCAAAACGCTCGCCCGCCTTCGCGCCAAGCTTCCCTCCGGCGCAGAACAGGTGCGTCTTCTCAGGGGTCCGCCCCATGAACGCAGACGCGCCTTCCCCCGCCCAGAACCCGGTGGCCAGGAGCCACCCCAGGGTCGAGGTCTTCGCCGGGCTGAGCGACGGGCGCTCGACCCCCGCCGGAAGCCCGAGCTCCCCTTCGATGAGCGCTTCAAGGAACCTTGCCGCGGCCACGGGGTCGTCCCCTCCGTGCGCCTCCTTCCTGTCGGGGTCGACCCAGAGAGAGAACTCCCCGGGGACTCCCCCGATCTTCAGCTGCTCGTCGACGACCAGCTTCGCCGCCTTCGACACCGCCAGGCTCCCTGCCCCTCCGAGCCCCGCCCGATAGCAGACCACCGCGTGCGCGAGCGCGGCCCGCGGCCATACCCCGCCGAGCTGACCTTCTCCGTAGGTGGCGTTGAAGTAGACCGCGTTGGTCGCGGGGACGCACCTCGCGCCGTACGCCGTGTCGAAGTCCCTCTCCATGAGCCGGTGGGCTGCGGCCTGCTCGGCGGAGTCCATGAACGGGTGCCTGTAGGCTGCGAGCGCCACGTCGGCCGTCTCGTCCGTCCGGAGCCTGCCCGCCGTGTCCCTGCACATGGAGACGGACCCTCTTTCGTCGAGCAGGGTCTTGCGGACCCTGTCGCAGATCAGCTTCGACCGCTCGAGATATTTCGCACCCTCGCCCGCCCTGCCCGCGACCCTCGCCGCCTGCGAGGCGGCCTCGAGAGCAGCGGCCACCGCCAGCGACACCTCGGGTATCTCCCCGGTTGGGTACCCCCTCCCCAGCTTCCTTCGCCACCCTTGCGGGAGGAGAGGGTCGGTCTTCACCTCCACCCCGCACGACATCAGGTAGGAGGCGCACTTCTTGATGTACGGATAGCCGGCCCTCGCTTGCTTCTTGTCCTGGGAGAGGACGACGGCGAGCGCCGCCGACTTCAGGAATACCGCGGTCTCGAGGACCCCGGGCTTCGACCGGTCGAGAGAGTGAGGGAGAGCCCCGTCCTTTCGGAGAGAGGACCTCGCTTCCATCACCGCCTTCGACGCGGCCTGGGGGAAGAAGAGGGACAGAGACCTGAGCGACTCGTGCCTGTCAAGGAGGTCGTCGGCGCTCTGCGCCGCCTGGACGGAAGACAGGGCCCAGGCCGCCGCCTCGGTGACGGCAGGGTCGGAACAGGCGACCGCGGGGCCAGCGGCGGAGGCGCCCTTCCCCGCCCTCAGGCGGCCAAAGTCCGCGAGCGCGTCTTCCAGTTTCCCGGGGTCGTATATCGAAGCGAACACCAGCTCCTTCGAGTCCCCAGGGGCCAGGTCCAGCTCGTGCCCAGCGATGATCAGCACCTGGCCCGACATCCCCGCCGTCGACTCCGGGACCTCCCCCAGAGAGATAGCCTCCTGGGCCCTCTGGCGGCTGGTCGTCATGTAGAGCCTCGAAGGTGCGGGGTCGGAGCCGACCACCCTGGCGGACGGCGGGTCGGAGACCTCGTCCATCGCCACGTGGCTCCCCCTGTTGAAAGCGTTGACCCCCAGCGCGCCCCAGCTCCCGTCGTCGTCCGGGAAGTGCGCCGCCGTGGGGTCCTGGAGCTCCGCGACCCTGAGCCTGACCTGCCCCTGGCCGCCGTTCCTCAGCCTCAGCGTCCTCGTGAACCCCGGCGCCGCGCCCCGAAGGAACTCGAGGGTCTGCGAGACCTCCACGTCGAAGACCTTCCCCGCCAGCCTGACGGAGCTCGGCGCGAGCTTCACGTCCCAGTCGGGCTTCTGCGCGTGGACGACGATCCCGGCCTGGACCTTGGAGAACCAGACCTGTTCGAAACCGAACACCGCCCTCTTCTCCGCCACCGACGCTAGGGACCTGACCGCCCCGTCAGCGTCGACGGTGAGCCGCGCCCCGGGCGCACGGAGCCGCATGGGGCGCTTTAGCGCGGACGACTTGAACCCCGCCGACCTTACAGACTCCGCTGTGGCGGACATGCGCCCCTGTGTCCCCTGCGCTGGATAATACCGGGGTGATTTAGCGAAGTTGAGCTGGAGGAGTCAGAGCGTTAACCCCTGACCCTCTTCCACACGGTCCCGCGCGGGGTGTCCTCCACGACGACCCCTTCCGAGAGGAGCTCCTTCCGCAGGCGGTCAGACTCCGGGAAGTCCTTCCTTTCCCTCGCTTCGTCCCGCAGACGGATGAGCTTCGCCAGCCTGGGGTCGAGGGGCTCTTCTTCAAAGTCGAGGACCCCCAAGACCTCGTTCGCCCTGGAGAGCGCGTCCAGCGCCGCGTCCGCGCCCTTCCTGCCGAGGGTCCCGCCGTCGATCATCGTGTTGAGCTCCTTCGCGAACCCCATCGTCGCCGTGATGGCGGCGGGGGTGTTGAGGTCGTCATCCATCGCAGACTCGAAAGCGTCGAGGAACGCCCCCACCGATTGCGGGACGGACGCCGGGCCGCCGCTGACCGAGCGGAGGCGCGCCAGGACCTCCTGGAGCTTCGCGCGCTGCGAGCGCGCCTGGCCCAGGGCCGCCTCGGTGAGGTCGACCAGGTCCCTGTACCTTGCCGAGATCAAGAACATCCTGATGGTCAGCGGCTCCCACCCCTTGGCGACGAGCTCCCTGAAGGTGATTATGTTCCCGGAGGACTTGTGCATCTCCTCCCCCTTCACCATCAGGAACTCGGAGTGGAGCCAGTAGTTCACGAACTTCTTCCCGGTGGCCGCTTCGGACTGGGCGATCTCGTTCTCGTGGTGGGGGAACTTCAGGTCCATCCCGCCGGTGTGGATGTCGATCGTCTCTCCGAGGTACTTCATCGACATGGCGGAGCACTCTATGCTCCATCCCGGGCGCCCCTTCCCCAGCTCCGTCTCCCAGAACACGTCCCCGTCGTCAGGGTCCCACGCTTTCCAGAGGGCGAAGTCGGCGGCCTCCGTCTTCTCTTCGTAGTGGTCACTGGAGACCCGCCCGGCCGGCTTCAGCGAGTCGAGCTTCACCCCCGAGAGCGCGCCGTAGTCCTTGAACTTCGAGACCGCGAAGTAGACTGAGCCGTCAGGGGCGGAGTAAGCGAACCCCTTCTCCCTGAGCGTGCGGATCAAAGCGAGTATCTCTTTCAGGTGCTCCGTCGCCCTCGGATACTCCTCCGCCCGCTCGATGTTGAGGGCGTCGAGGTCCTCCATGAAGGCGGCCGTGTAGAACTTCGTCAGCTCCTCCAGGGGCTTCCCGGACTGCTTCACCCCTTTGATTATCTTGTCCTCGACGTCTGTTATGTTCTTCACCTGGACCACCCTGAACCCCTTGTGCTCCAGGAGGCGCCTGAGCACGTCCTCGAAGACGAAGGTCCGGAAGTTCCCGATGTGGGCGTAGTTCCAGACCGTGGGGCCGCAGGTGTACATGCGCACCTCGCGCTCCCGGATGGGCTTGAACGGCTGGAGGCTCCTCCCCAGGCTGTTGTAGAGGCGAAGCAAGGCTGAGCCCCATGTGGGGGCTCGTGATAAAAGGAGACCGGGCCGCTCAACGCTAATAGCGGACGGCGGCGGCGGAGCCTGCGAACGCGTGGACTACACAGAGGCCGCTGCGTCGGTGATCGCCCTCGCTCTTGCGGCCCTCGCCGTGGTCAGCCTGCAGAACATAGCGCGCCGCGGGACCGCCCGGGGCGGAGCAGATGCGAGCGCGGAGGTGGAGCTGGAGCGGTTCGGCGCGCCCATAATGCTCGCGGGGGTCTCGACCGTCCTTCTCTTCCTGTTCAGCTGCGCCTTCGTCGCGTCGGCGTGGCTCGGGGTCCCCGACCCCGTCCCTGCGCTGCAGCTCCCACAGTCGGGCCCGGTGGCCGTCGGGGGGCGGCGCTGTTCGCGGCAGGGGCCGCCCTCTTCTCGTGGAGCGTCCTGGCCAGGGGGAGGCATGCGGTCGGCTGGGAGATGCCGCCTGACCACATGCTCGTGGTCACGGGGCCCTACAGGTACGTCCGCCACCCTTCGTACGCGGGGTACATGCTGATGTTCGCCGGGCTCTTCCTAGCGACGCTCGACCTGGCCGCCGCCGTGCCGCTGGCGGGGGTCTTCGGCTACTACCTCCTCAGCCGGGAAGAGGAGAAGATGCTCCGGCTCAGATACGGAGGGGAGTACGCGCGCTACATGGAGCGGACGGGGAGGTTCGTCCCGCGCCTAAGGGCACGGTGAGTCGGGGAAACAAGCGGCGCTGGAGTCTCTCAAAATAAAAAGGAACGGGAGAGAAAATCCTACTTCAGCTTGCCAATCCTGAAGATGGTCTTACCGCAGGAAGCGCATGCTCCCTTGATGGCGGGCCGGCCATTCTTCAGTTTGATTTGCTTGGGATTCTTGATCTCCCGATTCTTCTTCTTCTCGTAGACGCAATAGCCTGTTACAGCTGCCATATTGCCTCGGCACCAATCCGGGCTGTTTCCTATATAAACCTGAGCCAACGGGGCTCAAATTGGGGTTTTCTGGGGTCGGACGCTGTTTTGAGGGCGAATTTGGTTTGCAACGCCTTTCCGCCTAGGTTGAAGCCCTCCGGATTCCTGAGGAATCAGGAGTTAGGGTGTCCCTCTACCGTCTCGACGCACCGGTTTGACGAAACGCGGTAAGGCGCATTCGAGGAGTCGGCAGCCCGCTCCCTTCGCCCTTCCCCCGTTTGGAAAAGAAAGACCATATCGTCGGCCGGTGGCACCGGAAAGGGAAGAAACCAATCGCCACGCCCCAGCGCGGACGATTCGATTATAGAGGAACTTTCCCGCCCTCCCCGTGTTGCTCAGGTCGGTCCACGACGTCAGGGCCCTTTCCTCGCTGATCTTCGCGAGGGTGGTCTACGCTGTGAACTGGATGAACTTCGCAGCTGTCTTCTATCTTATGGAGGCCGAGCTCGGGACAAACGTCTCCGGACTTGGCACGCTCACCGCGGCGTTCTACCTCGGCATCGGGATCATGCAGGTCCCTGGAGGGGTCCTCGCGGCGAAGCTCGGGCCGAAGAAGGTGGTCAACGTCGGGATATTCGTCTCGTCTGTCGCGGTCCTCGGGACCTCCGCGGCGACCACGGTCGCGGAGATGGCCGTCCTCAGGTTCCTCGTGGGGACAGGGATGGCGTTCGTCTTCGCGCCGGGCGTCGTCATCGTCGCCAAGCTGATCCGCGGAGAGAAGTCAGGAATCGGCGTCGGCCTGTTCAACTCCGCGTTCGACCTGGGAGGGTTGCTCGCGCTCTTCGGATGGGTCCTGCTCGCGACTGAGATCGGGTGGAGGCAGAGCCTTGCGGTGAGCGGGGGGCTGGGGGTGCTCACGGGGGCGCTCGTCATCCTCTACGCGCCGAAGGACGAGCTGGACGACGAGTTCAGGGTCAGCGGCGCTTCGCTGAAGGCGATCCTAGCCGACAGGCAGCTCGTCCTGCTGGGGCTGGGGACGCTCGGTTTCGGCATAGCCAACACGGTCATCTCGGGGTTCATGGTGCTGTACGTCGTCGAGTCGCTGGGGCTCTCCGGGTACGTAGGGGGGCTCATAGCGAGCATGGTCACGGTCGTCCCGATATTCACCGCCCTGTGGGGAGGGAGGCTCTACGACAGGATCTCGAAGCACAGGCAGATAATGGTGCTCGCCCTGCTCGGGAGCGCCGCCTCCCTCGCCCTCGGGGCGCTCCACTCTGTCCCCTCGGCTCTGGCGTGCGCCGCGCTCGGCGGGGTCGTCGCGGGGGTCGGGTACACCTTCGCCTTCGCGGGCGCGAGGGACCTCAACAGGGCGGGGCCCGCGTATGAAACGCTGGCCATCGCCTGGGTCAACAGCATCTCGCTCACCGGGTCTTTCCTCCCGCCGATCTTCTTCTCGTTCGTCGTCCAGTCGATGGGGTACACGCAGGGGTGGCTCTGGAGCGGCGGACTGACCCTCGTGTTCCTGGTCCCTGTCTTCCTGATGGTGGAGACCTGGCGGCGCTAGAGCGGGGTGGCGATTATCTCGTCCCCCTTCTTCACGGAGACTTCGAGCCCCTTCAGGCCTATCTCCTTGATCTCCGGGACCTGGATCCCGAGCTCTTCGATCTTCGACCTGTGCCGCGTTATGGCCTGCATCCACGCCTCGGACCTCTCCTCCACCTTGGGGACCCCCAGCCCTGACTTCGCGGCGAGCTCCTCGAGCTTCTGGTCGTACTCGAAGAAGTCGGCCGGGAGCTTCCAAAAGTCCTCCATCGGCCTGAACAGCAGCGGGGACAGATAGATGAAGCCGTGCTTGAGCTGCCTGGATATCAGCGCCTTGTCGTCCTTGGACATCCGCTCCGCCAGGCGCTCCAGCATCGTCAAAGTCCCGGTGAGGTGCCTCGACTCGTCCCTGGTGATGTTCTTGAAGGCGCCCGCATAGACCTTGTTGGTCGACCTCTCGCCCACCTCCCTGAAGATGAGCTGTGCCCCTATCTCCGCGAAGAAGAAGCTGGAGAAGATCAGCTCCAGCGGGTACTTCCCCCACGCCTGGTTGAACGCGCTCCAGTAGCGCGCCCCGTTCTCGTAGAGCGACATTATGTTCCTGTGAGCCTTCTCTTCGAGGGTCGTCTTCGGCTTGAACCTGTACGGGAAGTTGGGGCATACACGGGCGCACGCGCGCCTGCAGACTTCGTCGTGCCTGCACTCGTCGAAGGCGACGGCGGTGAGGAACTTTTTGGTGGGGTCCTCGAAGTGGTGGGTCGCCGCCTGGACGGCCGCTGAGCCGAACGCGCCTATCCCCGACTTTTCGAAGAGCGCGAGCTTGCAGAGCCAGTAGGCCTGAGCGACCGCCTCGTCCGACGAGAAGTTCTTGGCGTCGCATTCGTCCCAGGGGAGGTCCACGGGGCTCCAGTTCTGGGAGAACCAGAGCTCGTAGCTGCGCAGCAGCGTCTCCGACACGACGTCCCAGTTCCCGGGGAAAACGTTCGGCTCTTCGCTCCCCATGCCCGAATCTCCTATGAGGACAGGACCACAACCGTCCCCTTCATCCAGGCGCTGTGGTAGATGCAGTAGTAAGAATAGTTCCCAGGCGTGCTGAAGGTGAAGGACCAGCTAGCCCCTGGCTTCACGTCGCCCGAGTTGAACGCCCCCGAGGTCGAGGTCACGGTGTGGGTGAATATGTCCTCGTTGTGCCAGGTGACCGAGTTGTTCTTCCCGATCACGACGGTGATGACAGGCGGGTCGAAGTTGAGCTTCGTGTTCCCTCCCACGCCGTTGGGCATGATGACCGTCCCGCTCGCCACAGGCCCGCTTCCGCCGTTCAGCGGCGGCTGGAGCGCGTCGCCCAGACCGACCGCGAGTCCGGCGAGGACTATGAGCCCGACCGCCAGCAGCCCCAGGAGTATCCACTTTGGGGAGTACTCGCTCTCCTCCTTGGAGTCGAAGAGGCTCAACCCTGCGAAGCCACCACCGTGATCAGGAGGCCGGAGATGAACATCAGGGGGATGATCACCATCAGGATGAGGGTGCCCGGCTCCTCTTTCAGGTTCATGTAGAACGCCACGACCGCGGCCGCCTGGCTGATCGCGAACGCGATTATCGCCCCTGTTTCAAAGAATATGTTGGAGACCGCGTACGAGACATACACCTCCGCCACCACCGCGACGAGGGTGTAGATCCAGACGGCGACCAGGACAGAAGACTTCAACTCATTTCACCTATAGGAGATAGAAGAGCGGGAAGAGGAAGACCCAGACGAGGTCGACGAACGCCCAGTAGAGGGCGAAGTTTTCTATCGCGGAGTAGTTGTCCTTCGTGTAGTGCCCGGACAGCGTCTTCTTCATCAGTATCGCCATCACGATCAGCCCGGCGGTCACGTGGGCGCCGTGCAGCCCAACCAGGAAGTAGTACGCGCTGGCGGCGAGCTGGTTCATCGGGTTGGTCGAAGCGATGGTGAACCCGGTCCCGGCCAGGTCGGTCCACTCGGCTATCTTTATCCCCATGAAGGTCGCGCCCAGGACGAACGTCGTGGCGAGCCAGCCGAGGAGAGCCCTCTGGTTCCCCTTCTTGATGGAGAGGACGGCCATGGCCATCGTGAACCCACTGCTCACCAGGACCAGGGTGTTGAACGTGCCGAGGGGGACGTCGTGTATCGAAGTCCCGAGGGGGAACCCTGGGACCGACTCGATGATGAACAGGTAGGCGCTGATGAACGAGCCGAACAGGATGACCTCGGACGAGAGGAAGATCCACATGCTCAGCTTCATCTTGGGGATCGCGTTGAACGGCCACCTCTCCTCTCCCTGGTCCCGGACGGAGAACCTCCCGGCCATGTCGTCCTTGACCCAGGCCCCGAGGGTGTAAGCCCCGATCAGGGCTCCCGCCACCATCACAACGATCCCTCCCAGATCGGGATAGAACGGCATCCCTGAGAAGAACAGCAGGGCCCCAAGACCGAGCATGAACGGCCTGATGCTCGTGTGTCCCGGATGCTCCGCGTGCGCGTCCGCGGCGGCGTGGGGGACTGATGCGGGAGCAGGTGAGGCGAGCTGGCCTATCCATCCCCCCTTCGGAGTCGCCTGGTCTTCCATGGCGGGGGACGCGGGGCCGCCTGGCGCCGACCACTCGAGGTCGCTGGAGTTCCACGGGTTGGGCCCTGACGGCTTCCCCCTGTACCAGGTGTGGACGACGTTGTACGCGAGGAGGGCCTGTGAGAACACGAAGATGTAGGCGCCGACCGACGCGACCATGTTCGCCAGCGGGAGGACCCCGGTGTTGGGGTAGGTGAACACCCTCCTCGGCATGTCGGAGAGGACCGCCATCGGCGCGTACAGTATGTTGAACCCGATGAAGGAGAGGACGAAGTGGAGCTTGCCTATGTTCTCGTTGTACATCCTCTTGGTCATCAGCGGGAGCCAGTAGTAGATCCCCGCGAAGAGCCCGAAGATGGTCGCCCCGACCATCACGTAGTGGAAGTGCGAGACCACGAAGTAAGAGCCGAAGAACTCCCTGTCGAGGACGGGAGAGGACAGGAACACCCCCATCAGCCCGCCTATGATGAACAGGACGACCGCGCCCACGATGAACAGGAACGGGGTCTTGAACTCGATGCGGCCCTTGACGAGCGAGAGGATGAACGAGATGACTATGACGCCGAACGGTATGGATATCGCCTCGGTCGACACGTCGAAGACGTCCTGCAGCGCGAGGGGGATCCCTGTCAGGAACATGTGGTGCATCCAGACCCCGAAGCTGAGCGGGAGCACGACGAGCGCGGTGGAGATCAGGATCCAGTTCCGCCCCGCGAGCGGCCTCCCCGTCATGGCAGGAAGGACGTTGGCGACGACCCCGAACGCAGGGAGGAGCACGATGTACACCTCCGGGTGCCCGAAGAACCAGAACAGGTCGTCCCAGAGTATCGAAGGGTCGATGCCCGGGACGCTGAGTATCGCCGGGCTGGTGAAGAAGACGGTTCCCAGGACCCTGTCAGACATGTTCAGCGTGAAGGCGGCTATCAGAGTGGGGAAGGCGTAGAGCATCGCGGTGGTGGTGAAGAGCGCGAACCAAGTGAACATCGGTATCTTGGAGAACCCCATCCCTTTGGTCCTCATCCAGAGGATGGTCGTGATGATGTTGATGCTCCCGAGGGTGACAGAGACCGCGAGGAGGAGGAGCCCGATGTACACCAGGCTAGGGCCCGGTCCCGGCTGGAAGTTCGCCCCGGAAAGAGGCTGGTAGGTGGTCCACCCGGATTGGGCCGAGCCGCCGGGGACGAAGAAGCTGGCGACGGCCATGAGCCCTCCGCTGAGGAAGAGCCAGTAGCTGAGGGCGTTTAGCCTAGGGAGCGCGAGGTCGTCCGCCCCGATCTGGAGCGGGACTATGTAGTTGAAGAAGGCGATAGCGAGCGGAGAGAGGAACCAGAATATCATGATCAAGCCGTGCATGGTCACCGCCTGGTCATAGTAGAGAGCGGTGAGGAAGTTGTTGTCAGGGACCGCGAGCTGCGTCCTCATGAGCAGCGCCAGGGTCCCTCCGGCCATCCCGAAGTAGAGGGAGGTGAACAGGTAGAGGAGCCCGATGTCTCTGTGGTTGGTTGTCGTCAGCCAGCGCCGAAGCCAAGCGGTTGCCCCCGTCTAGATCACCCGGAGCTCTGGAACGCGGCCCATGCGGAATCGCTCACCACCGTCAGGTTCGCCACCATGAAGGAATGACCTACCCCGCAGAGCTGATAGCAGCGGATGGCGTCCACGTATGACCCCGTGTTCGGCATCTCGAACCACGCCTGGTTCACCTTGCCTGGTATGGCGTCCTCCTTCACCGCGAGCATCGCGATGCCGAATGTGTGATAGACGTCTTTGCTGGTGATGTTGAGGATTATCACCTGGCCGGCTGGGACCGTGAGGTTCCCCACGTTGAACGCCCCGTTGGGGTAGGTGAAGTTCCACCCCCACTGGAACCCGGTGACCTTGATCGTGATGGCGTTGGGGTTGTTGGGGATCTCGATGTTCGTGCTGCTCGCGAACGTCTGGTACCCTGCCGCGCCCAGGGCGAGCGCCATTATCACCACGATCGCTACCACCACCCAGATGCTCTCGGGCCCCTTCTGGGGTGGGGGGGAGTTGGGTCTCCGCCTGTACTTGAACGAGAAGAAGAGGAGCATCCCGATGACCGCCCCGCCTGAAAGGATGGCGGACACCAGGTACCAGTCGAGCAAAAAGTTGAACGTGGCCGCAGTAGGGGGAACAGAAAGTAGTCCCGAAAGCATTAGGTCGTCCGTGAACTCGCGGCCCTTATACGGGATATAAGCTTTGGCGGGACTTGCCTGCCCTCCCCCGGGCTGTGCGGACAGGTCGGGGACATGGGATATAACGCATAATTATCATGAAAAACCGAGGCGCAATTGCGGTGGGGTGGCGGAGCGGTTACGCGTGCGCCTGCAGTCGCTTTGCGTCAGTGAGCGCATTCACATGGGTCCGAATGTGGGCCTGAGCCCTCAGGGAGTCCCATCCCCACCTTTTCATTTAACGCGAAGGCCAAGCCTGTCAGACTGGAGTGCGCTCGCGAGGGCCCTTTGCTTTCTTGTTATCACGAACCCCACCCGAGCCGCGTAGGCACGAAGGGAACCTGCTCTAATGTAGACGAGGTAGATGTTCTTGTTCGCGTGATATGCCACCCCCTTGATTATCACGGGCCGGTTCCCGCGTTGCACCAAACGCGGACCTGTGCTGCTGATACTCAAAGAGTTGAGTAGTCGTTTCACCAGTCGCAGCGTCGCCAAGTTTGAGTTTGACACAGTGAGGCTGCGCCCGCTAACTGATGCTTCCGAATCGAAGAAGCCCTTCAAGAAAGCAGCAACACATCTGGCGCAATGGGAGACCACGGTCCTCAAGCGATGCAATGCTTGCTTCAGAAACCGGTACAACAAGTGGCTCGTAACTTGCACTGACCACTGCCCCCTTTTTGGAATCCACCCTATGCTATGCCTCGGACACCTCAGAACGACCGTTGCGCACCTGTCGAATTCGGCCACAAACTCCCGATCGATTGCCCGTAGCCTTATCCTGTAGCTCCACTTTTGGATGCTGAGAGATGCGTCTCCCCGAGAGACTCCTATGACGTATGCCAGCTCTGGGGTCGGTTCTGGCACGAAGTCATAGGCCGAACCAAAAGGCTGATGCGTGTTGTTCACCCAGTCCGACAGGTGGGATTTCCTCAGTAGAACCCCCTTGTCCTCGAGAATCCTTTCAATGATCTTGCGGTAACTCATCCCCTGTGTGTGGAGATTTACCACGAGGTCATACAGCTCTCTCCGCTCCTCAAGAGGGCGATGTCGTTTCCTTGAAATCCGTCGCACATAGTATAGCGGAGTTGGTGCTCTTAAGCACCCACTATGAGCATTTGGGGTGACCTAGATGAATAGTGCGAAGACCACTATCGCAGAGATGAACACTATGGATATCGTGTTGACCACCTTGATCAGCGAGTTGATCGCCGGGCCCGCGGTGTCCTTGAACGGATCGCCCACGGTGTCGCCCATGACGGCCGCCTTGTGGGCGTCTGAACCCTTCCCTCCCAGCTGGCCGGTCTCGATGTACTTCTTGGCGTTGTCCCACGCGGCCCCTCCGTTGGTCATCGTGAACGCGAGGAAGACCCCTGAAACGACGCTCCCGATGAGGAGACCGCCCAGCGCGAGCGGACCGAGGACGAAGCCGACGACCAGGGGGGTTACGATGGCGAGGGCCCCCGGCTTCACCAGCTCCTTGATCGCTGCGGAGGTGCTGATGCTCACCGCCTTCGCGTAGTCGGGCTTCGCCGTCCCTTCCATGATGCCCGGTATCTCCTTGAACTGACGCCTCACTTCGTTGACGATGGTGTACGCGGCGCGCCCGACCGCCTTGATCAGGAAGCTCGAGAAGTAGAACGGCAGGAGCCCGCCTACGAGGAGCCCGATGACGACGTACGGGTCGGAGAGGGTGAACTGAAGCTGGCCGTTGACCATGTGCGCCGAGTATCTGCTGAGGAGAGACGGAGACGCGCTGATTATCCTCGAGGCCTCGTTCTGGAACGCCTCGAATATCGCGACCGCCGCGAGCGCCGCGGAGGTGACCGCGAACGCCTTCGTCGTCGCCTTGGTGGTGTTCCCCAGGGCGTCGAGCTCGTCGGTGACGTCCCTGACGCTGTGCTCGAGGCCTGCCATCTCGACGATGCCGTTGGCGTTGTCCGTGATGGGGCCGAAGGAGTCTATCGACATGATGATCCCGGTGAGCGAGAGCATCGACATGGTGGCGACGGCCGTGCTGTAGACGCCCGTGAGGATGTCTCCGCCTGAGCCGTAGAAGCCGAGGGAATACGAGGCGATTATCGCGACGACGAGGACCACGGCCGACGGTGCGGCGCTCGTCAGCCCGGTGGAGAACCCGGCCAGGAAGTTGGTGGCCGCGCCGGTCTGGCTCGCCTGGGCGATCTCCTTCACCGGACCATAGGAGTACGAGGTGAAGAAGTTGGCCACGTTCTCGATGACCACCACGACGACGACGCCGACGACCGCGCTCCCGAACAGGTAGTAGCTGAGGGTGGAGCCTCCGAGGATGTAGTCCCCGAAGACGAAGTCAAGGGCCACGGCCACTACCGCGGCGATGATGAGCGTGACGTTCAGCGCCCTGAGAGGGTTGGACTTTATCGACTTCCTGACGTAGAGGCTCCCTATCACCGCCCCGATGATCCCCGACGCGCCCAGCAGGAGCGGATAGACGAGGAGGCCCGCGTAGTACCCCCCCGGTATCAGCGCACCGAGTATCATCACGGCGATGGTCGTGACGACGTACGACTCGTACACGTCCGCCCCCATGCCGGCGCAGTCTCCGACGTTGTCCCCTACGTTGTCAGCGATGACAGCGGGGTTGCGCGGGTCGTCCTCCGGGATCCCGGCCTCGACCTTCCCGACGAGGTCGGCGCCCACGTCGGCCGCCTTCGTGTAAATCCCGCCCGACACCCTCATGAACATGGCGATCAGAGACGCGCCGAACCCCAGCCCCGCCAGGGTAACAGGCGACGCGACGATCGTCTTTGAAAACACGACGTAGAACACGGACAGGCCGAGCAGGTCCAGCCCCACCACGGTCATCCCCATCACCCCTCCGCCCCTGAAGGCCATGGTGAGCGCGGCCCCCAGCCCGGACTTCGCCGCCTCGGCGGTGCGGGAGCTCGTCCTCACGGTGACGGCCATCCCCACGTACCCGGCCAAGGCGGAAAGGAACGCGCCGATCGCGAACCCCGCGGCTGTCGCCCCGCCCGTGGCGTTGGGGTAGTCGATGAGCGCGAAGATCAGTATCACGATGGCCACGGCGACAGGCGCTATCACCCTGTACTCCCTGCTCAGGAAAGCCCCCGCTCCCTGCTTCACCGCGTCGGAGATCTCCACCATCTTCGGGGTCCCCCTGCTCTGTCGCTTCAGGTACGCCCAGAGGGCGGCGCCGAAGAGAAGCGCGACCACGGAGAAGCCCAGGGCGAGATATGCCCCGGTGTCGTTAGGGGCGATGTAAAGGGCCCCCAGTGTGGCCGAAGCCTGGAGGAAGCCGGATCCTAATGGCAATTGTTCGCAGACGCCCCCGTGTTCACTTTAAAAGAATTGAGGCGCCGCTTCAGGACCGCTTCTGTCTGGAGAAGGCGTACGCTGCGATCAGGGGGAGCACCGTGGTGACTTCGGCGTAGAGGCTCGCCTGCTTCGCCCTTTCCTTCACCTTCCCCCATGAGATCGCTTCCCTGAGGTGCGCCCCGCTGAGGGAGCCGTCGAACTCCGAGGCAGTGGTGACGTAGCACGCCCAGTCGAGCCCCCCGCGGAACAGATTCCACCAGATTACGTGATGCTTGGAGATGCCTCCCCCGAGGACCAGAGCGCCTGTCTCCTTCGCTTCTGAAGTGATGTCGGAAAGCCGCCTTTCGTCACCCAGAAGGTCGACGCGGAAGTCCCTGTGCCCTTCCGCGAAGAGCCACAGCTGGCTCCCCACCGCGCCGTCGGTTATCCCTGGGACGAAGACCGGGACCCCCTTCTTCTGCGCCCAGTAGAGGAGCGAGTCTTCGGAGCCGAGGTCCTTCCCGATCTCTCTGCAGAGCTCCTCGGTGGTGACCGACTTCGACCTGGCGTAGAGCTTCGAGAGCAGCGGCTGCATCCGCCTTTCGATCAGTGGCCCATACCCCTCCAGCGGCACGATGACGTTCCCCAACCTGTGATACCCTTCCCTCCTGAGCCTGACGTCGTCCATTTCGAAGTCCCCCTGATAGTAGTCCCCAAGGGTCCGGGCGATGTCATGGTCGAGCGTCCCGCAGGTGGTCACTATCACGTCGACCATCCCCGCCTTCACCATGTCGACCAGGATCCCCCTCGTGCCGGTCGCCACTATCGCCGCAGGGAAAGAGAGGAACTTCGTGACCCCGGGGCGCGAGCACATGGCCGAGTACGTCGACGCGACGTCGTAGAGGCTGCGGGCCATGAACCCCCCGCCGTCCCCCATCGCATCGACCAGAGACTCGATGTCCTTCGACCGGGACACATGCATGTCGCGGACCTTCTTCAGGCCACGGGTCTTCTTCATGAGACGGGCCTGTCGAACGACTTGCGGTATTAACCGTTCGCAAGGTCAGTTTCCGGCGCCGTGCCTCCCTGCGACCGCCTCGAGTACGCTGTAGCACCACCAGACGTGGCTGCACCAGATGCCGGGGTCCCTCCGAGAAGAAGTACCGTCAGGGAGACGGATGGCCCATGCATGCAACGGAGTTCGAGGGCTGTCAAGGGTGCACGAAGCCGCTCCTGGACGTGGGAGACGAGCTCGTCTGCCCGGGGTGCGGCATGGTGAAGGAGAAGGCGGTCGTCGAGACAGACGTCAGGCCGTCGGGGAAGCTCCCTCTGTTCGGGAGGCACCCTCTCGGGAGCTACATGGGGACCAAGGGGATAACCGCGGAGGAGAGGCGGTCGAAAGTTTCAGGGGACAACACGAGATACGAGAAGATGAAGGCGATGGCCGACCGCGCCCAGAGGGAGGGGAGCCCGGAAGACTGCGGTCGGCTCGTCGAAAGGGTGGGGGAGAGGCTCTACCTCCCGCGGGTGGTCGTCCTTCAGGCGGCGGCGATCGCAAAGAGGGCGATGGTGTCGCCGCACCCGGGGAGAAGACGGACGGTCGCCGACGTCTCGGCGTACGCCCTTGTCTCCGCATGCAAGATAGAAGGGGTGACGTCAGTCAGCATCAGGGAGATACTCGCCGCGTTCGCGGACGTCGGCAGGAAAGTAACTTCGTCGGCGATATTCAGGCTGGCGATCGAGTCCCCGTCGGGGACGTACGCCCGGGAGCCGCGTGACTACGTACCGAGGGTGGTCGCGAGGCTTTCGATGAACAGGAGGCTCGCCGCCAGGCTCGCGAGGGACGGAGCCGCGCCTCCCGCGTACCTCGGGAGCCTACGCATGGCGGCGTCGGAGATACTGGGCGCCTGCGACAGGACCGAGATGTCCGGGAAGCGCCCGTGCACGCTTGCGGCCTCCGCGGTCTATTCCGCCGAGATACTGATGTCGTCTGCCGAAGGGCGCGCCGCGAGGGTGACGCAGAGGGAGTGCGCAGAGTGCGGAGACGCCGCGGAGTACACGGTGAGGGAGCAGTACAACGCGATATTCACGCCCGTGCTGAGGAGGATGTCACGACCGACGCTGTCCCTCCCTCCTCAAGCCGGACGCTGAAGGTCCCTCCGGGCCCGGGTATCCCGGCCTGGTCGATGCTCACCCGAAACGCGACGCTGCACGACCCCTCTGCGGTGACCGCATACGCGACCCCCAACGTGAAACCGTCTTCTGCCGCCCGCGCGGACGGCCCTCTGGCAGCGCTCTGGACCAGCGGGGCCACCCCGGGCTCCGTGCAGTTGGCGACGACCGAACGCGACAGCGCTCCTTCGACGGCGCCGACCGCGTCTTCGCAGTCGGAGACCTCAGCCTGTAGCCGCGCGCCCAGGTGCGCGAAGTGCGTTACCTCCCTGGAGAAAGCCACGGACCCGCCCTGACCCCCGCTCCCGTCGAAGCGGAGCGCCACGTCGACCTCGCCCGGGACCGAGCCGTTGAACGGGCGCAACGCAGACAGGTTGTCCTGCGAGGCCGTCCCCTGGATCGGCGCGGCGGTGACGCTGACGGTCAGGTTCCCGGCGCCCTGCGCGTCCGAATAGGACGACAGCGCTCGGTCGAGGGCCGGGACCGCGACGGCGCACCCGGTGACGTTCGTCCCCAGCACCGCCTGCACGTCGAGGAGGACGGCGTACCCCTGTGCCGCCTCGATCGTCCTGAACTCGTCCCCGAAGTAGTCCCCGGCGTCTGCGGCGGAGTACATCTCCTCCCGGCCCTGTGAGGCGATGAAGACGGCGAGGCTGGAGACCAGGATGACGGAGAAGACCAACGAGGCAGCCATCGTGGCGCCTACGCCGCGGCGTCTGACCAAGCCGTCAGGGTCACCTCCGTCGTAGCTATCCGGAACGTGAGCGTGGCAACATCCGCGGAGGCCGGGGGGTGGCCCGGACAGGCGAACGCTCCCACCTCAGCCGACATCAGGTCCGCGGGGCCGAGGGAGCGGTAGGCGACGGAACAGACCTCCTCCGGCGGGGTGGAGAAGAACCACGACATCCCCTTCGACTGGACGAAGCCGGCTATGTCGTCCCTGAGCGCCATGGTCGTCTGCAGCCTGGCCGAGGCGGAGTCTCCCGGCGCCGGGCTCCACGCTGACACGCCGGCGACGGCTGAGGTGCCGACGAGCACCGCCACCGCCAGGTCGAGGTATCTCACGCCGGGGCGACCCCTGGGAGGAGAAGAGCGATTGCGATGAGCGCCAGGCAGATCACGACCGCGTACATCAGGGCGACGTCGACGTACGCTTCGACCTCAGCCGACCCGTGTCACCTCGACGGCCCCGCTGCTCAGTTGCGCCAGGTAGAGCACCCCTGGGTAGAGGGTCATCCCCGGGAGGGCACGCGAGCTGTTCAGCTCAAGCGCGCCGCCGCCGTAGGAGCAGGTGAGCGCGTTCCCGTCCATGGTGATGGGGTCGGACGGCGGCCACCCCCCGAACGAGAACTCGACGCCGACCCCCGGCCGCAGAGACGCCAGGACGGCGCGCACCCCTTCGAGGTATCTCAGGTCGGCGCCCTCCCTCGAGGCTTTCGCCGTCGCGGCGAGGGAAGGGGACAGCATCAGGACCAGGGCCGCCGCCGCGACGAGATAGACCCCCCACGAGTCCAGGGCGCTCACAGAAGACGCAGGCACGTCACGACACCATGAGCGAGAGCTGCCCGGCGACACACCTGAAGCCGAAGGCGTGCGTCCCCGCAGGGACGGCCAGGGCGAAGTCGCACGATCCGCCCACGACGTCGGTCTCCGTCTGCCCGCCCGAAGTCATCCGCATGACGCCGTCGGAGCAGCTTATCGCAGAAGCTGGGAGGGCGACGGAGCCAGTAGCGCTCCCCTCGGCGGCAGCTTGCGAGGCGAGCCTCGCTATCGACGACGACCCGGCCCGGAACTCCAGTCCGCTGACGAATGACGTGAACGTGTCGAAGGTCGCCACCGACGCCGCGACGAAGAGGGTCGAAACAGCTACCACGAGGCAGTACTCCAGTATCTCTGTCATCGACCAAAGACGGGCGGTCGGGATATAACGAGCCACGTTGGCGCTTTTATTGCAAGGCCGTCTTCGGTCGCGTGAACGCCGGGTTCGCGGAGCTCCTCCTCGGTGCGGTGAGGAAGAGAGAGCGGCCGCCGGCTCCGGCCCCCCTCCTCGTGGAACTGCTTGACCCGCGCCGGGGAAAGGAGGTCTGGCAGTACCGGTCGTTCCCGTTCTGCTATCGGGTCGTCTCCAGGGGGAACGTCCCGTTCTACGAGGTCGGGTGCGAGCTCCCCGCAGGCACCACGTCGTCGCTCCGGGAGGCGGTGCAGGAAGCGTCGGCGAAGCTCGCCCCAGAGGAGGTGAACCCGCTGACGTTCTCCAAGCTGGTGGACGTGCTCGGGCAGCTGTCGGCCGAGGCGCTCGCGTCGAAAGGGGTGAAGGGCCACGTCATGGAGCTCTCCGAGCTTTCTGCGTACGAGGCGGTCGGTCTGTCCCGGGTCCTTGCCCTCGCGAAGGATGAAAGCGTGACCGAGTTCTTCGTCGACTCCGAGGTCGCCCCCGTCTATCTGGACCACACCGCGGCCGGAAGATGCGAGACCGGCCTGGTGCTCACCGCGAGGGAAAGGGACGCGCTCAGGACCCACCTGGACACCTTCAGCGGATACACCCTCGACTACCGCACCCCGTCGATGAAGAACGACCTCCCCTTCGGGGGCGCGATACTGAGGGTCTCGATCGACCTCGAGCCGCTCGCCGTGAACAGGTTCGCGCTCGACGTGAGAAGGCTCAACGTGTCCACTCTCGGCCTCCCACGGCTCGTCTCGATGGACGTCCTCAGCGGCGAGGCGGCTGCGATGCTCGTAGGGTGGTTGGAGTCAGGAGGGAACGTCACGGTGCTCGGAGAGACCGGGACGGGAAAGACCACCCTCCTGAACGCGCTGGACGAGCAGGTCGACAGGAGGCTGAGGCGCCTCTACATCGAAGACGCGGTGGAGACCAGGGACCTCCTGGACAGAGGGTATCATCAGATGAAGGTGAAGGTGGACCCCTTCGAGCGCGGGTCCGACGCCGGGAGGACGAAAGAGTCAGAGATCGTGAAGGCGCTGCACCGTTCGCCCGACATCGTGATACTGAGCGAGATCCAGTCGGAGGAGCACAGCCGGGCGTTCTTCCAGGCGCTGGCGTCAGGGGCGAGAGGGATACAGACGTTCCACGCGTCCACTGTAGAGCAGGCGGTCAGGCGCTGGGTCAACCTCCACCACATATCAGAGCAGAGCCTGCTCGACCTGGGGATATTCGTGCAGATGGCCAGGCCGGACAGGCTGAAGCAGGTCAGATATGTCCAGCGGATCTCGGTGATGTGCCGCGACTCCGGGTCGCCCAGGATAAAGGAGCTGTATCTCAGAGACAGGGCGTCGAGGCTCAGAAACGTCGCAGGACCTGGGTTGCCCCCTCCCCCTGAAGGGGCCGACCAGGGGAGGCTCGACGCCAGGGTGGCGGCAGCGGCGCGTCGGATCGGGGGCGCGCCTGTTTGAAGCTCGCCTCGCTGCAATACTTCGGGGTGAGCGCGTGGAGGCTCGCGTGCCTCGGGGTGGCGTTCTCGTCGGCCATGTGGCTCGGCGGGGAGGCCGTGGCGGGAGGGGTCCTCGGCGAGGGAAGGCCGGTGGTGCTCGCGTTGATGTCCGGGGCGGTCTTCTACCTCGTCGTGACGACCCCCAGGAGGGCCATGGAAAGGCAGAGGGACCTGCAGTCGAGGGAGTCTTTGCTCCTCTCCGTCTCTGCGAGGGCCTGCCTTGCGGTCACCGGTTCGAGGGCGCGCACGCTTCTGATGCTCCGGTCGAAGGAGGAAGGGACCGAGCGCGCGATGCGCGCGGCCGCCAGGCTGGTCCTGCTCGGCACCAGGGTCGAGGTCGCGCTTGGCGAGGCTTCGAACACCCTCGTCTCGCTTTCTGCCGCGGCTGCGTTCCGGGGCCTCGCCAGCCTGAGGCCCGAAGGGATCGAGGGAGGGGACGAAGAATCGAAAGGGCTCGCCTCGGCGAGGGAGCTGAGCCGCGAGACCAAGGTCCCGATGCTCATGACGGTCTGCTTCTTCTCTCCGATCCTGATGGTGCTGTACGCCGTGTTTTCGCAGTCATACAGCCTGGAAAGCGTTTCAGAGCTCGCCGCCCTCGAGCTGATAGTCGTCGACCTGGCGTACTTCCTGACCTCGAGTCAGGAGGGTCGATGATGGCGAAGGGCGTCTCCCGGATGCTGTCGCTAAGGAGGGTGCTCGAAGGCGTGGGAGAGGGCTCCGGGATCTCTCGCGCCATTGTCAGAGAGCTCGGAAAGGGAGACCGTGTCGGACAGGGGGTGGCGAGGATGCTCCTCCTTGGGAACTCGATCGAGGGCTCGCTGCGCTCGCTGTCGGAGGATGGGTCGGAGGAGGAGTCGATGCTCGCGTCGTTGATAGTGGCGGCCCCTTCCAGCAGCGCCCCCATGGTGGGAAGGACGGGCGGAGCCCTCGCGACGACCCTGCAGCGGTGGGCGGAAGCGAAGGAGAGCAGGGCGCTGGAGCAGAAGGTGCTCAGGTTCAGGAGCCTGGTGACCTCAGGGATACTGGGCGCCGTCACCGCGATGGTCGCGACGCTGGGCCCGCTGGTGGGTTCGTTGAGCAGCGCCCTGGGAGCGCCCTCCGGGCCGGGAGCCCTCGTCTACGGAGCCGCGGCGATGACGGCCATCGGGTCAGGGACGCTCGGGGCGTACACGTCTGGCAGGAAGTTCTACGCCAACGTGGCGGTCGCCCTCGCCGCCTTCGGCATCGTCTTCCTCGCGGCCTCCCCCCTGGCAGCGGTCACGGTGACGGGCCCGTGGGGCGTTAAATAGAGAAAACGGCCTCTGCGTCCATGAAACTTCACCTGGGAAGGCGTTCGGAGCGGAGAGGCGCGCAGCTGATCGAGGAGGCGCTGCTGCTGTCGGTCGCCCTCGTGTCGTTGAGCCTGCTGGTGGGCGGGATAGAGTCCATCCTCAAGCAGAGCGCGTCGTACACCTCCAACGTATGGAATTCGATCACCAACTCGCTGAGCGGCGCCCTCGGGTCCATCTTCCACTGGTGAGACGGTTGCGCTCGACAAAAGAGGCGATGGCGCAGGCGGCATGGCGGTTCAGGCCTCAGGCAGGGATCGGGCTGGAAGATGTGGGCATCGGAGACGGGAAGTACATGGTGGTCTCCGACGGCTCCAGGGTGAGGAGCATGGCGCTGTTCAGGGTAGGAGTCCCCGACTCGGTCGAAGACTCGAAGCTTGACTACTCCGCAGCCCTGAAGTCGACCCTGCACCAGCAGAGGATGAAAGGGCTCTTCGAAGGGCTCCGCAGGGCGGGGGTCCCGTTCGTCTACATGATGCTGATGGACCATCCGGAACAGGAGGGCGAGTCTCCTCCTGTCATGCAGTTCGACCTCGTGGTGGGGACGTGGGTCGACTCCAAGAAGAAGGAAGACAGGAGCCAGTCGCTGGAGCAGAGGGCGAGCATACTTTCCGCCACCATCGGGGTGGCTCTCCCGGCCGCCCGGGTCGTCCGGCTCGCCAGGGGAGAGCTCGCCGGGTTCATGAAGTCGGCTCTCCTTCCCGGAGGGAGGTCGCTGCCGCAGACCGGTACCCCGGCCGTGGCGGGCGCCTTGTGCACCTTCGACGAGATGTCTCCTCTCGCCGCCACCTTCGAGAAGTCCCCCGACTACTACATCCCTAACGCGGAGGAGTCGGGCCAGGAAGGAATCCTACTCGGGGCGGTGAAATCCTCCGGAAGGGAGTTCCACGACTTCCGGCTCCAGCTCGACGACCTCAAGAGGCACGTCAGCATACTGGGGATGACAGGCTCGGGCAAGTCCACCACCGCGTCGCTCATCGTCAGGCAGGTCGCAGAAGCTGGGCTCCCGACCCTCGTCCTGGACTGGCACAACGAGCACGCTGCGGCGGTGATAGGCGCGGGAGGGAAGGTCGTCGCCCCGGGAAAGGACGACTTCGCGGTCAACCCCCTGGAGGTCGGCCCCGGCATCGACCCGGCCGAGCACATCGCAATGGTCTCGGACATCTTCTCCGACGTCTACCACTTCACCCATCCGCAGGCCTACATGTTCAGAAACGCGCTGCAGAAGCGCCTGAGCGAATGCGCCCCCGACGAGGTCCCGACGATAGAGGGGCTCGTCAGCACCATAGAGTCATATCCGCTGAGGTCGGCGTACGACAACGAGACGAAGGTGGCCCTCCTCAGGAGGCTGGTGCCGCTGAAGGAGGGGCAGGCAGGGAGGGCGCTTGGCGGGTCCGGCCCCCTGAAGCTCGAAGAGATGCTGAGCACGGTGGTCTGCGTCGAGCTCGGCCACATGAGGGACATCCAGTCGAGGGCCATATTCTGCGACGTGATGCTGAAGATGATATACGAAGAGAAGGTGAAGCAGAAGTCCCCGATGGACCATCTCACGCTCGTGGAAGAAGCCAGGAACATCGCCCCCGCCAGGAGGCCGGAGGACCCCCCGACTGTCGGGGAGAGGATGATCTCCGAGCTGAGGAAGTTCGGGGAGTCGATGGCGTTCGTCGCGCAGTTCCCAAGCCACGTCGCCCCCGAGGTCGTCAAGAACTCCGGGACGAAGATCGTCCACAGGCTCGCCTGGCCGGACGACGTGTCCCTCATAGGGGACTCCGTGGGGCTGAGCCAGAAGCAGCGGGAGCACCTGACCAAGCTCAAGGTCGGAGAGGCGGTGGTCAGCCTCGGAAGGCTCCCTAGCCCGCTCCTCGTGCAGGTGAGGGCCGACCCAGTTCAGCCTGTGGAGAGCAGGGACATGAGCTTCGCGCCCGTGCCGTAGGTGGGCAACCAGTCGATGGTCGCGCCGGCGCTCCTCCTTCGCGCCACCGCGGCGATAGCCGCCGCTGCGGCCTCTGAAGGGTCGGTTTCGGTGGTGTCGACCTCGACGACCTTTGCCGGGCCGAACGCGCCGACCGCTTCCGAGTAGACGGCGCCGATCAGCTCCGCCTCGACGTTCTCCAGGACCTTCGCCCGGGGATATCGCCTGGAGGTGAGCCTCCCCTTCAGGACGGACGGCTCGCACCGGAGGACGACGGCAATCGACAACCTCGAGCGGCCGACGGCGTACGGGAGCAGGTGGCCGTACAGCACGGCGGAACCGTCGACGCTCGCTTCGATCGCCTTCTTCAGCGTCGCCGTGTCGACCTCCCCCCCTCTCCCGAGCAGCCTCCGGTCCTCCGCGAACGCGTTCAGCCCGATGCATGGGAGCCCCAGCCCTTCTGCGACGAGCGGGGCGACCGACTTCTTACCGGTGCCGGGGGTCCCGGTTATCCCCACTATGCCTCGAGGCATCTTCCGCGGCAGGGGCCTAGGCCGCCTTCGCCGTGGCCGTCCCCCTCAGCTTCGTCTTCCAGTGCTCCCTGAACTTCGCGAGCTTGGGAGCGATCACGGCCTGGCAGTAGGGCTTCGACGCGTTCCGCCTGAAGTATTCTCTGTGGTAGTCCTCTGCAGGATAGAACGCCTCCAGCGGGACGACCTCGGTCACGATGGGGTTGCGGAACACCCTCTCTGCAGACAGTTCCCGGATGATGTCGAGGGACTGCGTCCTCTGGGCGTCGTTCGCGTAGAAGACTACAGACCGGTACTGGCTTCCGACGTCAGCCCCCTGCCTGTTCAGGGTGGTCGGGTCGTGGGTGGAGAAGAAGACCTCGAGGAGCTCCCTGAAGCTTATCGCGGCTGGATCGAACGTGACCTGTGCCACTTCGGCGTGCCCGGTCGTGTCGGTGCAGACCTGCTCGTAGGTGGGGTCCTTGACGCTCCCCCCCGAGTACCCGGGCTCGACCCTCACCACCCCCTCGAGCTCAGAGAAGACCGCCTCTGAGCACCAGAAGCACCCGCTACCGAAGGTCGCGACCTCGATTTTCAACTGAACCCGGTTGAAGCGCTCCCTTTGTTTAAAGCTTCAGGGAGAATCCGCCTGCTATGCGCAGCGGCCCGCCGTTGAGATCCACGACCGCTCCCCTCCCTCCGTCCCAGACGGGGACCTGCCACGGGAGCTTCGCGGACATCTTCCCCTCGGACTTCGTTATCTTGGCCGGGACCATTTCGCCGGGGAGCTGGACGTGGAGCTCCCTTGAGGCGACCTCCTGTCTGTAGAACTGCGACAGTTGGAAGTCGAACGAGATTGTGTCCGAGACCTGGAGGGAACCGTCGTCGAGCCAGTGCGAGCGCTCCAGGTCCTTCGGCTCGACCCCCCTCAGCGAAAGCCCCACCCTGACCCCCCGGCCCGCCGAGTCGAAGTCCACGTCGTTCACCTGGATGCCTTTGACGTCGGCACGGACCCCTTCCGCTCCCGGGATCGCACGGAGCTGCGAATGGACAGAGACCGTGCCTGAAAGGACGAAGCCGAGGGCCACCGTCCCCACCCCCTTCACGCTGAACGCCCTGTCGATGTAGATGAGCGTCTTCCCCTGGGGGAAGTCCTCCCTCGGCTTCGCCCCGGAGAGGTCGATGGCCGACGAGGAGGTCTGGCGCTCCTCCACCGGGTACTGGGCAGGGGCCGTCCCCCTGAGCGCAGCGGATGCGGCCTGGGGGATAGCCGTTCCGTCCAGGACTTCGATCGTTCCGCGGAGGCCGAACGCGCCTAGGAGGACGGCGAGCTCGCCGTCAGGGGGGGCGAGCTTTCCCGACTTTGGATAGAAATAGAGCGCGTGGTCCACGAGCGAAGCGATCCGGGCGTACCCCTGGACCCTGTCCGGGAAGTCTGCGGTGTCGAGCAGGGAGTACCTGCGCCCCGCCTCGGTCCTGGAGTAGACCGCTATCCCCTCGGCTTCGCTCTTCTTGGCGACGGAAGCTTCGAAGGCGGCCTTCGCGGGCTGGTCGGTCCCGAACACGCCGATGCAGATGCCGTCCATGTCAGACGCCCGCCGCTCCCGGGATGGGCCTGTTTGCGAACCTGAAGACCGCGTAAGCGAACGCGGCGAAGAGCGGGACCAGAAGGACGTCGTTGAGCTGCACAAGCGTCTCTCCGAACCAGAACGCCGAGAACGTGAGCAGAAGGCCGGACACCACGACCTTCATGTTGGCCTGCTTCACCTTCCTCACCTGGGACCTGAGCGCGAACGCCGCGGCGACGACGACGACCACTCCGGCGGCGAACCCCAGGGTCGCGGAGTCGAAGCTCTCAGGAATCAGCCCCACCAGGACGATAGACGCCTCGAACGCCTCCACCGCCCCTACCGAGAAGCCCGTGTACATCAACCCCCTTTCGAACTTCTCGGCCGTGAACCCCGTCGTCTTGCTCTTGACGACCGACCGCCTCGCGCTTTTCGCGAGCCTGAGGCCGAAGTAGAGGAGGAGGACCCCTCCGATGAGCCGGACGAGCACCAGCGGGAGGAGCGCGACCAGCCCCCCCACCAGGAAGGTGGGGACGAAGACCACCGCGGTCCCTGCGGCGATGAAAAGGAACGCCGCGTAGCTCCTGGATTCAGCGAAGAGCGCGAGCCCGACCGCCGCCGCTTCGGCGAGCTCCAGCACCGTTATGCCGAGCGCGGCCAGCATTATCCCTGGATCGAGGTTCAACGTAGGAGGACCCCGGCTCGCTCCTAGGGCTTTAATCGCTTCGCGTCGGAGATTTGCCGGCGAGGCCAGGGGACTCCAGGCCTGCCATGAAGTCCCTGAAGGCAAGCTTCTGTCTTCTGATCCGCCAGATGGCGCCGGCAGAGGTCACGATGTTCGTGAGTATGATGACGTAGGTCACGATGTTGAGGAAAGCGGAAGCGTGCGGAAGCCCGTCGTCGACCGCGATTATGGCGAGGGTCGCGGGGACCAGCCCCTGGGCGCACATCAGGACTATCGAGCCCATGTCCTTGCCGAGGTCGGACCCTCTTGTCGACACGGTGGCCGCTATTATCCTGAAGAGGAGGAGGATGAACAGGACCAGGACGCCGATGTTCAGGTTCGCGTAGATGCTCCCGGTGGATATCTCGAACGTGAGCCCCAGGAAGACGAAGAAGAGCGTCTCCATCAGGAACGAGAGCTCCTCCTGGAAGACCCCGAGCTTCTGCAGGAGGGGCTCCATGCTCAGGTGGAGGTCGGTCGCCCTACTCAGGAGCAGGTAGTTGCCGAGGACGACCCCGAATATCAGCACCGAAAGCTCTCCGTTCCCTCCGAGCCGCGAGCTGATCACGTAGGTAGCGAAGACCAGGCCCAGCGTCAGCACGTAGGTGTACTTGCCGTTCTGCAGCCTGTTCAACAGAATGATCCACACCACGGACAGGAGGGCCCCGAGGACGATGCCGACAGAGAAGTTCGACGCCACGGTCTGGAAGGTGGTGAGCCAGTTCGCCCCTCCGGTCTGGTACACCCCCACGAAGGTGAAGAAGAGGATAATCGAGAGGATGGAGTTCATCGCAGACTCTATCGTGAGGAAGGTCGCCGTCGCCTCGGGGAGCTTGAGAGACCTGGACAGCGGGATGACGACCGCGGCGGTGGTCTCTCCACCCACCATGGAGGCGAAGATGAAAGAGGAGACCAGGTCCCACCGCTCTAGCAGGTGGACGGCGAAAGCTATCGCGATGGTGCTCAGGACGACGTACATGAAGACCTGGACCGAAGCGCGGCCTCCTCCCTTCACCAGGGAGCTGAACTTGATGTCCATGCCGCCGTAGAAAAGCACCATGACGAGGGTCAGTTCGGCGAACAGCCCCAGGTAGGGGAGGAGCTGGACCCTCGAGAGGAGGCCGAAGACCGGCCCGATCAGTATCCCCATCAGGATGAGGAAGAGGAAAGCCGGGACCCCCGTCTTCCTGAAGAAGAGCTCCCCGGCGAACCCGACCACTATGATCGCGGCGGCGATCGAGAAGACATAGACCACGTCTGGCGGCGGAGCCATGTTGTACCCCGAAGCGGGTGCATATTTTATGCGTGACTGCGCCTAGAAAGGGGGGAATGGGTGTTCTGCTGCCCCAGAGGGCCGAACCTTCCACGCCAGGAGGGGCCCGCGGCGCAGGAGCGGAGTTTAAGAATGGGAGTCGGGCACCTTTTCATGGCGGTGAAGCTCGCCGTAACCGCTCGTGGACAACGGGCCAATAGCTTCTACAACATAGAACAAGCGAGCGGTTGAAAGTGAGATACGACCTGTTGTACGTCGCAGCCGGAGCCGTGATAGGGGCTACGATGCGCTATGCCATCACGAGCAGGAACATCTACTGGGGGAGCCTCCCCCTTTCCGTGCTTACCGTGAATGTCGTCGGGAGCCTGATTCTAGGGGTTACCATGGCCGCTGTCCAGAGGCTGGGCGTTGGGAGCGGATTCGTGCTCTTCATGGGCATCGGATTTTGCGGGTCTTTCACCACCATGTCTTCGTTGGCCTTCGAGACTGCCAACCTTATGGACGCAGGAATGTTCATCACGACGATGGCCGACGTAGGGCTCAACATGGGAGTCTCCGTTCTGGTGATCTTCCTTGGAAGGGCGGTCGTCAACATGCTCATAGGGGGCGCGTAGGTCGTGACAGAGGCGAGGCCCCCGATGAAGCGCATGCTGAAGCTCACCGTCAGGGCGCGCACCGGCGATCAGTTCGAAGGCAGGAACCTCGCCGACTCGCTCTTGGACCTCTACAAGAAGCAAGGAATCGGCGGAGCCACCGTATCGCAAGGGATCAAGGGCTACGGACTGCGCGGCGCGGCCAAGATCGACGTCCTGGGGCTGTCGGTGAGCCTCCCGGTGATAATAGAGACAGTGGGAGACTACGAAAAGGTCGAGCGCGTCCTGGGAGCTGTGAAGAAGATAGTGGGGACCAACGGCATGATTACCCTAGAGGAGGTCAACGCGTTCTGAGCGACGTCGAAGCGGTCTTCGGAGAAGTGCGCAAGATGTCAACCGGAGTGGCGGGTCTGAGCTTGAAGGCGTTGAAGCTCGTCCGCGACCTCCCGCATGCCTCAGACGTCGAGGTTCGTCTTGGCCTCGAGGAGATCAGGAAGGCCGAGGAAACGATCGACGCAGACTTCGACAAGGCCGCGACTCGGATCATGGATCTGGAGGTGTTCCCTGTCAACCCTGACTACCTGCTGGAGGTGGCGAGAGAGCTCGACAGGATGTCCGACCTCATCGAGCGCACCGCTATACTCCTGGAATGGAGACGGAAGCTGAGCGGCGAGGAATCAGAGCTGCTCGAAAACGCGGCGACGCAGGTCGCGTTGATTGCCGAGGGCGTCTCCTCCGTTCTGGAGGTTTTGGGGAAGGAGGACGGTGAAGCCGAGCGCCATTGCGAGTCCATTGTTCAGCGCGAAAAGACCGTCGACCAGATTAGGGACCGATACTACATGATCGCCTCCAAAAAGGGGTATGATATTGAGAAGCGGCTCTGGCTTACTGACGTCCTGGGGAACCTCGACGTCGTTGCGGACGCCGCCCGTGACTTGACGATCACTTTCCTCGTCATTTCCAAGAAGTTAGAAACGCAGCGACGACTCGACATCAAGAAGGGCGCAATGTGGTAGAGAGTCTTCCAGCGCGCTTCTCTCGCGGGGGTGGTTCTCCGGAAGGCAGACCTGTCTCGGCTCAGCGCCTTTGGCTGTATGTCCCATCCCAACCCTGACTCGACTTCCAAAGAATCGTCCCGCCGAGAGCGCCGCCCGCGCGTGGTCAGTTTGTGGGGCAAATCGTGGTTCGGGGTCGTCGGCGTTTGCCCCTTCCGCTGTCCTCGCGGCTCGCTCTGCCCATAGGAGCATCGTTAAAGCCTGGGCCCGCATGAAGAGCCGAGGTGTCGACACTGACCGCGGGCGGCAGGGGCCTCAGGTTTTTCCCTCTTGCCTTGAGGGGGGTGTTCTTCTTCTGCATGAGTTTTTTCGTGTTCGAGGCGTTCCTCGACATCAACCCGACGAGGATATCGGTGGCAGGCACGAGCCTCTCCGTCAGCTACTTCGTCTACCTGACACTCCCTGACCTAATCCGCTTCTTCCCGGAGGGATTCGCCATAATGGCGGTAGGGGCCGTGCTGTTCTCTTTCTCAAGATACAGATACCTTCCGTTCGTTCTCGCGGCATTCGCGGCGGCGTTCTACTTTGGGGTCATGCATTCCACCGCGATGGCCGACTACTATCGGTCGACCTACGCGTGTCACTTCAGCGGGTTGCAGTACGTCTGTCCTCTAGACAGCCTGGTCGCAGGGCATCCGAACATCCCCTTGCAGGGGGACGTCGTCGGACTGGGCGCATTCGCCTTGGCAGTTCCTTCCTACGCGGCGTCGAGGCTCCGCGCAGGGATCAGGTTGGCAGTCGTCGAGGCCGTCCTTGTCGGTTCAGGGTCCCTCGCAGCCTACGAGGCCGCGATCTACGCCTGGGAGCCGTACTGGTTCGCCAAGCAAGTGACGTTCTACCAGGGCCTGCTCTTCCTCGGGGGCTTCACCAACCAAGAGCTGTTCTACGCAGCGTTATGCACTTTCGCAGTAGCGGCTGCATTGCGGTTCTTCGTGTGGCGACCCGTTCGGGGCAGGGCGCTGAGGCGAACCAGGAAGCGAGGCATCGCTGTCAATCTGTCTCCACCAAGGCCAGATGCGTTAGCGACTCCCGTGACTCGACTGTTATGCGTCCAGTGAGCCAGACGGCGTGGCCAATCGGGACCACGAGGGAGCGGGCTAGAGGAGCGTCCAGCCGCCGTCGATCACGATGCACGAGCCGTTCAGCAGCTTCGATCTGTCGGACGCCAGGAAGAGGGCCAGCTCGGCGATCTCGCCTGGCTCGCCGGTCCTCGGCAGCGTCGCCATGGCCTTCATGAGGTGCTCCATCCCCTTCGGGTCGGGCGCCGTGGCCCCCACCCCTATGTTGGTGTTCACCGCGCCGAGCACCATGGCGTTGCACCTTATCCCCGCGCTCCGATAGTGGGCCGCGATGCTCCGGGTCAGGCCGATGAGCGCGTGCTTCGAGGTCGTGTAAGCGGCTCCTGCCACCCCTCCGAAGAGCCCGGCCACCGAAGCCGTGTTGATTATCGATCCTCCGCCAGAGGTCTGCATCAGCGGGATGGCGCGCCTGCTCGCACGGAAGGGCGCGTTGACATTGATGTCCATGACCTTCTCCCAGACGCCGTCTGGCGTGTCTACCACCGGGCGGACCCCGTCCATGATCCCTGCGTTGTTGCAGAGGATGTCCACCCTGCCGAAGACCTTCGCGGCGCGGTCGACCATAAGGTCGGGGCTTTCCCTGAGGGAGAGGTCGAGGGTCATCCCTTCCACCTTCGCCTGGCTCCTGGCCCGCGCTTCCTTCACCACCTGCTCTACCCTGTCGGGGACCACGTCTACCACCAGGACTGACGCTCCGTTCTCAGCGAACAGGTTAGACATCGCCCTGCCGACCCCGGAACCTGCGCCGGTGATTACTGCGACTTTGCCGTCGAGTATGCCCATGTGTAGTTCGGAGCATGCACCGCAGATAAGAGGGGCGGCCGATTCTCGACATTGGGAATGGCGCAGGTTCGCGATGATTTGGCTCTCGTTCCACTAGGCTGAGTTGCTCGATTGTCGGTTCACGGAGATCTTCTTCGCACGCCCCTGGGCGCCAGAAGGGCCCTGCCCGAACTCTTCCCAAGCGTTCCCCACGCTCACATTTGGGCATGGATTCTATTTGAACAACTATATCGATGCCCCGGGCGAGATTTGAACTCGCGTCGCTACCTCGAGAGGGTAACATGCTTGACCGGGCTACACCACCGGGGCTCGTCCTGCCCTCGATGCGGTGTGGATATAGCGGTTGCTTCTGAAAACAGGTTGTTTGCAGGGGCGGACTTGGCGCCTCAGGCGTTGGGCTTCAGGATCTCTTCGGCGGCCAGCTTGATGTCAGATGGCTTCACCGTCTTCCTGCCTGCGTGAGCCGCCAGGGTGACCGCCCTCTTGGATATCTGGACCCCCAGGGCCTCTAGCTCCGTCCTCAGCTCGATGGCTGCGTCGTCCCCGACCCTCTCCGCGCCCGCCTTCTTTATCACCCTGTAGACGGCCGCAAGGCCGAACTCGGAACTGGACATGCGCCTTTCCGAGGAACGGGTTTAGTATTAAAACCTTTGGGGGATTTTGCCCCTTCTCCTGTCCTTTTTTGACCTCAGAACGCTCAAGTTCACCCCTATTCGGAAAAAGGGCGGGAAAACCGTGACGAACAGTTCGTGCGTCAGTCTTTGCGTCATAGAACGATAGCGTGGCCTGAAATACCACTTTGGCGAAGGCCGGCTGTGCGTTTCGTCGATTCGCATCTGCATCTGGACGGCCCGGACGCAACGGATACGGTCGCGTGGGCCAAGTCAGCGGGGGTGGCCGTTTTCGGTTGCGGGACCGATGAGAGGAACTCGAAGTCGCTTCTGATCCTCGCCCATGGCCTCGACGGGACGGTCTTCCCTTTCGTCGGGGTGCACCCGTCGGAGGCGGAGAAGTCCGAGGGGCTGTCGTGGCTCCCGGAGGCGGCGAAGGAAGCCGCCGGGATCGGTGAGATCGGCCTCGACCCTACCTACTCGCCGGCGGGGGAAGGCTCTCCCCAGATGAGAGCGTTCAGGGGCCAGCTGGAGGTCGCTGAGAAGTGGGGGAAGCCCGTCCAGGTGCATTCCAGGTCCGCTGAAGCGAAGTGCCTCGAGGTCCTTGGTCAATCGAGGGTCAAGCGGGTGCTGATGCACAGGCTTGAGAGCGAAGAGGCGGTCCCCAAGGCAATGGAGAGAGGGTATTTCGTCTCGTTCGGGCCTGCGCTCCTCTACTCCAGGAGGGTCCAGCGCGCCGCGATGAAGTCCCTTCCCGAGCTGACCCTGCTCGAGACCGACTCCCCCGTCCCCTACGCTCCCCTCGGCGGCGCCAAAGGGCCGGCGCTCGTCCCGTCTGTGGCGTTCAGGCTCGCGGAGCTCCGAGGTGCTCCCTTCGGCGAGACCCTGGAAGGGTGCTCGAACAACGCCCTCCGCTTCCTCGGGGGCGGGAAAGGTTAACAACCCATCCGGGCGGGCTTGACTGAAGTTGGACAGGACGCGGAGGCTTTCGGAGGAGATTATGCAGAGGCACCCCGAAGCTTTCGGTACCGACTTCGAAGCTAACAAGAAGGCGCTGGAGGAACTTGCGCTTATCCCCTCCAAGCAGCTCAGGAACAGGATCGCAGGCTACATCGCAAAGATGAACACCCCTGAGCCTGAAGAAGAAGCGGAGCCAGCGGTCGAACCAACGACGGAGTAGGCCATGGCCCTGGCGACGGCGGGGTTCTCCCTCGGCATCAGGCCCCTGTCATCTCTCCTCCCTCACGAAGAGGTGATCCCTCGCCACGTGCAGCAGGTCGCTGCGGAGATGGCGCGCGACAAGATACAGAGGGACCCGATAATCATCGAACGAGAAAGCGCGGTTGTCCTGGACGGCATGCACAGGCTCGCCGCGTTCAGGGAGCTCAAGATAGAGAACGCCGTCTGCTGCTCGGTGGAGTATAGCTCCACCTCCGTGTCCCTTGGGAGGTGGGCGCGCGTCTACGGCATGAAGGAAGGAGACAGGGTGACAGACGCGTTGGCCGAGGTCGGCGGGACGAAGAGGGCCAATCTGGCGGAGGCGTTCAGCGCCCTGGACAGGAGAGACGCGTCTTTCGCCGTGCTCACCCCTGACGCGGCGTTCCTTTCGGACGGGAAGCAAGGGCACGAGCATATCGTCTCTTCGGTGGCGGCGCTTGACAGGATGGCGGAAAGGCGAGGGTGGGAGAGAGGGTTCGTCTCGGAGGACGAGGTGGACGTCCCGCTCCAGGATCCGAGGAAGGTCGTGGTCCTCCTCCGCAGGCTCACAAAGGAAGACGTCGTGAGCGCCGCGAGGTCGGGGAGGCTGTTTCCATGCAAGACGTCGATGCACGCCATCGACCCGCGGCCGGTCGCGGTGGACTTCCCCATAGCCGAGCTGAACGACGCGGACACCGCCAAGCTGAAGCGATGGCTAGGCGGGAACGAGGGCAAGATACTCCCCCGAGGGTCCAGTTACGGCGGAAGAAGGTATAAGGAAAGGCTTCTCGTGCTTTCAAAGGATTGATCACAGTCAGGTGCCTCGGCCACATCGCAAGCGCGCTGAAGGCGAAGGAGATGACACTCGATGTCGGCGAGATCGATGCGTCGGACCTGGTGGAAAAGCTCAGGGTGTCGACTGGGATGGAAGACCCTGGGTTCAGCAAGTTCAACACGCTCGTCATGGTCGAGGATGGGGAGGCGTTCGTCCCGGCAGGGTCGAAGAAGACGATAAAGGACGGGTCCACGGTGGCGCTGCTCCCGTTCTCTCATGGAGGGTGAGATGACCCAGGCGTTCGCGAAGGCGTATCTGTTCGAAGCGGGCGGAAGCGCAGACGAGGTCAAGAGAAAGCTCGCCTCTGTCAATCCAGGCACCATGGTCCAGGCGATGAGGGCGGGACCGGCCGTCAACGCGGCGCTGGTGGAGATGCTCGCCGCCCAGACCTTCAGGGCGGAGTCCTCCGGGGCCATGCTCGCCAAGAAGCCAGAGATAGATTTCCTGCTCAGGTTCGCAGGGACGTCGCAGATCGCCAAGGCGATCAGGGAGCAAGGAGCGGTCCCGGGGAAACCGTTCTTCGCGGTGACCGCAGGGAGAAAGGAGATTGTGACCCCCGCCGAGTACAGGTCCGCCGAACTCCCCAGGAAGAAGCTGTCGAGGTCAGACCTGACGAGGGTCGAGAGGGCGGCGCTCCTGGACGCCCAGAAGTCCTAGGAAGCGGCCGAAGCGCGTCCGGGGACCCTTCCGCCGGCGAGTCTGCCCACGAGCGGTCCCACAACCAGCAGTATCGCGGCCACGGCGAATATCGTCGTCTTGATCGGGGTGATGTCGGCTATCGACCCTCCCCACGGGACGAGGAAAAGCACCGCCGCTAGCACCAGGAAGATGAGCGCGTAAAGGACCGACAGCGGCGCCGTCCTCTTGGCTTCCGAGCTCGACCATGAGGGGTAGTCCGTGATGACGGTCGACCTGGCGGAGATGGGGCGGACCGCCCTGAGCAAAACCGGGACGACGATGAGGACCGCAGGGATGGAGGTCGTGTCCCAGAAGACGGTGAGCCCCAGCGTCAACAGGGCCTTGCCCTGCAGGCTCGTAAGAGCCGCGAGCGGAGCAAAGAGGAGAGGCCCTGCGGTGGCCACGAGCCCCGCGGCCATCAGGTTCCCGAGGGTGAGGAAAGCGACGGTGGAAGTGATGAAGCTCGGCCAGGAGCGGTACTTCTTCACCGCCCATCCGAACAAGAGGGTGGCCACGAAGTTGGCCGGGACCCCGGCCGCCAGCGCCAGCAGGGGGTTCGTAGCGCCCACCGGGAGGAGGAAGATCATGTCGCCGATGAAGCTCCCCATGGCGGCTCCTACGGCCACCGACATGGTGTCGGAGACTATCGCGAAGAAGAGAGGGACGAACGCCGCGATGTAGAGCTGGCCCACCCCCCACGGGCTAGGGATGTAGCCTGTGATCCCTTTGGCGGCGGCGAACAGGACGGCTGTTATCACAACGGTGACAACCTTGCTGGTGGTAGTCACTTGACGCGCGTAGCCTGAGGTTGATGCGGCGGCAGCCGGGTCGGCTGGCGTGCCCAAACTGGCGTCCGAGTGGGGAGGACCGTATTTCAAGGTGGTCTATAGTATCTCTTAACCTCTCTATATCCACCCCGTTCGGTTGACCTAGCTGGCAGTGGAGCGCGCGAGGTCGCAGTGTATTCTATTCTTCGTGGAACGTGAACTCGCAGTACTCTTCGCCGCAGGAGATGCACCTGGTCTCCGAGCTCGCGTACCTCTTCCCCCACACGGTGTCCATGACGGCGGTCATGTGGCCCCTGAGGAAGTGGCTTATCGGGGCGGCTGACCTCTGGTCTTTGCACTCGAAGCTGTTCTCGATCCTTATCGTGACCTCGGACATCGCTGGGTTCGACGCCATGTCAAGGGGTTTGCCCCAGCCAAGGGCGGTGTAGATCTCGCCGAGCTCTCTGAAGTTCTTTTGGACGAAGCTCTTCCCCGCCAGCGAGATCAGCTTCTTCATCGCGCTTTCTCCATAGGTGTAGCCCATCTGGTAGAGTATCACGTTCCCCCCCGACCCGAACGTCTTCTTCAGCTCGGCTATCATCAGGGTGAACAGGTCGGCCCTCATGAGCACGAGCCTCTCCCCTCCGCTCATGACGATGGGGAAGTGCCCGCTTTCCACGAGCAACCCTTCCTGGGCTTGCTCTACCTCTATCTTCGGCACGAGAGGAGAAGGCTTGAGCTTTGACGTGACCTCCTGTAGCGTCAGGTCCCGCGCTCCTTCCACGACGAGCGTCAGAGTGGCCGACTCTGCCCCGGGGACGGCGGTGCTTGTCACGCTCAGTACGTTCAGCTTCGCCTCCAAGACCTTCGAGAGGAGCTCAAGCAGAGACCCAGGGACGTTCTTGTGAGTGGAAGTCAGCCGGAACATGTTCCGATCGGGGGCGTAGACGAAGATGGGAATCCTTCGGGCGCCCTGAGACATTTGTTGTCATGCTCGGACACCGGCTATAAGAATTCAGCAGATGTCAGGGCCGGTCACGACCTAGCATCGACGGCAGGCCCGGAGAGACCCCCGTTCGAGGTTCGAACGCCCTTTGCAGAACTACTTTGGCGGGACGCCCGCGAAGTACCATCCTTGCTTTAGGGGCGCGTCGACCGGGGCTGCTCGCTGTATCGGGCTAGGGCTTCCCGCCTGCCCTACGACCATCTCTGGCGCCTTGCCCAGCTTGCCGTCCGACGTCCGAGTGACCTTCCCCACGAGCTCCCGCTTCCGCATATGATGCCTGCTCCCGGCCCTCTCCGACTTTCTCCAGGGTCAGCGCCCAGTTCACAAAGCAGTCCCACAAGAGGGGCGGACCCTGCTTGCGGCTCCCCCCTTCGGGGCCCTCGCGACTCATTCCGGACGCCCCTTAGACAAGTCGCTCAATGGAGGAGATGCCTGTTGAAGAAGGCCAGCGCGCTCTCCCAGGCGTCCTCTGCAGCTTCTCTGTTGTAGACCGGCCTCGTCTCGTTGAAGAAGGAGTGTTGCGCCCCCTTGTAGATTTTCATCTGGAACGCCTTCTTGTATCTGACCATGGCTTCCACGATGGAAGGAATGCCGGCGTTGACCCTCTCGTCCTCCCCGGCGTAGAAAGCAAGCACAGGACCGCTTATGTTCGCAACGGACTCGATCGGTTTCGGGTTGGCTCCGTAGAAAGGGACAGAAACGAACGGGTGCATCGTCGAAAGCTGATAGGCCAATCCCCCTCCCATGCAGAAGCCCGTGATGCCTAGCCTGTCTCCCCTGACGTAGCTCTGCCGCTGGAGGTGGTCCTTGCAGTTCATCAGGTCCGCAGCCATCTGCTTCTCCATGGCATCCCTCCCCAGGTAGAAGATCTCCATGACCTTCCTTTCTGCCTCGGGCATGGCGCCCATGAGCGCCCTAATCGCGTCTGGGTCGTTCCGCTTCTCGGGAGGCAGGGACCAGAGCGGCTTCATGGCGCTCTCGATGTTCTTCTCGTTCATGACGTCCCCGACCCTGGCGAAGAGGTTCGGTGCCATGGCGACGAACCCCTGCTCCGCGTAGCGCCTCGCGACTCCCCTGATCTGGTCGTTCAGGCCGAATGCTTCGTGCACCACTATTATTGCAGGCCGTCTGTCTCCGCTCGAGCCGGCGCTCGGCCTTGCCACGTATGCCGCCATGTCTGCGCCGTCGGCGCACTTGAATCCGGCGTCTTCGCTCAGGATCTCCACGCTGCCGCGCCAGGACCTCGGCGGGAACCGGGACGGTATAATTCTTGCGTTCTGACGCCCACCCCGGGTCAGCCTGTGCGAGAAAGCACTAGACCATCAGCTTGTCGGCGCAACGGACTGAGGGGCGCGTCACGCGCGGCACCCCTGCGCCCATGGCCCGACCGTTTCTGCGGCGACAGTAGCTATCTCGAGACCAGATTGAGCGCGACGTGACGGGTCGGCGGGACTCGACGTCTGTCAGTGGCGGGCCCGGAGGGATTTGAACCCTCGGTCTCCAGCTTCGCAGGCTTGCGCGCGAGCGGCTTGACGCCCTGATCCGTGCTAGGCTACGGGCCCGAAGAGCCCCGACCAGAGGGCGCTGTTAAGCCCTTCTCGGCAAGGACGCGCCGTCGGAAGAAGGGTTAATCACCCGGACCTGGACGGTCGGCGTGGAGATGGCTCGAAAGGCCCCGTCCACGACGACGCCCCGGAAGGCGCCCGGGTTTTCCGAGTCCTACATGGACAGGAGAGCGGACCCGCGGAACGACTTCTACCGATATGCGGCCGGCGGGTGGATGAGGACCCATCCACTCCCGCGCGACAAAGCCCGGTACGGCGCGTTCACCGAGCTGAACGAGTGGAACCTCATATCGCTGAGGAAGGTCGCAGAAAAGAGCGCGAAGGACGCGGTGATCGCCCGGGGAGGGACGGCCGCGCTCGTCGGGAAGTTCTATCGCTCCGCCCTCGACCGGCGCTCAAGGGAGAAAGCTGCGTTCGGGCCCGTCGACGACCTCTGGAGGGCCGCCGGGGCCGTCAGGGACGGCGACGACGTGGCGAGGGTGCTGAGGAAGCTCCACATGGAAGGGATAGGCGCAGGGTTCCAGGACTTCTCAAAGGTCGACGACAGGGACAGCGGCGTCTACGCTTACTTCCTCTGGCAGGGAGGCCTCTCTCTCCCCGACAAGGACTACTATCTTTCTGGTTCCTTCAAGAAGACGAGAGAGCAGTTCCTGTCGCACGTAAGAGCGATGTTCGAGATGAAGGGGCTGAGCCCTCGGGAGGGGAAGGCGGCCGCGGCTTCGGTCCTTCGCGTCGAGACATCTCTCGCAAAAGCGAGCAGGTCGAGGACAGACCTCAGGGACCCGGTGAAGAACTACAACAGGGTCGAGGCGGCGGAGCTCGGCTCAAGATATCCGCGCGTCTCCCCACTGGGCTATCTCGACGACGCGGGCGTCTCGGCGAAGTACGCCGTGGTCGGCCAGCCGGAGTTCTTCGCTTCTCTCGAGGCTTCTCTGGGAGAAAAGGACGCCGACGACTGGAGGTCATATCTGGAGTGGGCGGTCATCACCGACTCGGCCCCGTACCTCCACGCTGAAGCGGAAGACGAGAACTTCGACTTCTTTCAGAGAAAGCTGATGGGCCAGAAGGAGCCTGAGGCGGAGTGGAAGCGGGCGATCAAGGTCGTCGACAGGATGGTCGGCGAGGCGCTCGGGGAGCTGTACGTCGCCGACTACTTCCCGGAGGAGGCGCGTAAGCGCGCTGCGGACCTCGTCCAGAACCTGAGCGAGGTGTTCGAAGGCAGGCTCAGGGCGCTGCCATGGATGACGGACTCGACGAAGGCGGAGGCCCTGCAGAAGTTCAAGCGGTTCAGGGTGAAGATAGGCCACCCCGTGAAGTTCAGGGACTACTCCAAGGTGCGCGTCGAGCGGGAAGACTACGCGGGGAACGTCAGACGCGCGGCCGCGTTCGAAGTCGCGAGGCAGGCGGCGAGGGTAGGCGCCCCCGTAGACAGGGACGAGTGGTTCATGACGCCCCCCACGGTGAACGCGTACTATTCGCCCGAGACTAACGAGATCGTCTTCCCCGCCGGGATACTGCAGCCTCCGTTCTTCGACCACAGGGCGGACGACGCGGTGAACTATGGCGGCATCGGAGCCGTGATAGGCCACGAGATAACACACGGGTACGACGACCAGGGGAGGCAGTACGACGCCATCGGAAACCTGAGGGACTGGTGGACGAAGGAAGACGAGGCGGCGTTCAAGGAGAAGGCGGACGGCGTGGTGAAGGCTTACGGTTCCCAGGAGGTGCTCCCCGGGCTCAAGCTCAACGGGAAGCTCACGCTCGGCGAGAACATCGCCGACCTCGGCGGGCTGAGCATCGCATACGAGGCGCTGACGCGCAGGCGCAAGAAAACGGGCGGGGCGAAGATCGGAGGGCTCACCTCCGACGAGAGGTTCTTTGTGTCATGGGGGCAGGTCTGGCGCCAGACGATCTCCGACCAGGAGGCCAGGCGCCTCGCTACAATCGACCCGCACTCTCCGGGGAAGATCAGGGCGGTCATCCCGGCGGTCAACCATCCGGCCTTCGACAGAGTGTTCCCTCCAGCCGGAGGAAGGGGCAGAAAGGGCCCTAAGATAGGCGTCTGGTAGGCTAGCCCAGTTCCTTTCTGATCTTCTTCAGCACCGACACCAGCATCGGCTTCGTCAGCTTCCCAGTGTTCGTGTTCCTCGGGCTCGGGTGATAGCTCGCATATATCGTCAGGCCGTCCGGGAGCCTGTAAGAGGCCCCGTGGCCGAACTTCAGCCCCCTGACGCCACGGCCGTCCCTTTTCATGTGGTCCATGTACGACTTGAAGGCCGACGACCCCAGGGCCAGGATCCCTTTCAGGTTCGGGAGGAGCGACACCTCGGCGTCAAGGAACGCGCCGCAGTTGTGGAACTCGCTCGGCAGCGGCCTGTCTCCCGGCGGGACGCACTTCACGACCGCGGTCACGTAGCACCCGGAGTATTCCAGGCCGTCGTCTCGCGACTCGGAGACCGGCCTGTTGGCGTATCCTGCCTCATAGAGCGCGGATACCAGGAACCTGCTCGACGCGTCTCCTGTGAAGATGCGGCCCGTCCTTTCTGCCCCCGTCCTCGCAGGCGCGAGCCCCAGGATGAGCAGGCTCCCCCCGAGGTCGCCGAACCCTGGGACGGGCTTCCTCCACCACTCCTGGTCTGCCAGAGAAGGGGGCGCCTTCACGTTCTCCCGGTAGTCTACCAGCCTGGGGCACTTCCGGCACCTCACTATCTCGGCCCTGAGGGAGTCGAAGCCCGGGTTGGACTTCATTTCCCGAGCGCGTCGAGGAGCCGCCTGCTCACTTCTGCCTTGCCTGCGTCCATGACGTAGGGGCCCAGCCTCGGGCCCCGGTCTGAGCCGAGGAGGATGGAGTACACCGCCGGGAAGAACTCCCCGGCCCTCAGGCCGTTCTTCTTGGCGGCGTCGAACGCAGCGTTCTGGACCGACTCGGGGTCGGGAGCGTTCTCTATGGACAGCGCGAAATCTTTCACCGCGGCTCTTGCGGGCGGGGTGAGCTCGGGGACCTCGAACGAGCTCTTCCCCTCTCTTCTTTCCCACTTCCGCGCCCAGGCGATCCTCGTCGAGAGCTCGGGGCTAGGCGCCGACACCATGCCGTATGCCGAGAGCCTCTTGACCACGAAGTCGTCCACGGAGCCTTCAGGGGCGACCGCGGCCAGCTGGGAGAGCAGCCTGTAGGGTACGTGGACCCTCTTGGACTGGGGGGTCTTCAGGAACATCGAATACTCGTAGAGCCCCCTCTGCCTTGCGTCCTTCATCCTGTTGGCGTCCCTCTTCTTGGAGAAGTAGTACTCCTCCAGGTCGTCGAACTCGTCCATGTACGACGGCACGTCCTCGATGGAGACGTTCCTCGCGCCGACTATCCTCTTGTACATCAGCAGCCTGAGGCTCTCTGGTGAGGCGTACTCCATCCACTCGACCGGGGTGACGAGGTTCCCCACGGACTTCGACATCTTCCTCCCTGACTTGTCCTGGAAGAGCTCGTACCTGGCGTGATAGGGGGACGGGAACCCCAGGACGCTCTCGGCCACCCAGTCGTTTATCTTGACGGAGTCGGTGAGCTCCTTGCCATACGCTTCGAACCTGATGTCGAACGCCGACCACCTGGCGGCGAACTCCACCTTCCACATCAGCTTGCCGTTCCCCTCGGTTATCTTCACGTCCCCTTCGTAGCCGCACCCCTTCACGAGCTTCTCTCCCAGCTTGGTGCCTTCGCACACATAGTGGACCGCGTCCCTCTCCGGGTCGAACGACTTCGCCTGCGTCACGTAGATCCGCTTGCAGTCGTGGCAGACCGCCGTGTAGGGGAGGGCCTCTTCGTACTTCGACTGCCCGACGAGCTCGTTGATCTTCTTCCCTATCTCCTGGGACCTGGACAGGATCTTCCGCATCTGGTCGTTCAACAGCCCCCTGGCGTATGCGTCTGCGCCGCTCTGGAAGCGGTACTCGACGCCCACCCTGTCAAGGGACTCGCGCAGAAGCGACCCGACGTGCTCGGCGTAAGAGCCGTGGCAGCCGAACGGGTCAGGTATCCTGGAGACAGGGTGCGAGATGTAGTCCTTCAGCCACGCGGGGAACCCCGCGGGGACCTTGCGCAGCCCGTCGAAGTCGTCAGAATACGCTATGAGCTCGGACTTGTAGCCGAGGGTCTCCAGCGCGAGCTTGACCCCGTAGCTTCTGATGGCGTCCCCGACGCTGCCGATGTGAGGGAGCCCCGAAGCCCCCAGCCCGCTTTCAACCCGGACAAGGGAAAGGCTCCGCCCGAGCCGCTTCTCCCTGTCGAGCGTCTCCTGGGCGACCTTGTCGAGCCACGTGCCTCGTCCTATGATGTTAGCCTGCTCCAAACCTGCCGACGGGCCGGCACCGCGGCGTAATTATCCTTGGCCCTATCTGTAGTAGGGGACGGGAACCTTCTCCATCGGCTTCCCTTCCCTCGACTGGCGGACCTTCTTTATCGCGTCGGCGAAGTGCTCCATCCCGACGATCGCCTCGTCGACGTGCTTCTTGGCGTCGTCAGGCTTCGGGTACTTCGATATGAAGCCCTGCAGGACGATGGACACCGCCGTGTTGGTCAGCGACGCCATGTCGGCCCCGCTAAACCCTTCGGTCATCTCCACCACCCTGTCAAGGTCCACGTCCTTCGCTATCGGGACCCCCTTCGTGTGTATCTTCAGTATGTCCTTCCTCGCAGGCTTGTCAGGCAGCGGGATCTGGATGAGCTTGTCGAACCTCCCCGCCCTCAGCAGGGCCGGGTCGACGATGTCTATCCTGTTGGTCGCGGCGAGGACGACGACCCCCTGGAGGCTCTGGACCCCGTCCAGCTCCGTGAGCAGCTGGCTGACGACCCTTTCGGTCACCATGCTGTCCCCTCCCATGCCCCTCGTCGGTGCGAGCGCGTCGACCTCGTCGAAGAATATCACGCACGGCGAAGCCTGTCTTGCGCGCCTGAAGACCTCCCGTATGCCGCGCTCGGACTCGCCCACCCACTTGCTCAGCAGCTCCGGTCCCCTGACGCTGATGAAGTTCGCTTCGCTCTCCGTCGCCACCGACTTCGCCAGCAGGGTCTTCCCCGTCCCCGAGGGCCCGTAGAGCATTATCCCCTTCGGCATGCTGTACCCGATCTTGTCGTAGAGGTCGGGGTACTTCAGCGGCCACTCGACCGCCTCCTGGAGCTCCTTCTTGACCCCCTCCAGCCCGCCTATGTCCGTCCACTTCACGTCCGGGGTCTCGAGGTAGACCTCGCGCATCGCAGAGGGCATCACGTCCTTCAGCGCGCCTTCGAAGTCCTCCATGGTCACGATGAGCTTGTCGAGCGTCTCCGGGCTCAGCCTGTCCTCTTCCAGCTTGATGTCCGGGAGGTTCCTCCTGAGGGTCTTCATGGCTGCCTCCTTGCACAGATACTCGAGGTCCGCGCCTACGAAGCCGTGCGTCACTGCCGCGAGCTTCTCCAGGTCCACTATCTTGTCGGCGGCCCCGTGCTTGTCGTCGTTCTGGGCCAGCGGCATGTGCCTCGTGTGGATCTGCAGTATCTCGAGCCTTCCCCTCTTGTCCGGCACTTTGATCTCTATCTCCCTGTCGAACCTCCCTGGCCTTCTGAGTGCCGGGTCGATGGCGTTCGGACGGTTGGTCGCCGCGATGACTATGACCTTCCCCCTCGCTTCCAGCCCGTCCATCAGAGACAGCAGCTGGCTGACGACCCTCCTCTCCACCTCCCCCGTCACTTCCTCTCTCTTGGGGGCGATCGAGTCGATCTCGTCGATGAATATGATGGTAGGCGCCTTCTCCTTCGCCTCCTTGAATATCTCGCGGAGCCTCGCTTCAGACTCCCCGTAGAACTTGCTCATGATCTCCGGCCCGCTTATCGGGATGAAGTGAGCGTTGCTCTCTGTTGCTACAGCTTTCGCGAGCAGCGTCTTTCCGGTCCCTGGCGGCCCGTAGAGCAGGATTCCCTTCGGCGCTTCGACGCCGAGCTTCTCGAATATCTCCGGGTGCCTCAGCGGGAGCTCGATCATCTCCCTCACCTTCTGGATCTCGTCCTTCAGCCCCCCGATGTCCTCGTAGGTGACCTGCGGGACGCCGCGCAGCGCTTCGCCCTTTTCGGAGATGACGAACACGGTCCGCTGGGTGATCAGGGCCGCGTCAGCGACCGGGCTTACCCCCACGACCTGGAATGTGAGCCTGCCGCCGAAGTATGGGATCATGATGTTGTCCCCCTTCGTCACCGGGACGCTCTCCAAGGCGTCGGCAAGATACCTCTCGTCTATCGGCGGGACCGCCTCGAGCGGGGCGACCACGACCTTCTCTGCCGGCGGCGCCTTCACCTTCTTTACGACGACGACGTCCCCGATAGCGACCCCGGCGTTGTTTCTGATCAGCCCGTCAATCCTGACTATCCCTCTGCCTTCGTCAGACGGATAGAGCGGGAGGCACTTCGCGACCGTCCTCCTCTTCCCTTTGATCTCTATTACATCGCCCGTAGACGCGTCGAGCGCGTCCATCGCGTCGTAGTCTATCCTGGCGACGCCTCTTCCGACGTCGCGGGTGTATGCTTCAAGGACCTTCAGCTGGACCTGCTGCTGGCTCACTCCGTCTCCACTCTCAGACAACGTTTACCCTCTTGAAGCCCTTATTAGGCTTGTCTTTCAATGAGAACGAAATTTCCAACATCCCGTTCCTGTATTCCGCTTTTCCTGACTCGGGCCTGACCGGGACCTTCAACGAAAGTTCGGCGCGATAGTTCTTTTCTCCCCTCTGCGCGGTGACGACGGCGCTGTCTTCCGTCGCGTCCACCTTGATGTCTTCCTTGTCCACGCCAGGCATCTCCAGGATCACCCTGAGCAGACCGTTCTTTTCGTCGACGACCTGCTCGTTGATGGGGGACCTGAACCCGTCCCTGCGGACCGGGTTGTTCCCGAACACCTGCACCGACGGCTTGCCTTCGGGCCCCATGTTGAAGGTGAACCCCGCGATGAACGGCTTGCTCTCGCCTTCCTTCCCGAATATCGCGCTCTTGACCGTCTCTTCGATGTCCTTCTCGAAGTCTTCGAAGTACCTGTCGAGCTCGTCCAGCATGTCTCTCAGGTCCTTCCTCCTGTCGTTTCTGTCTCCGCTTTCGATTCCGCTCATGTTAGTTCACTATGCGTTAATTATCCCCATGTTTATTAAGTTACCCCCCTCACTGCCAGACCGTGGCGACCGACCTTCTGGAAGAGGTGCTCTCTTCGAGGGCGAGGCTCAGGATCATGGACGCCGTTTCCACCAGGCCCCGGACCCTTGGGGAGCTCTCCGACCTGGCGGGGATATCGGTCCAGGGGGTCCTCAGGCATCTGAACAGGCTTCAGGAGGTGGGGCTGGTGGAGGAGCGGAGCCTGTCCAGGGCTTCTCCGAAGGCGAGGAAGGTCTATGCGGCGAAGTCGGCGCGGGTGAGAGACGCGTCCAGCGGCGGTTTCACGGTCGTGAGAGCCACCGAGCTCCCCCCCGGAGACGCTGGGAGGAGCCGGGTCAGGGACCTGGAGAAGGCCGCGGGGGACCTGCTCGTTCAGCGGAGGAGGGTCAGGGAGGGGGTCAGGAAGCTTGCGAGGATGATCGACGAAGAGTCTGACCAGCAGGACGACCTGGAGTCCTCGATCGAAGGGCTGAAGCTCTCCCCCACCGAGCGCCTTATCCTCAGGGTCGTCCTGACTGAGGACACGGTCGACGACGGGGAGAGGGCGCTGACGAAGTACTACGGGCTCGGAGACAGAAGGTCTATAGAGAGTCTGCTCAAGAAGGCGAGGCGAATTGCCTGAAACAAGAAAGCTCGTGATGGTGACGAACGACGACAGCGTCCAGAGCAACGGGATAATCGAGCTCGCCAGGGCGGCGGCGAAGTATGCGGAAACGGTCATCGTGGCGCCGGAAGCGCCTCAGAGCGCGACGGCCATGAGCCTCACGTTCCACAAGCCCCTGCGGGTCAACAGGGTGAGGAAGGAGAAGTTCGAGTGCTACGCCGTCTCCGGGTCTCCCGCGGACTGCGTCATGGTCGGGATCAACAAGGTCCTCGGCAGGAGGCCCGACCTGGTCGTCTCCGGGATAAACATCGGGGACAACAACACGTTCCAGGACATACTCGCGTCCGGCACCGTGGCGGCCGCGCTCGAGTCTGCCATCTCCGGGATCCCCGCGATCGCCTTCTCCATGGAGGTCAGCGGGGAGAGCATGTTCGCCCTCGAGTATGACCAGCCTGACTTCTCCAACGCAGCGGTCATCGCGGGCGAGATAATCCGCGACGTCCTGGAGCACGGGATGCCCGAAGGAGCGGAGATACTGAACGTGAACTTCCCGCGGAAGGTCCAGCCGTCGACCCCCATCAAGCTCACCGACGTCGCGCGGAGGAAGTACACCGACAAGGTGATGGTCAGGAGAGACCCCAGAGGGCGCCCCTACTACTGGCTCTTCGGAGAGAGGCTCACCGTCTTCCCTGAAAGGTCCGACGCCGAGGCGGTGGTGATAAAGAAGGAGGTCTCCATCACGCCCATCGTGCTGCGGATCTCGGGGCCCATGTCGAAGGAACTGTCGATGCTCAGGGAGAGGGTGGAACAGAGGCTGAGGAAGCCCCGGAGCCGGAGGAACCGCTAGAGGCATGAAGTCGGTGCACCAGCTCCGCAGCGGAGATGTTTCAGACTGGAGGTCTGTCGAGGCGGGCATGCGCGTCGTCCACCTCGACGGGAAGCTGCAGGTCATGGTGCCGATCCTGGCGCTGACGTCCTTCTCCAAGAGCACCAGGGGGCTGTCGCTCTATCCAGGGAGGGTCGGGTCGGCCATCGGGGTGGCACTGCTCGGCGCCGGCGCCGCGGTGGGGTACGGGCTCTTTTCCGTCGTGGGGGCGGTCGTCGCGGTCATCGCCGCGTGGCTGCTCGGCTCCGCCGGGGCGGCGATCCTGTATTCGTCCCTGAGGCCGACGGCGTTCGTCAAGCCGATATGCGTAAGCTGCAGGCTGCTTTCGGTGATCAAGGAGCACGAGGCGATCCACCTGTCGGGGGTCGCAAGCGAGAAGGCGGTCTGGGACTCCATGAAATCGAGGCACAGCGTGGAGAGCCTGAAGCTCGAAGGAGACCCCGCTATCTGCACGTTCTGCCCCATACCGAAGAGACTCGCTGAACACTGAGCGTGCTGTCGATGGTACACCGTATCGCCGTGGTCGAGACCGACCTTTGTCAGAGCAAGAAGTGCGGGCTCGAGTGCATCAAGGAGTGCCCGGTCAACATCAACGGCCAGGAGTGCATAACCCTCCCCGGGAGCAAGATCGCTCTCGTGTCAGAGGAGCTCTGCATCGGGTGCGGCATCTGCGTCAAGGTCTGCCCCTTCGACGCCATAGACATACTGAACCTCAGCGAGGAGCTGAAGAGCGACAAGATCCACCAGTACGGGGTAAACTCGTTCCGGGTGTTCCGCATCCCCACCGTCAGGAAGGGCCAGGTGGTGGGGCTGGTCGGGAGGAACGGCATCGGCAAGTCCACCACCCTCAAGATACTCGCCGGTCAGCTCGTCCCTAACCTGGGGGACTACGAGACGCAGCCGACGTGGGACAGGTTCATCCAGTACCTGAGCGGACGCGAGATGAAGGAGCACTTCGAAAGGATAGCCGACGGAGAGCTGAGGGTGTCGCTCAAGCCCCAGGCGGTGTACAAGCTCCCCGAGGCGTGGAAGAAGGAGACGCGGCTCCTTCTCCGGCAGATGGACGAGACGGGGAGGATGGAGGAGGTGGTGGGCACCCTCAACCTGAAGGAGACCCTCGACAAGAAGGTCCCGGACCTCAGCGGGGGGGAGCTGCAGAGGGTCGCGGTCGCGGCGGCGGCCCTGAAGGAGGCGGACCTCTACCTCTTCGACGAGCCCTCGTCATACAACGACGTCTTCCAGAGGCTCGCGGTCTCGAAGCTCATCGGAGACATAGCCGAGAGAGGCAAGTCCGTCCTGGTGGTCGAGCACGACATCGCTTTCCTTGACTACGTTACCGACTACGTCCAGATAATCTACGGGGAGCCGGGAGCATACGGGATAGTCTCGGGGCTCTACTCTTCGAGGACGGGCATCAACTCCCTCCTCGACGGCTACCTCCCGCAGGAGAACGTCAGGTTCAGGGACCACGCGGTGACGTTCGGCCAGAGGGCGGCCGGAGAGACCGTGGAGAGCGAAGATGTGGTGGCGAAGTACAGCGGGCTCGCAAAGTCGTTCAAGTCGTTCAAGCTCACGGCCGAGGGGGGCCAGATCAACGCGGGGACGATCCTCGGGGTGGTGGGCGCCAACGCGCTCGGGAAGACCACGTTCCTGAAGATGCTGGCCGGGGAGGAGAAGCCGACGAAGGGGACGGTCCACGTCGACGCCAAGGTCGCGTACAAGCCGCAGTACCTCAGCTCTGACTTCGACGGTACGGTGGACGAGTTCTTCATGTCGACGCTCGGGAACAAGTACGGCGACCCCATCCTGCAGGACAACCTGGTCGTCCCGCTCAGGCTGGAGAAGCTCCTCGCCAGGAAGGTCGGGGAGCTGAGCGGTGGCGAGCTCCAAAAGGTGGCCATAGTCGCGACGATGGCCCAGGAGACAGAGGTCTACGCCCTGGACGAGCCGTCGGCGTTCCTGGACGTGGAGGACAGGTTCGTGGTAGCCAGGGCGATCAACAGGATGGTGAAAACCCGGGGGAAGGCCGCAGTCGTCATCGACCACGACCTGCAGGTGGTCGACATAGTCTCGGACAGGCTACTCGTCTTCACGGGGGAGCCCGGCGTCTCCGGGGAGGCGACGTCCCCTCTCACGAAGGAGGACGGGATGAACGAGTTCCTGAAGAAGGTCGGGCTGACGTACAGGAGGGACGTGAACACGGGGAGGCCCAGGGTGAACAAGCCCGGGAGCAAGCTCGACAGGGAGCAGAAAGAGAAGGGGGACTACTACTACGTCCCGGTAGAGGCCGCCCCCGAACAGCCCCCCGACGACGAGCCGAAGAGATAGCGGCGTTTACATCGTAGCAAGGCCGGGCGCCTTAGCGTGGCGGTGAGAGCGGTTGCCGCGGCTGATTAGGTCCGCCCTGGCGAGGGCAGGGGTCGCAGACCCCGAAAGGGTCTCGTCCGGCGTAGACGTGGTAGGAGACATAGCCATCGTGAGGCTTGACGGATTCTCGCAGAAGGAGAAGAGGAAGATAGGAGAGGCGCTCATCGCGGAGATGAAGACGGTGAAGGTCGTCATGGAGCAGGAGGGCGGGATAGGCGGGGAGTACAGGCTCCGCACCCTCAAGCACGTCGCCGGGGAGAAGAGGACGCTCACCACCCACAGGGAGAACGGGTGCTCCTTCAAGGTCGACGTGGTGAAGACGTACTTCTCACCGAGGCTCTCCACAGAGAGGCTCAGGGTAGCCGGAGAGGTCGGGTCGGGGGAGAGGGTGCTCAACATGTTCGCAGGGGTGGGACCGTTCTCGATCGTCATAGCGAAGCTGGCCGGAGCGAGGGTGACGAGCTGCGAGCTGAACGCCTACGCCGCCAGGCTCCACGAAGAGAACGACAGGGTGAACAAGGTCCAGGGGCTGGTCGACGTGGTCAACGCCGACGCGGCTGAGCTCCCGTCGCTCGTCAAGGCGAAGTTCGACCGCGTGCTCATGCCGCACCCTTCCGAGGCGGACAGGTTCCTCCCGGCTGCGCTGGAGCTCGCAAAGAAACGCGGGAGGCTGGTCTACTACAGGCATGTGCTCGGCTCCGACGAGGGTGAAGCGGCCGAAGAGCTGCGAAAGGAGCTGAAGCGGCTGCTCCCGACAGGCTCGAAGGCTTCGCTGCGACGGGTGAGGGACGTGGGGCCGAGGTGGATCGAGATGGCCGCCGAGATCAGGCTCCCCGTCTAGAACGGAAGGCTCTGGCTGTACCTGTACAGGTGGGCTATGACCCCGAAGGTCACCAGGACCGCCCCGCTGTCGAAGAGCGTCATGTTCTTGAGGCCACTTGAAATCGCCTCCGCTGCGAGGCCGTTGATGGCGACCTGAGCGAGGATGAGGACGACGAACAGGATGTACACCCACTTTCTCGACAGGATGGGTCCCATGGGGGCGGCCGCCTTCCTGACCCCCTCCTTCTGCTTGATGTATCTGAGGAACGCGTAGGTCCCGATGAAGCACAGCGCGGTCACCACGAGCATCGAGGCGAAGTATGACGCCGGGTCTACGTAGAGCCTCTGCAGAGTCGTGAGGCTGGTGTTGGGGTTGACATAGAAGCCCCACGCGGTGGTGACGAGCACCTGGGCGATGGTGGTTATGCCGAGGGCGGTGAAGAAGGGCCTGTCCTTCCAGTTCAGCTTCTTGGAGGTGTCGACGAACGGGACGACTATGGCCATCAGGAAGAACAGCGCAGGTATGAGGCCGCCCATGACGAACTTGTCGAAGAAGGTTCGGAGCAGCGCGTAGATCCCCACGAGATACCACTCGGGGATCGTCAGCTGTGGGTTGCTGGGGCTGTATGGGACGTTCAGAGCCACCGGGAAGATGGCTGCGACGAGCAGGAGCCCCCCGACCACCGTCGAGATGACAGGGAGGTCGAACACCAGGTATCTCGGGAAGTGGATAAACACCAGTATCAGCATTATCATAGGCAAGACGAAGACGTGATAGGCGTAGAGCCTGAGGATGAAGTCGGTGAACCCGGACCCGAAGACGGCAAGGCGCAGGTTTCCTCCGATGACAGGCGAAGCGTTCGCCAGCGACGCCCCTATCTCTATGGCGAGGCCGGCCCTCTGATTGAACAGCAGGTCATAGCCGCTGAACGCCTCCAGCCCCGTGATGATCCCGAGGATGACCCCGGTCACCCAGAGGATCTCGTTCTTGATCTTGAACCTGCCGCTGAAGTACTGATAATAGAGGTGCAGGATGGCGAGCAGGACCATCGCGTTGGAAGCGGTGTAGTGTATGTTCCTGAGCATGTACCCGAAAGGCACGGAGTTGTTGATGTTCTGGACGCTGTTGAAGGCGCAGGTGATGCTCCCGCAGCCGTTGAGGGTGGGCTGATAGTAGATCATCAGGAACCCTCCTGTGACCCCGAGGACCAGGAACGTGATCCCCGTCAGGACCCCCAGGTACCCAAGCGGGCTGACGAAGCGCCTCGGGTACGTGTACTGGATCCCCATCCAGACCGTCCTGGCGAGGCCGTCGTAGATCCAGCGGTAGAGCCTCGAGAGGACGCCCTTCCGCTCAGGCGCCTGGGTCAAGTTATCGGGACCCCCTCGTCCTTCGGGTCGAGCGGTATCTTCGCCGCCGGCAGGATGAAGTTCTGGTAGCTGGCGTAGTCCCTACCGTAGCCGATCGTCCCGTCTGCTTCTATGGGGTCCAAAGAGACGATGTTGGCGGTCCCGTTGCTCACCGTCGTCTTCGTAGGGTCCGCGTTGGGGAGAAAGATCCAAAGGTCTCCGTTCGCGTCGGCCTGGAGAGTGAGCAGGGGGATGGCGTTCTGAGGGAACGCCTGAAGGGAGGCCGGTCCCGCGATCGCCTTGCCTCCGTCGACTAGGTTCCCGCTGGCGTCCTTCTGCGGGAGCTGGTAGATGCTCCCGTGGCAGGGGCATTCGTACTGCATGTGGTTGGACGCTCCTGGCTGGTAACCGTTCTCCGTCGGATCGATGCTCTGTGTGGGGTTGTAGTTGGGGCTGCACCAGAGGTGGACGCAGACCTTGCTGTAGGCGACGAAGTCTGACGCCTTCTTGCTGTCCCCTCCCAGCTCCTTCGGGAGCCTGATCAGCTCGAACTTCTGGAACGTGTCTGGGTTTTCAGCGTCGACGGTGGGGTCTCCGGAGGTAGGGTATGTGATCACCCAATGGTCGTTCGGGGGGAAGGTGACGAGGTCGTTGATGTTGGCGGTCTGGCCCGCGGCGGCCCCGTACTTGCTCGGGAGGTCGTCGACGACCACCTTTTGCACCAGGGTCTGCTGGGCGGAGCCTGTCCTGATCGTCGAAGAGAGATACTGTCCCCACGGGACGAACGGGATTATCGAAAGCACGGCGCCCGCGAGGAAAGCGAGCTTGACGAACGTCCTCCTCCCCGAGCTCTGCTGGGCGGGCTTGGACGGCGGCAAGGGGGGTGGCGCAGACCTCGGCGGCAGCGGAGCGGGCCTGGGCGGAAGGGGCGGAGCTGCGGCCGCCGGCATAGCGGGGCGCGGCGGGACAGGCGCGGGGGCAACGGGGACGGGCGTCTTCTTCTCCTCTGTAGATGCGGCGTTCTGGGAGGCCTTTTCCTTTGATTCCTCCGCCATCAGATATCCACAGACGGGGGCGCTTGGAGACGTTTTTTAGGGTTCGGTTTCGTTGGATGAATTCCCCCCGCGCCCGAAAATCCTTAAAACCAATCTGGAAAGAAGCCGGTTTTGTCCGATATGAGCGCAAAGGGCTCGACCGCGGTTGGAGTTATAGTCGCCCTGCTTATCATCGGAGCTGTCGGCGTCATCGGGTTCTACCAGTTCGAAGTCGCGCCGAGCCAGCTGTTGACGATCACCACGACGACGAGCTCGTCGGCAGGAGTCAACTGCCAGACCAGCCCCTCGGAGTGCGTCAACGTGACAATGATCTCAGGGGCCAGCTCGCCCTACTCTGGATACGCTTCCGGGAGCACTCAGCTCTACGGATACTCCCCCCTGACTCTGACCGTCGTGATAGGGGTCAACAACACCGTCGTCTTCACGAACCAGGACGTGGCGTTCCACACCGCCACCTCCAACACCGGCGACCCGGCGTCGTTCGACAGCGGGTGCATCAACGGCCAGGGAGCGACATGTCCCTCGAGCGGGGCAAGCAGCTACCAGTTCACCTTCACCGTGGCTGGGACCTACCTTTACCACTGCGACTATCACCCGTGGATGCAGGGGAAGATCATAGTGATCCAGGGCTCAGGCGCGAGCCCGACCCCCAGCGCCGGCTCGACCACGACCTCGGCTGCGAGCAGCTCCGCTTCAGCTTCGTCGTCCGCCGTGCAGGCGACGATCGTTTCGGGAGCGTCCGTCCCGTACTCGGGCTACAGCTCGGGGAGCACGCAGCTCTATGGTTACAGCCCGGTGAACATCACGGTGGTCATCGGGGTCAACAACACCGTGACATGGACGAACATGGACTCCTCATTCCACACCGTGACTTCGGTGAGCGGCGACCCGGCGTCGTTCGACAGCGGGTGCCTTAACGGGGTCGGCGCCTCATGCCCTGGGACGTCTGCCGGCAACTCGTTCACCTACACCTTCACCGTCCCTGGCACGTACGTCTACCACTGCAGCTATCACCCCTGGATGAGGGGTGAAGTGACAGTGCTTGCCGCCTAGAGCGCAAACGCCACTACCGTACCTCCAGGAGCTCAGCTTCGGCCCGCGAGCGCCGCCCTCGCCAGCAGCTTCGCCAGCCTGACCGGCTCCGGCACAGAACCCTGCAGGGTGAAGGCGTCGAGCACCTTCTTCGCCTCCGGCGTCTCCAGCCCCGAAGCCCTGATGAACACCCTCTTCCCTGTCTTCAACGCCACCGAGGTCCTCTTGCCGAGCTTCCGGTAGGCGTCCAGCTTCGGTCCCGCCGCGCCAGGGAAGTGCCTTCTGATCGACTCCTCTATTCCCGACGTCTCCTTGTAGGTCAGGCACACGACCGGGAGCCGCGTCCGCGCCGAAAGGCCGTCCACGTCGACTATGTTGTACAGGCTGAGTATCGCCCCGGACACGACTATCACGTTTACGTCGTTCCGTGCGAGACGACGGTATAGAGAGGCGATAGAGCCTGTCGCGTCGTCGCCCCCCACGCTCGTCCGCCCGAAGGCGACCCCGTCGACGACCAGGTCGCCCCTCATCACGACCCCCGCGAGCACCGACCTCTTCTGGCCGTGCCGGAAGCTCTCAGCGACCCCCAGGGCCCTGATCCCGGGCTTGCCCAGGTTGACCTTCAACGGCGGGACGGACGGGTTAGTACTCTTCGAACCTTCCGGTCTTGCGAGAGAGGGACTCGAACGCCGAGAAGAGGCTGAATCCCACGATGAGGACCACGAGGCCGTCGAGCGCCTCCCAGCCGAGGACAGGCAGCAGCGCCTGCAGGGACGCCCCCGAGATGGCCATCCTCACAGCTTCGGTCCCATACGTGAGCGGTATCACCCAGGCGACAGGCTGGAGCCATACGGGGAGCTCCGACACGGGGAAGTTGACCCCGCTGAGGAGCAGGGTGACGAAGAGGAATATGTTCGCCACTATGAGCGCGGTCCTCATGTATAGCCCTACGGCGCTGATGAGCAGCCCGAAGCTGATCATCGCGACGCTGGTGAGGATCACCACCAGCGCGACGCCCGCGAAGTCTGCCTGCGCGAAAGAGACGCCGAAGACGGTGCCGGCGTAGAGCAGCCCCGCGGCGGCTATGAGGGCCGAGAGAAGGACCTGGAACCATGCGCGCCCTATGAACAGGGCCATCCTGTTCGCTGGGGTGACGAGCGTGCTCGGGAGGGTACCCTGCCACTTGTCTTGGGACGTGATGTTGGCCACGGCGAACACTGCGGAGAACGACATCGACTGCAGCGCGTTCCCGATGACTATGAACTGCGTGACCGAGGAAGGGTACTTCAGGTAGACAGAGAGGAAAGCGAAGAACCCGATCTGCGCGATGGGGGTGATGAAGATCTGCATCACCCACATGTCCCAGCTGTCCCAGATGATCAGCCCCTTGCGGCCGAAGAAGAAGGCGCCCCTGAACACCCTCCAGGCCATCTGCAGCCTCGAGTCTGCGCTCAGGAGCCCGCTCTTCCCGTCAGTACTCTTCAAGGGTCCCCATCTTCTTGGCGTACGCCTCGACCCGTTTGAAAAGGAAGAAGGCCAGCGCGAGATAGGCGAACGTCTCCGCCACCATGATGGTCATGTCCACCGTGTAAGTCGTGGGGAGCCCGACGTAGCCCGGTAGCGCGGCGAGCCTGATGGCCTCGATCCCCCAGGTGGGGGCGAGCATGAACGCGAACGGGAGATACACCACCGGGAGGAGGATGACCGGGAACATGGTGCCCGTCGCGATGTACACCGGGATTTCCATCGAGTTCGTGATGAACCCGCCCTTCCTGGAAAGGAGGAGGATGGTCGTCATGAGCAGCCCGAACGCGGAGAGCGACAGGAAGGTCATGATGGACGCGAAGAAGAAGGCGGGGGGGTTGACGAGGGTGAAGCCGACCCTGAACCAGACCAGCCCGATGACCAGGATGAAGACGGCGTTGAGCACCCCCTGCAGGGTGTTGAAGAGCACCCGCCCTAGGGCGATCCAGGAGAGAGGGATGGGCGCCGCCAGCGTGGACTCCATCGTCCCGTTCCACCTGTCGAACCCGATGGAGTTCGCCGAGGCATAGATGGTGGTCCCCCACATCCCCATCAACCCCGAGCCCAGGACGAGGTAGAGGAGGAACGAGCTCCCCGACGTCTGGCCGCTGAAGAGGAAGAACGCCACCAGCGTGAATATGAACGGCGCGATGATGTTCGGTATCAGCCACTGGGGGTCGGCGAAGAAGAGCTTGCTGGTGAGGAAGACCGAAGCCCTCAGCACCTGGATCACCCTCCCGACCCGGCCCTGGGTCTGTTTCCCCGGGGTCAGCTCGTGCATCGTCGCCACTACTCTTCCACCAGCCTGAGGTACGCGTCCTCGAGGGTCGGCTCCTTTATCGTCCTGTCGATGATCCTCGCACCAGCGGGAAGCGCCGCGGTGACCTTCGGGAGCAGGTCGGCTCCCAGCGGGGTCTGGACGCGGATGGTCTGCTGCTCGGAGTCGAGGTCGGCGACGACCCTCACCACGTTCGGAAGCTTCCTCAGGGCTTCCACGTAGTCCATGGTGGCCTCGAATGTCCTGAGCTCTATGACAGAGATGTCCCTGACCATGTTCTTCAGCTCGGAGGGCGTGTCCAGGGCCACTATCTTCCCCTTGGATATGACAGCGATGCGCTGGCAGAGCTCCTCTGCCTCGAACATGTAGTGCGTCGTGAGCAGTATCGTCTTCCCCTGGGCCTTCAGGTCTCTGACCATGTTGCGGATGTCGCGGGCGCCTCCGGGGTCGAGGCCGATGGTCGGCTCGTCCAGGAATATGAGCTCAGGGTCGTGCACGAGCGCCTTCGCTATGTGGAGGCGCTGCTTCATCCCCCTGGAGTACTTCTCCACCTTCTCCTGGGCGCGGTCAGAAAGGCCGACCACTTCGAGCAGCTCCGGGATCCGTTTTCTCGCGACCGACGAGTCGACCCCGTAGAGGTCCGAGAAATAACGCAAGTTGTCCACCGCGGAGACCCTGTTGTACAGGCCCCTCTCTCCGCCGAACACTATTCCGATGCGCCTCCTGATTTCATAGAGGTCCTTCCTGACGTCAAGCCCGAGGATCCTCGCGTCACCCCCCGTCGGCGTGAGCAGGGTGGTCAGGATCTTGATCGTGGTGGTCTTTCCCGCCCCGTTCGGACCGATGAGCCCGAAGAGCTCCCCGTTCGCCACTTCGAAGTCTATCCCGGAAAGGGCCGAAGTCGTCCTGGCGACCCCTCCGAAGAAGTTGCGCGTGACATACTCCCGAGTGAGCCCCTTGACGCTGATCGCGGGTCCAAGAGGTTTTTGCAATTCCTGCATGTGCTATGTTTCAAGGTGGCCCGGATGGTATGAAAAGGCTTCTTCAGTGAATCGACGACGAAACGGGAGTTCCATGAAACTGTCCGTTCTCCTCCGCGGCGTCTACCCTTTTATTGACTCGCGGAAGCGCCGGGGGGTTGGCAAAGATATTCAACCTGAAGTCCGGGTCGAAGCTCCCAGAAGCTGTGGTCTCGCTTGCGGCGAAAGAGAAGATATCGACGGCGCTCCTCTCCGCGATAGGCGGCGTGGACGAGCTGCGCGTCGCGTACTTCAACCACGGCACGAAGAAGTACGAAGACCACGATTACCACGAAGAGCTCGAAGTGACGAGCCTGCTCGGGAACGTCACAGTCAAGGACGGGAAGCCCTTCGTCCATCTGCACGGGACGTTCGGGAGGAGGGACATGTCAGTGATCGGAGGGCACGTCGTGTCAGCGACGGTTCATCCTCTCCTGGAGCTCGTGGTGACCCCGACGACCAACAAGGCGGTCAGGCGGTTCGACGAGAGCGTCGGGCTGAACGTGATTTACAAGACGTAATGGAGCTCAGTCTAATGCCTTCAGGACATTTGGACCTTCCCGTAACTCTGTTACTTCATCGCTCCGAAAGTCCGGACCGCCGTTCCGTTATAAGCTGTCTCTAGCTTCGGCGCACAGACAGCGGGAGGTCGAGGACCGTTATCAGACCGGGAGGAGCCCTGCCGACCCTCTCCACCGCGTGGACCGCCACCGCCACGGTGGCGGAGTCTCCGAACACCCCCTTCTCGAACCGGACCTTGATGGCCGGGTCTCCCGCCACCTCTATGACGTCGAAGTCGGCGGACGTGGTCGTCATCTCGAGGTCGAGGCGGATGGTGCACTTCCCCGCTTTCCCTTCTGCGAACTGCCGCACCCCCATGACGTAGTCTTCCGACCCCATCACCGGAAAGACTCCCTGGCTCACTTCCTTGAGCTCCTCGCCGAGCGAGAGAGCGACGAGGTGGGCCGACTCGGCCAGGCCGATGTGCCCCAGCTTCCCCTCCTCCAGCTCCTTCTCGAACTTGGACCGGGTCATCCCCACCCCTGTCTTGTTGACGAGCTGCTGGCGCCTCCGCGAGATGTCTACGCTCCGGACGACATGTATCCTGGTCGGGTTCTTGGACGCGGACGCTATCACCGACGGGACCCAGTCCATGATGAAGCCCGGGTTCACCCCCACGCCGACGACGGTGACGCCCTTCTCCCGGGCGAGCGAGTCGAGCCGCCCTGCTTCGTCGGCCCTCGCGTGGCTCGGATAGGCCATCTCTTCAGAGGTCGTGACGACGTCGAGCCCCGATGAGAGGAGCGCCCCTATCTCGGAGGCGACGTCCCCTATCCTAGATCTGGCCGAATAGACGGCGACCTCGGCGTCCCCGAACTGCGCCTGCTGGACAGACTGCTGTATCCTCACTCCCAGGGGGAGCCCGGTCACCTCGGCGATCGTCTTCCCCGCCTTCGCCGGGTCAGGGTCTATCACCGCGACCACGTCGTGCCCCCTTTCGAGAAGGTGCCTTAGGATCTCGGTCCCGATGGCGCCCATCCCGCAGAGGACGACCCTTACCAATGCCACGCTGGAGGCCTGCCGTTTAATAACGCGTTTCCCGCTTTGGCGGCGAGGACCTCTGACATTCTCCATAGTGGCGAGGGACGAGAAGACGGGGGAGATCGGGGTCGCGGTCCAGTCGCATTACTTCTCGGTTGGGTCGGTCGTCACCTGGGCGCGGGCCGGGGTCGGTGCGGTCGCGACCCAAGCCATGGTGGACCCGAAGTACGGCCCGCTGGGTTTGGAGCTGATGGCGGGCGGGCTGAGCGCGCCGGAGGCGTTGGCCTCTCTCCTCAAAGGGGACGTCAAGCCCGAGGTCAGACAGGTCGCGATGGTCGACTCGAGGGGACGGGTCGCCGCCCACACCGGCAGCAGGTGCATTCCTGACGCCGGCCACTCCGTCGGGAACGGGTTCAGCTGCCAGGGGAACATCATGGCCAACGACAGGGTGTGGGGGTCGATGAAGAGCGCGTTCGACTCGAGGGGGGAGCTCCCCCTCCCCGAGAGGCTGGTGGCTGCCCTCGACGCGGCACAGGAAGAGGGAGGAGACCTTCGCGGAAAGCAGTCGGCGGCGATACTGGTTGTCGGGCCGGACCTCCGCCCGAACGGCTGGGAAGGGAAGTTGGTAGACCTCCGGGTCGAGGACCACCCTGAGCCTCTGAGGGAGCTCAGGCGGCTCCTGCGCTACCAGACGGGATACAGATGGATCGACAAGGGCGACGACCTCTTCAGTTCCAACCGCATGCAAGAGGCCCTGGAAGCCTACACAAAGGGGATGGAGCTCGTCCCCGAAGTCCTGGAGCTGAAGTACTGGGTGGCCATCGGCCTCATCGGATCGGGGAAAGAGAAGGCGAAGGGATTGAAGATGTTGAGAGAGGTGTGCGACGAAGAGCCAAACTACGTCCGGCTCACCGAAGGCATGGTCAGGGCAGGTTCCGTCTCCCTCGACCCGTCTGTCCTACGGTCGGTCACAGGCTGAGAGCCGCGGTTTACTGCAGCACGACCTTCGTCGTGAGCACATTGTTGTACAGCTGTGGGTTGTTATAGACGAGGTAGTAGGTCGCTCCTCCGCTCAGGGTGACGCTGAAGGCGCCCGAGTTGACGGCGCCGCTGTTGTAGACGAAGGTCTCGTTTCCGGAGCCGGCCACGACGCCGCAGCTGTGCTCGAGCGTCGAGTACGCTTGGGCGCTCATGACCAGTACCTGGACCTGGTTGGAGGTGCCCCCGAGGACCTGGAAACTCCCCTGGAGGACCGGGCTCCCTCCCGCTGGAACGGCGACCTGGTAGGACACGCACGCCGTCAGGAGGACGTCGATGTTGCTGTCTACGACCGTCGTCGCCCTGGAACCGAACCCTGGGAGCACCCCCAAGAACGCGGATAGGATGAGGACGACCGCCACCACCGCCACGAGGACGACTATGTTCCTCCTGCGGCGGGACTCAGGCTCGCGCTCACGAGGCACCTTCAGGGGAAGGGTGTTTCCCTGGCTCAACAGGTTCAGCGGCGCGCCCTGCGACTTATGCTTTTGCGGAAAAGCGTCACCTGAATCGGCGGATGCCCTGGAATATGTCCATCAGGTGCCGAGAGTAGCGGCTCCCGTCTGAAAGGTCGGTCACGGACACTCCTCCGTGGCTCAGGTTCGCATGGATTATGGCGCGCCCGTGAAGAAGCAGCGCGACATGGCCCGCGAAGAAGACGAGGTCTCCAGGTTTCGCTTCGTCGAAGCCCTTGACCTTCTTGCCCGCGTCTCTCTGCCAGTTCGAGTTTCTGGGCAGCTCCACGCCGGAGAAACGGTAGAGCCTCTGGGTGAACCCCGAGCAGTCGTAGCCAAAGTCCGACGTCCCACCCCAGAGATACGGGACGCCGAGGAAAGCCTCCGCGAGCTTCGTCGGTTCGTGCTTCGAACCGACAGGGACGAGGAGCCTCTTGGGCACTTTGAACCGCGATGCCTCCTCTTCGGTCAGGTATGACCCGAACGGGAGGAGCAGGCCCCCGGACGAGTGCCTTGAAGCGAGCTTGTACTTCGGATCGCCCGACGCGTCGCTTAGGAGCGTTTCCTGCATGTACCCCTCGAGACCGTCCGGTCCCACGACGCGGAGATACCCGTCCTCGTTCCCTAGCGCCTTCACCTCTTCCCCGAAGATCAGCTGGGAGATCCTCTCGGACCTGAACTTCGGCTTGCGCCTGACGTCCGCGACCCCGAAGGCTACCCTCTTCACGGGTGTGCGGACCCTCGGTCGCGTTATAACCGTTCGGCGGGCAACGGAAAAATAACTCCCTGGCCGTGCGGGCGTCGATGAGCGACCGCCCTCACCTGGAGATCAGCAGAGGCTCGCTCTCCGTCGGCGGGTTCGAGGCGAAGGACCTCGCCGAGAAGTACGGAACCCCCCTCTACGTGACCGAGCTGGACAGGGTGACGCGGAAGCTGAAAGCCGCGGAGGACGAGCTGTCATCCAGGCACCCGGACGTCCTGATAGCGTTCGCATACAAGTCGAATTCTACCCCCGCCATCCTGAAGGCGCTGGCGTCGCGGGGAGCTGGCGCGACCGTCGTATCCGCGAACGGGCTGAGGCTCGCGCGGGCGGCGGGGGTCAGAGCGAGGGACATCGTCCTCGACGGACCCAGCAAGTCTGAGGAGGATCTGACTGCGGCCGTCAGGATGAGGATAGGGATGATCAACGCGGAGTCGGTCCAGGAGGTGCTCGACATCGAGGAGATCTGTGCGGGGCTGAAGGTCGAAGGGTGCAGGGTAGGGTTCAGGGTGAACTTCGGGATCCTCGCCGACACCCACGCCGGGCTCGCGACAGGAGGGAGGTCCCACAAGTTCGGGGTTCCAAGGGAAGAGGTGGTAGAGTTCTGCGAAAGCCACGCCTCCGAGCTCCGTAGGGTCAAGATATCGGGCCTTCATTCCCATGTCGGGTCGCAGATATCAGACCCGTCGGTGTTCAGGAGAGAGACGGAAGAGCTCCTGGCCCTCTCTGACGAGCTCAGTCGGTCCGGGGTCGAGATACGTGAGTTCAACGTTGGAGGGGGGCTCGGGGTCGACTATGGAGAAGGGAAAGAGATGAGCCTGAGCGACTACGCCGACGCGACGGCGGGGACGTTCGCGCGTTCCGCTTCGAAGAGGAGGTCTCGCCTCGTATTCGAGCTTGGAAGATGGATAGTCGCGGATTCGACGGTTCTCCTCACCAAAGTGAACTACGTGAAGAGGGCGGGAGCGACCAACTGGGCGCTCGTAGATGCGGGGATGAACACGTTCCTCCGGCCCGCTCTCTATGGAGCCCGCCACAGGATAGTGGCGGCTTCGACCAAGGACAGAGAGGAGTCGTCAGTCGTCTATGACATCGGGGGACCCGTGTGCGAGACTACCGACACCTTCGGGTCGGGAGTGTCTCTCGGGGTCTCGTTGTCAAAAGGGGACCTGATAGCGATCCTCGATACGGGCGCCTACGGGACCGCCATGGCGAGCACATACAACATGCGGCCGTTCCCGAAGACGGTCGTCGTCTCCGGAGGGAGGCACAGGCTCGCGCCCCCTGCGACCTAGACGTTCCCTGCGACTTCGAAGTGCGTGACGCTGGGCTCGAGCTCGGCCAGGTATTCGCTGTCCTTCTTGTAGTATCTCGCCTGCTTGATGTCGGTCCCTGCGAACCCCTTTATCGACTCGGCCGAGTCCCATAGGGAGATGAGAAGGAACTCCGTGTTGTCGCCCACGTCCCTGGTGAACAGATAGGCGCCGCGGTTCCCTTTGGTGCTCCGAAGGTCCTTCATCCCAGTGACCCCCACATATCTGATGAACTCCTCCCGTTTCACCCTGGGAGTGACGCCGTGCCACACCCTAGCTATCTTCGGCTGGTCCGCGTCCTGAGATTCGGCGCTGAACTGCTTTGAGGTCGGCAAACGCATGGCGCTGTGGGAAGCGGTGCATATAGTTTGTTAGCACGCGCAGACCGGCGAACCACATAGCTTGCGCTGGGATTTCAAATATAACAGAAAGGGAGTCCTAGACCGCGAGGCCTAGGACCTTATTGATGTGTTCTAGGTCTGAACAGGCTGATAGTATATCTGGTTGTACCAGTATCCTACGTACGGGTTGTTCACGAATCCCTGAACATAGGGCTGGATGAAGAAGTAGTAGGTTGGGATGTTGGGGAATGGCGGGAACAGACCGTTCTGGATGGTCATCTGCTCCAGAGTGAGGGCGCAGGCGTTTACCTGGGCGCCGACAGCGAAGTCGCAAGCTGCGACCTCAGCTTCCACCGTGGAGTTGGTGAACCAACCGTTGTACGGAGACGGCAGGAGGAGTGGCTCGTACATTGCAAGGAACGGGTCTGCGTAGTCCGGTCCCCAGCCGAGGATCTCAACCTGCGGGAAGGTCTGTGCGTTGGAAGTCAGGATGTTGCTCTCTGCAGAAGTGATGCCGTACGGAACCGCGCCGATACCGAACAGGCCTAGGTTCGCTTCGATGCCCTGCAGCTGTCCCTTCAGCTCAGTGAGCAGTGGGACAGTGTAGTAGAGCTTCAAAGGAGCTAGCTGTTGTCCGTTCGGGTTGCCGATCACTGTACCTGCAGCGATCGAGGTCCCGTTGGACAGGGTAAAGGCTGCTGGCACCACCGTGTAGAAGTTGCCTTGCATTCCTGCTGCCTGGAAGTAGTTGAATGCGGCAGTGGTGTTGTAGGACGCTGGGCTGTAGTTAGCCGGGTTGTAGTAGCTACCGAACGCCGGAGTAAGCGCACCTATGAAGTAGGTGCCATACGCCTGGCCGTTGTAGTAGTTGGGGAGGTTCAACTCAGTGTAGTTGATTGCGCTCTCCCACCCGAGTCTGAATGCGGTGATGTTGGTCGGGGTGGTCACCGTGTTCATCAGGAACCACGAGCCGAACGGGAACGCTCCCTCTGACTTGTGGATCTGGTTGAACGCGAATGACGGCTGGTTCGCGTGGAACGCGTTGTACATCTGTCCGTACTCCTGGATGCTCTCAGTGGAGAGCTGCGCCTTGTTGGTCGCAAAGTCCTGGATCAGGGCAGTGTCAGACGGCGCCACGTTGTAGATGATGGTGTTGATCTTTGCCGGAGCCGCGTCGGTCATGGACGCGTTGCCGGTGATCGCCGCGCTGTAAGCGCCCCAGTAGTGGGGTGTTGCAACGAAGGTCACTGGAGCGAGCCCTGCACCTACCGACTTTATCATGTATGGCCCGGTGCCGATCGCACCGTTGAGGTTGATGTACGAGTTCAGGGTGTTATTGACGACACCACCGTGCGCATCGACGAACGCCGGGTCTACCACGTTCTGACCGTCGAAGCCGCTCCAGAGCTCTAGGCCGAAAGTGCCCAAGGGCTTGAAGTAGTTCGCGACGAATGTGGTGGAGTTAGGCGCCACGACTGCCTGGTTGGCATACGCCATGATCGCAGCCTGAGTCGAGTTGGATGGGTTGAAGTTCGACAACATCTGTCCTACAATGCTAGATGCAAGGTTGCAGCTGGCCACTGTCTCTAGGTTCGCTGCCTTACCTGTCACTGAGGCGATGGCGTCAGCCAGTCCGGCTGGCAGACCAAGGCCCGCATTGTTCCAACAGTACGAGTCCGAATACTCAGACCCGCCTGCCGTCAGGTTGTAGATGATCTGGTTCCAGTTGAAACCTGCGATGAAGCTTGGAGCGTTCATGTACAGGTTCCTGACTATGGTGAACCAGACGTCATACGAGCTGAAGTTGTCGCCGTTGGAGAACCAGACGTTCGGTCTGATGTTGAACGAGTTGGTCGCTCCACCGTTGAGGTTGACGTTGTAGCTGTCCGCGAGGACAGGCTGGAACACGTTACCCGAAGATCCGTTCAGCTCGATCAGGTTCTGGTATACGGCGTTCAGCATTGCAGTATCCTGCAGGTAGAACGCGTACTGCGGGTCCAGAGAGTCATACGCTGCTCCCTGCGACTCGTCGACCAGAAGGCTGGAGTTGGTCGGACCGTAGAGTGACGAGGTTGTGGTTGTAGTCGTCGCGACACTAGAGGTGGTGGTCGTTTGAACGCTAGACGTGGTGGTCGTCGTCGAAGACGTCGACCCTGGGACGAGGACGAAATATGCTGCTACACCTGCGATGACGATGATTACTACGATGATTGCAACTGTTGCTGCTGTTGAAATTGCTTCTCTTTGCTTTACGTTCATTCTCGAGCCGCGAACCTCTCGAACTTTATTTAAGTATTGTTAGCAGATGAGACGATGTTGTTGAGATTTTTGCAGAAACGTGACTCCGTCGTGAGGGGTTATCTGCCCTGGCGCATGCTGGCGTATAGCAGCACGTATCCTTCCTGAGTGGGCCTGTAGTAGCGCTCCCTGGCGCCGCTCGAAGCGAACTCCACGAGACCGTCTTTCCGCAGCTTCCCCAGCCCCCTGCTGATGTCGCTGAGGTGCTTGTTCTCGAGCGAAGCGAGCTCAGTCGGGGTCCTCGGCCGGATGACCAGGTAGTAGAGCAACTTCAGCCTGAATGGTCCATGGATTGTGATCCCATCAGTTATGCCCAAGTTCCTGCCCGCCTAATAGCGCAGATTAGCATTAAAACCGTTTCGCCGAAGCCGCCATCGGCGTTTTTCCCAATCTAAGGACAACCGAATCGGAAAACGACGTCCCGGATTCGCTAGCTTTCCGTAGATGGCGCGCTGTTAACAATCTATAAAAGGCGTTGAAACGCGCTTCGGCTCAAGTCAGGGACTTGGTTTCTCGGTTCCCCCTGTTCGTTGCAAGAAGAGCCGTAAACGCCGTAGTCACGATTATCCTGATGATTGCGCTCATCTTCGTCATAGTCCACATAGTAGCCCCGACTCCCGAAGACCTGGCGCACTTCTACACAGGAAGAGGGTGCATCAGCCAGTCCTTCTGCCTCCAGCTGGCTCACAGATATGGGCTCGACCAGCCGATTTACATCCAGTTCTGGAATTACGTGATCGGGGTGTTCCAGGGGAACCTTGGCACCGACACGATCTACCAGCTTCCAGAGCTTCAGGTCCTCGCGAGGTTCCTTCCGATCACTTTGGAGATGGTGGTGGTCGGGAGCGTCCTAGGCGTCGTGATCGGGATCTTCACCGGGGCGATCGCGGCGTCCAACAGGAACACCAAGACCGACTACGGCATAAAGGGACTCTACCTGATGACGTGGGCAGCGCCCCCGTTCTTGGCGGCGATCGTCTTCCAGCTCATCCTCGCGTATTATCTTAACCTCCTGCCTACAGGGAACATCGCGAACCTCACCCTGACCGCGCCCCCAGTGGTAACGGGGCTGCCGATGGTGGACTCGATACTCGCCCAGAACTGGGTGTACCTCTACAGTTACCTGCAGCACCTGGTGCTCCCCGCTCTGACCATCGCCGTCATCAGCTTCGGCTCGATAACCAGGATCACAAGAGCGAGTATGATAGACGCCCTCGACAAGGACTACGTCAAGCTGGCGTACATGAAGGGCCTCCCCAAGAGGAGCGTGGTGTACGGGACCGCCTTCAGGAACGCCATCATCCCCATCATCACTCTGATCGCCATCACGTTCGCTTTCGCCGTCGGAGGGGCGCTGGTGGTCGAATACATTTTCAACTACCACGGCATCGGGTACTTCACCTTGCAGGCGGTGTACGCGTTCGATTATCCGGCCGTCCTTGCGATCACGATAATCATCGGACTGTCGGTCATCATCGCGAACTTCATCGCCGACATTCTCTACGGAGTCATGGACCCGAGAGTGAGGCTGACCTAGGTTGCGGCTCTGGAAGAGCCGGGTCGAGAAGATGGTCGACGCCGCGACCGCCCAGTCGGCTACTGTGTCCTCAAATGAAGCCGAGGTGCCGCTCGGCGAGTCGAGCGGCGCAAGTTTCGTCCTGAAGTTCCTCCGGAAGGACAAGTCGGCGCTGGCAGGGATGGTCATCATCGGGGCGTTCTTCGTCTTCGCGGCGGTCGAAGGGGTCCTCCAAGTCGTAGGAGGGTACCTGAGGATGCAATACCTGGGATGGGTCCTCCTCCCGTCCAACCCGTTGGAGGTCAACTTCCATAACTCTCTGATCGCACCGAACTTGGGGAGCCTTGCGGCGCTGCTCGGATTCGACTACGAGGGACGGAGCATACTGTCCCAGATCCTCTACGCGGCGCCGAGGGACGCCATGGCGGCGCTCCTGGTGGTAGCCTCGGCGATCATCATCGGGATGCTCGCAGGGATATCGGCCGGATACGTCGGAGGGTGGGCGGACGAAGTGCTGATGAGGGTGACCGACGCGTTCCTCGCGTTCCCCGCGATATTCCTGGCCATCGCGCTCGCGATACTCCTCGGGAACGGATACACCGTGGTGCTCATCGCCCTGGTCGTGGTCTGGTGGCCGCCGTATGCGCGTTTCTTCAGGGCCCAGACTCTGAGGGAGCGCAACAGAGGGTATGTGGAAGCGTCGAAGCTGAGCGGCATCAGCTCACTTAGGGTGATGTCCAGGCACATCTTCCCCAACACCATAGACCCGATCATCGCGATCGCGTCGCTCGACCTGGGCAACGTCATCCTGACCTACTCCACGCTCGCCTTCCTCGGCATCGGGCTCCAGATCGGCGTGCCCGAGTGGGGGTCGATGACCTCTGACGGATTGTCATACGTACCGGGCGCGTGGTGGTGGGCCCTCTTCCCGGCCTTAGCGATCATGCTCGTGGTCGTCTGCTTCTCGATAGTAGGCGACAGGATTCAGGACTTGGTTGGTGGGAGGCTATCCTACTAACTTGCTTCTGGACGTCAAGGGACTGAAGGTCAGCTACAGGACAATATACGGCAGGCTTGAAGCGGTAAGGAGCCTAGACTTCACCCTGGACAAGGGAGAGAGCGTCGCCATCGTCGGCGAGAGCGGGTGCGGGAAGTCCACGCTCGGGCACTCTATCGTGAGGCTCCTCCCCCCTAACGCCAGGGCCGAAGGGAGCGTCCTCCTCGACGGAAAAGACATCCTCAAGATGAAGCCGGCCGAGGTCAGGATGATGAGAGGGACCGACGCCTTCATGATCTTCCAGGACCCGCTGAACAGCCTGAACCCGGTCAAGAGGGTCAGCACCCAGCTCATGGAAGGGCTCGCGCTCAAGCAGAGGAAGGCGGGGAAGACGTTCGATGAGAAGGCGACGTACAAAGAGATAGTGGACGGGCTCGGGTCGGTGAGGATGCCGGACCCTGAGGTCATCATGGAGAGGTATCCGCATCAGCTCTCCGGGGGACAGATCCAGAGGGTGGTGATCGCCATGGCGCTGCTGATGAAGCCGAAGCTGCTCATAGCCGACGAGCCGACCTCGGCGCTGGACGTGACGATCCAGGCCCAGGTCATCAAGCTAATCAACGAGCTGAAGAAGGAGTACGGGATGTCGGTGCTCTTCATCACCCACGACATGGCCGTCGCATACACCGTCGCCAACAGGTTCATCGTGATGTACGCAGGGGAGCTTTCAGAGACGGGCCCCGTCGAGAAGGTCGTGGGTTCCCCCCTCCACCCCTACACGGTCGCGCTTGTCAACAGCATCCCGACGAAGTCCAGGGCCCAGGGAGACCTGATCGCGATCCCCGGGTCTCCTCCGAACATGCTAGCCCCGCCCACCGGGTGCAGGTTCCATCCGAGGTGTCCGAAAGTCATGGACGTCTGCAGGACGGAGAACCCGGGATACTCGCAGGCCGACGACAGGACGCTGAGGTGCCATCTCTTTGACTGAGTCAGTCTTCAAGACCCAGGGGCTGACCAAATGGTTCGAGGCGAGCAAGAAGGGGTTCCTGATGTCCCTCGTCTCCAGGGCCCCGAGGGTGTACGTGAAGGCTGTGGACGGGGTGGATTTCGACATAGCCGCCGGCGAAGTGCTCGCCCTTGTCGGAGAGAGCGGGAGCGGGAAGACGACCCTCGGCAGAATGCTCTCGACCCTAGAGACCCCTACTGATGGAGAAATCTACTTCCTTGGAGAGAAGATGACCAAGAAGCAGTGGAAGAAAGTCAGGCGCCAGGTGCAGATGGTCTTCCAGAACCCGACCGACAGCCTCGACCCCAGGATGCCGATCAAGGACATAGTCACCGAGCCTCTCGCGAGGTCGCATGCGAGCAAGGAGCAGAAGCAGGCCCAGTTCGAGACCGCGCTTTCTCTGGTGGGACTGGACGCCGCCACTTTCGCACAGAGGAGGTCGAGGGACCTGTCAGGAGGCCAGAGGCAGCGCGTCGCGGTCGCCAGGGCGATCGTCTCCAACCCGACTTTCATAGTGCTCGACGAGCCGACCTCGGCGCTGGACGCGTCGGTCCAAGCGCAGGTCCTGAACCTGCTGGCCAAGATACACGACGAGCTCAACCTCACCTATCTCTTCATCACGCACAACATCGCCGTCGCGCGCTTCATCTCTGACAAGATAGCTGTCATGTACGCCGGGAAGGTGGTGGAGACCGGTCCGACTGAGGAGGTCATCTCGCAGCCGAAGCACCCGTACACCCAGGCGCTGTTGAAGTCAGTACCGACGATACAGACGCACGACGTCGTGCCCCCGGCGGGAGAAGTCCCGAGCCTCGTGAACCTCCCGACAGGATGCAGGTTCCACCCGAGATGTCCCTATGTGATGGACCAGTGCAGGGAGAAGGAGCCTACGCTGAAGAGGGTGGGCGACATAGATGTGGCGTGCTACCTCTACTAAGCCCGAAGCCCAGGAAGAGAAGCGGCTAAGGTCCAACGTGAGCAAGTCCCTCATCAAGGGGACTATCGCGATAGGTCTGCTCACTCCGTTCCTCCAGATCAACCCGTCGACCTACCTCAAGTTCGTGATCTTCCTTGGGCTGGCCTACGGCGTCATCGGGGTCTATATGCTCTTCAAGGACTCGACGGTGTACGCCCTTGGGGAGAGCGGCATAACGATCAGGAGGCCGCTGAGAAAGGAGGAGTTCATCGCTTACACGAACATACAGGAGCTCAGCATCGCACAGGGGACGCTCGCGAAGCGCTTCAAGTGCGGAAGCATCTACGTCGCACTGAAGAAGGGGAAGGGGACCCACACGTCGTCCCTCGGGCAGGGGGTCTTCGTCCTCAAGGACGTGCCCAACCCGGCCGAGGTGTACGCAGAGATCTCCGAGAGCACGTCCCCGTTCGCGGCTACGGTCTAGACGCCCGTCAGACCATTTCCAGGTGCGCTTCGTGGGCGTCTATGTTGTCCAGGAAGTCACCGAGGGCGAACACCGGGACTATGGCTCCGCCGTCCACGAACCTGGCGCCCTGGTCGACCAAGGTCAGTATCACAGAGGCTATCGGACCTATGGCGTCCAGCGTGTCGTGCAGCCGCCTCGCCCTCGCCTTCTGGGCCTCCACTACCCTTGCGAGAGAGGAGTACCCCGATGACCTTGCCCAGTGCTTGCAGTCCACAGCCACCGATATCCGGCTGGAGACGCCGAGGACGTCGATCTGGGCCCTGGGCTTCTTGAGGTAAATGTTCTCCCGGACCGCGTACCCTTTGGCCCTGAGGATGTTCGAACAGAAGCTCTCGAAGTCCTTCCAGGAGAGGCTCTTCGACACCGTCTCCGGGCTCACCCCCATCCTGCAGAGCGCAAGCGCGGCGAGGGCCTCCTCGGAGGCGGAGCCCACGGAGCCGAAAAGTTCGGCGACCTCCATCATGGCCTGGTCGGCGCGCTCTGCCGACCCGGACTTCCTTGCTAGGAGAAGAAGAAGTGGACCCGGCACGGGTGGGGCGAGCGGGCCTTTCGCATATGAATCTAGTCCAAGAAATCGGGGCGAAACGACGGGGGGTGAGCGAGTGTATTTCCGAGGCCGTCTATTGCGGCGTGGCTGGGGGAGCGGGCTTGCGGTTATGTGCGAGCACCGTGTAGAGGTACCAGCAGTTCAGAACGATGAGCACGGCGCCGAGGACCTGAATCCAGTCGAGGGTGGGCGGGCTGGACAGCGATACGCCTGAGCCTGTCATCGTGAACACCTGGGTGAACAAGGAGTACGAGAAGGACGGGATGTAACCGGAAGTGTGGCCGTGGACCGTCTCCGCATAGGCTACCCTCCCCTGCAGATCGGACTCGACGAAGAACAGCAGGGCGAGGAGGAGCGCGTCTGCGATGAGGACCTGGTACGCCTTCACAGTCCACACCGGCCCCCGGGGCGATAAAAACAAATCACCTGTTCAAACATTTAACCGGCTCGTCCCTCGACCGGACTCGGTTTGAAGGTAGCCTCCAAGGGGACCGTGGTGTATGTCGCCGCGTTCACGATACTCATCCTCTGGGCTTTCTTCGTCCAGGCCGACACAAGGAGGGTGGACGGCCACAGCATGCTCCCCACGCTGGAGGGGGGAGACCTCGTGGTGATCCAAGCGGTCCCCATCAGCCAGGTGCAGGTGGGGAACATCATCGTCTACAACGGCCTGTGCTCGTCGGGAGGCGAGTCGGTGGTGCACCGGGTCGTCGCGATCACTAGCCAGGGTTTGATCACGGAGGGAGACAACAACCCCAGCACGGACCAGGCGAGCGGCATCGCCATGAGCCCGATCACCCAGCAGTGCCTGGAGGGGAAGGTCGTGTTCGTGATACCGTATGTCGAGCTGCTGGCGTACAATGTGGACCTGTACGGGCTCCCGCAGTGGTTCAACTACCTGCCATCGATCATCATACTTCTCATCGTGGTCGCGTCGCTGGCCCTACAGAAGGAGGAGCCACGGGAGCAGGGCGCAGCGCTCCCCTCCTAAGCACGAGCGTCCTCTTCGCGCTCTTTGCTCCTTGGGGCTCCTCCGCTTATATACCCTTTATATACTCAGAAAAAACGAGACCGCTCGTGCCTCAGACAAAGGCAATCGTAAGCATCGAGAACGTAGTCGCTTCCGCGTCCATCAACCAGACAGTAGACCTCAACCTGATCACCAAGAACTTCGTCACGGTGGAGTACCATCCAGACCAGTTCCCGGGCCTCGTTTTCAGGCTAAGGAACCCCAAGACAGCCACCCTCATCTTCAGCTCAGGCAAGATGGTCTGCACGGGCGCCAAGTCGGAGGAGCAGGCAAGGAAGGCGGTCGAAGAGGTGGTGAGGCAGCTCAAGAAGGGGAAGATACCCATCAAGAACGACGCCGTCGTGGAGATACAGAACATCGTCGCGTCGGCGAGCCTCGGAGGCAAAGTCCACCTCGAAGAGGCGGCAAGGGTCCTTCCAAAGTCGATGTACGAGCCAGAGCAGTTCCCGGGCCTCATCCACAGGATGGCCGACCCTAAGACTGTCATCCTCCTGTTCGCGTCGGGGAAGCTCGTCTGCACCGGGGCGAAGAAGGAAAGCGAAGTCTACAGAGCGGTCAACAACCTGCACGTGACCCTCGAAGAGAAGAACCTGATGGTATACTAGGTTCTTCCCTCCCCTGATTTTAGCCGCTAGAGCAGTTTCTCCATCGTCAGCATGTCGTAGTATCTCCGTCCGACCTTGATCTCCTTCTTCGCCCTGCCCACGGTCCTGAACCCCGCGCTCCGGTACAGCGCCACCGCGGCGCGCATTTGGGGGACGACCCCCAGCTGGACCTTCACTATGCCGCCGTGTTCCCTTGCTTCTGACAGCGCGGCTTTCAGCAGCGCCCTGCCTGCCCCGGCCCGCCTGTGCCTGGGGGTCACATAGACCCCGAAGATGTGGGCGGCGTGCCTCCGCTTGACCCTGTCGTTGAACACGATGCTCAGCATCCCGATGGGGGTCCCTTCGGCGAAGGCGAAGAAGACGTCATCCATCCTTTCCTTCCACTTCTCTTCGGTGAAGCCAGCCTCCTCTTCAAAGGAGCTCCCGAAAGCCGCCGGATCGGTCTTCAAGGCCTCCAGCCTCAGGTCGCGGTACGCAGCCCATCTGTCCTGAGGCAGCCTTGCGACATGGGTCAGCCGGGTCCACCCCGATGGGCGCGACGGCCCTACGGGCGGCGGCCCACAGACTTCGTTATGGACTTCAGGTTGTCTTTGGTGATGAGCTCTGTCGAGTAAAGGGTGTCGGCGAGCTCCACCATGTCAGTGACGGCGTGCAGGGCGATCCCCCTCTTGCTGAGCTTTTCCCTCGCCCCTTCGAGCCTGTCGATGAGGACCACCGCCGAGCTCACCTTTCCGCCCTCGTCTTCCACAGCGTCTGCTGCGGCGAGGATGGTCTTCCCCGACGTGGCGAGATCTCCGACGACGACCACGTTCCAGCCGGGCCTCAGCTCTCCCTCGACGAGCCGCTCGTTTTCGGCCTTGTCCATCCTGGTGTACACGAGGGGCTTCTTGAGCGCGACCGCGACCGGCGACGCGAGGAGGAGACCTGCGACGGGGACGGCGCAGATCGCGTTCGTCTTCTGGGTCTTCTTGGAGACTATCTCGGCGATCGAGTCCACGGCGAGTCCGTACACTCCAGGGTAGCTTGGGAGCCCTCTCAGATTCACGTAGTAGGAACTGTCCCTTCCGTCTGGGAGGGAGAACGCCCCGAACTGCAGCGCTCCGACCTTCACCAGTCCTTCGGCGAGCTCGCTGATACGACCGCTACGTCTCTTCCAGGCCATGCCATAGCGGCAAGTCTTGCGCTTAAAAAGCAACTCTGAGGGAAGTGAAGGTATGCCTGAGCTGTGGATCCCTTACGGGAGCGTGGAGACGCTCATCACGATCCAGGCGGAGAACCTGGGAGCCGTCTCCGACGCCGCGCCGGAAGCGGGCGCCATGGACTCAGAGAGGGTCGCCGAGCTGGCAAAGGGCGCGTCGAAGATGTTCATCTGCGACGGAACTCCGGCGACAGTAGAAGTGCTGAAGGGACTCACCCCGACGCTCGGCGAGCTGCAGGGAAAGGCGTTCTTCTCCGCCGCGCCGAAGCGCGTCGAGTCTGCGGTCCCCGAGCTGAAGGGGCGGATTTCGACGTTGCCGCCGCCGCTCCGCCAAGGAGACGGAGGGGAGCCGATGTTCTCGCCCGAGCTTTCCGCCCCAGGGTCGAAGCTGTTCCTAGGGTCAGCCAGACCCGACCCGCTCTTCGGTCTCGTCGACGCGAGAGTGGAAGCGTGCCTGAACTGGGTGTCCAGGGGGAAGAGCGGGGCAAAGAAGGAGATGGAGCCGAGCCCGCTCCGGAAGACCGAAGCTTACGAATCCATGGAGTCGTTTGCTGCAAGGATACCTGACTCGAAGTTTCTGACGGTCGTCGCAAGGGGAGGCAGGGCCAGGGTCACCCTCGAGGACGCGCCCTTCGACGCGGTCAAGAACGCGTTCGCCAAGGTGCCGATGGCTCCGGCCAGGGGGATCGTGATAGGGAGCGGGGGGAGAGGGTACGACGACACGCTCTCCGCGGCGATAAGGGGGGTCTGGAACGTCATCGAAGGAGTGAGGAAGGCAGGCTCGATCCTGCTGGTCGCAGAGTGCACAGAGGGGATGGGCTCGACCGCCCTTGAGATGCTCGTGACAGGGAGGCTGGAGGAGGTAAGGAGGCGCTCGGTCGAAGGGCTGGAGGACGTGTTCTACCTGAACAAGCTGAAAGAGGAGTACGACATGCTGCTGCTTTCCGGGCTCCCCGAGACGTATGCGAGCTCGAAGCTCGGGTTCGCGACGGCGAAGGGGTCGGGCGAGGCGGTAGGAAGGATACTGAACAAGGTCGGCAGATCAGGAAAGGTGAACGTGATCCCAAGGGCCGCCGAGTGCGTCGTGGAATCAGGGTAGCGGCAGCGTCGCCAGGTTCTGCGGGATCGGGAGGCAGAGGAAGGCGAGCACGATCGCCCCGACGAGGACCCATCTCCTCGACTTCGAGAGGGGAGACACGTCGTCCTGCAGCTTCAGCTGATTGGGGCGCCCCACCAGGATCAGCGCGACTATCGCGATGGGCCAGTACGTCCATGTGTCTAGCACGAGCAGGACCAGGATCGAGAGGTAGCTCGCCACCTTGGCAGTCCTCTGCCCCCACGCGGCTGACGCCAGAAGCCCACCGTCGTAGGAGGCCATCGGAAGGAGCGTGATGAACACGAGGATGAACCCGATCACCGAGCCGTCTTCGATGGGCGACACGGAGACGTAGCCGTTCGCGACCGAGTGGGTGAACGGGCCCAGCAGCGTACCGAACGCCATCTGGATCGCGTTGGGGTTGATTGTGACCGTCGTGCCGTTGAGACCCGAGCTGGCGAATGTGACAGCTGACTGGACCGCCGTGACGTCCCCGACCGCAAAAAGCACCAGCGCGAGAGCGAGCACGGCGATGGGGCCAGCGATGATGGTGTCGAACAGGCTGTCCCTGTTCAGGGCTGGTTCGCGCTGAGAAGCGACGAACCCCATGGAGGGGAGATAGGGCGGGATGAATGGGAGGCCAGGGATCACGTAGCTGCTGGCTCGCCCGGCGTCCCGTGACCTGGCCATCAGCCGCTGTCCAAGCTCGTGGGCGCCGAGGATCGCCCCCACGGTCACGGCGAAGCCGAAGAAAGTGACGTACGGGGGCCACGATGGGACCAGCGCCTGGTAGATCTGCTGCTGCAGGAGCGCCGAGACCACGACCGCCGCCGCTGTGAACAGCGCCACGAGCACCGGGAGCCTCGAGAGCTTTCCCTTCGCTGCCTCGGCCTTCCTCAGCGTCAGCACGCATTCTTCAGGCGAGCCCGTCAGCTCGGGCCTGTAGCCAAGCGGGGAAAGCGCCTTCTTCAGGGCGATGAAGTCCTGTTTTGCGGCGGGGCCGTATCCCACCTGGAACTCAAGCTCGCCGCCGGGGAGAACGAAAGACTGTTTGACGCTGAAGTGCCGCCCCACGACAAGTTCGACCTCGGAAGGCTGACCTGACAAACGGGGCCGGGCCGGACGGTTCGAGTAATAAGCTGTCGGCCCGGCGAGCAACGTTTAACCCATGCAATAGGCGCGAGCGGGTGGACCTTGCAGGCGATCATCGGGAAGGTCGGGGACTACCTCGTCAGGGGGTGCGAGAAGGACGACGTCCCGACGGTCATCAGGATCAACGGAGAGACGCTTCCGGAGCACTATTCGGACTTCTTCTACTACGAGATCCTCGGAGAGTTCCCCGAGGCGTTTTTGGTCGCCGAAGTGGGTGGATCGATAGTGGGATATGTGATGGCGCGCATCGAGTACGGTTTCTCGCATCTGAAGCGCCTCGGGCTTTCCCGGAAGGGCCACATCGTCTCCGTCGCAGTTCTGGAGGAGCATCGCGGCAAGGGAGTCGGGTCAATCCTGATGGAGAAGGCGCAGGAGGCCATGGGGGCGCGGGGCGCCACCGAGTCATACCTCGAGGTGCGAGTTTCGAACGACCAGGCCATCAACCTATACCAGAGGCTGGGGTACAGGACATCGGGGAGGCTTGAGGCCTACTACAAGGACGGAGAAGCCGCGCTGGTGATGGCCTTACCTGTCGGACATTGAAGCACAGCGCCACCTTCCTGTCCCTGGCGGAGACCCTTGAGCGGATAAGGGGGACCGCGAGCAAGAAAGAGAAGGTCGCCCTGGTCTCGGCTTTCCTGAAGGGGCTCACCCCGAGGGACGCCGAAGTCGCCGCACGGATAGCGTCTGGGCGATCTTCCGAACGCGGCAGCAGGGACGAAGCCCAGGTCGGCTATTCCGCCCTCCTCGGCGTGATCCGGGAGGTGACGGGTGCGACAGAGTCTGCCGTATCGAAGTCATATCTGAAGCACGGCGACCTCGGAGAGCTGGCCGAAGAGCTCCTTTCGGAGAAGAAGGAGCAGCCTCTCTTCAAAGAAGAGCTTACCCTCGCGTCTGTCGACGACGCCTTCGCGAGGCTCAGGGGAACGAAGGGGCACGGGGCTTCCGCCGCCAAGCGGGCGATAGTGAAGTCCCTAATCCTGGCGGCGACGCCTCTGGAAGGGAAGTACATTGTGAAGGTCCTCACCGGAGAGATGAGGACCGGGCTGGTGTCGGGTCTTCTAGCCGAGGCGATAGCCGGAGCCTTCGGACTTTCGGAGGAGGAGGCGAACAGGGCCCATATGGTCCTGGGAGACATAGGCGTCTTCGCCGGGAAGGCAGCAGAGGGGAAGGCGGCGAAGGTGGAGATCGAACCCTTCAGGCCGGTCAACTTCATGCTCGCGGAGCCCTATGCCACCGCCGGGGAGATCGCGGAGCACTTCGGAAGGCTGGTCTACGCCGAATACAAGTACGACGGGATCAGGGCCCAGGTTCACAGGTCGAAGGGGGAGACGAGGATATTCTCAAGGCGGCTTGAGGAGATAACCTCGGGGTTCCCCGAGATCGTCGCGGCGTTCAAAGACTCGAAGCGAGAGTTCGTGCTCGACGGTGAGGCGGTACCTTTCTCCGACGGAAGGCCGCTCCCTTTCCAGCTTCTCCAGCGCAGGCTGAGGAGGATGGAGGAGTTCGAAGAAGCTGCGAGGCAGGCGCCTGTCACCTACTTCGCGTTCGACCTGCTGTTCTTGGAAGGAAAGGAGACTGTCGACCTCCCGCTGTCTGAAAGGCGGAGGCTCCTCCAGAGGGTGGTGACGGGGACCACCGCCAGGACCGCCGAGTCCGTGGACGTCGCGACAGAGAGGGAGATCCAGCTTGCGTTCAGAGAGAGCAGGGACCTCGGATACGAGGGGCTGGTGGTGAAGGACCCGGACAGCGTCTACGGCATGGGGAAGAGGGGCTCCGGATGGGTGAAGCTGAAGGAAGAGCTGGACACCCTCGACGTGGTCATAGTGGCGGCTGAATACGGTCACGGAAAGAGGGCAGGGGTGATCTCAGACTACACCTTCGCCGTGAGGGACGGGGACCGCCTCAAGACGGTCGGGAAGGCATACAGCGGGCTGACTGACAGGGAGATCGATGAGATGACCAGGAAGCTCAAGGAGATCACGGTGAAGGACTTCGGGTATCGGCGCCAGGTCAAGCCGGAGGTGGTCGTCGAGGTGGCGTTCGACAGCGTACAGAAGAGCGACAGGCACGACAGCGGGTTCGCGCTGAGGTTCCCGAGGATCAAACGGATAAGGGACGACAAGGGGTTGGCTGACATCGACACCATCGCCAAGGTCGCGGGCATATTCTCGGGGCAGAAGCTGAAGGTCGACGAAGCGGCATAGACGCCTGCTGCTTATATCCGGAAGGCGGACGAGCATGAACGGTTGTACGCCCAGCTCCTCATCGCGCTTTCGTTCGCCATCGCCGCGTACCAAGACGCCCGCGAGCGGGCGGTCAGCGACCTCGTGTGGATCCCCGGCGGGGCGGCGGTCGTCTACATCCTCTACTCGTTCTACATCGGCGCCGTCCCCGACTTTCCGTTCTTCCTCCTGAAGCTGGCCCTCATCGGCGGGATCGCGCTCGGATTCACCTTCTTCGGATTCGTCGGCCAGGCGGACGGCATCGCCATAGCGCTTATCGCGGCTGACCCGTACGTCCTGTCTCCGCTGCTCCCGCTCCTGGCGGCCGCCGTCGTCGCCGCAGGGCACATCGGGTACGAGTTCTGGAGAGGGAACGCGAGGGCGAAGGCGATCCCCATGGGCCGGTTCCTGAAAGAGCAGTGCTGGATCCCGAAGGCGATAATCTCCGACGGGGTGAGGACTGAAGTGAGCTCAGACGTAAACAAAGCAAGGGAGGAGGTCGTGGCCGCGGGGAAGCCTGACGCGACGGTAGAGGTGCGTTACGGCGTCCCCACTGTGGCGTACCTGGGCGTCGGCTACGTCGCCTACATCGTGTACATCATCCTGGTAAGCTACGCAGTCTTCGCCGCCTTGCCGTAAACGGAAAGACAGGTTAAATCCGCATCCCCGAAACCGGATGGGGCTTATGACGTTCGTCGTCCTTGAAGGCTTCTCGGGGACCGGCAAGACTTCGCTTGCTCAGGGGCTGGAAAGGATGGGCTGGATAAGGCTCCAAGAGTCCGCTCACGCCGTTCCGAGGGACGTCCCCGTCGCAGACAGGGCAGACACGGCGGCAGACTTCAGCCTCCTCGGCGCCACCATGACGTACAGCTCGGTCGTGTCCAAGCTCAGAGGGACCAGGAACATCGTTTCGGAAGGGTATCTCCTCTCAGACCTCGCCTATGCTAAGATAAGGTACGAGCTCAAGAAGAGCGACGCCTATCCTTCGATGGTCGCGATGGTGAAGCGGATCCTGGAAGAGAAGACGCTGCGGCCAGACCTGTACATCCTCCTGAAGGCTGGCGACGAGACGATCAGCCACAGGCAGCAGGGGAAAGACGACCGCGAAAGGAACACGGGCGATTATTTCAAGGCCAGATACTACACCGCCCTAGCGGAGATACACGAGGAGCTGAAAGAGACGGCCATCGAGCCGGTTGAGACCGACCATGACGTCGAAGTGACTCTGGGGAACATCCTGCGCACCCTTGAAGGACGCAAAGTGAGCGACGCGTGAACGCCGTCGAGTGGGAAGAGTTCCTGTTCGCTTCAACGGCCAGGGTCTGGCAGAAGGTTGCGCCCTTGGCGAAGAAGGGAGGGAGAGGGAGGACCGTGGGGACGGGAGCCGCAGGAGACATGACCATCTACGCGGACAAGCTCGCAGAAGACCTCCTCATCGGAGACCTGAAGAAGACGGCGGGGGTCAGGATCCTGAGCGAAGAGGCGGGAGCCGTGGGACCGCGAGACGGAAGCGCGCTCGCCGTCGTGGACCCGTTGGACGGGTCTTCGAACTTTGAGAGAGGCATCCCGTTCTATTGCACCTCGGTCGCCATCGTCACCGGGAAGAGCATCGACGATACGTCTGTGGGAGTGGTGAGGGACCTCGTGACCGGGGACGTGTACTCGGCGAGGAAAGGAGAGGGGGCGAAAAAGAACGGGAAGAGGATCAGGACGAGCAGGACGGTCGACAGCGCGAAGTCTCTCGTGGGGGTAGACATCAGCAGGAGCCCCCCAGGACTTGTCCGAGCGCTTGCGCCCCTGGTCGAAGGAGTGAAGCGCCAGGTCCATCTTGGCGCGAACGCGCTCGAGCTCTGCTACTTGGCGGAAGGGAAGACGGACTCGTTCGTAGATCTGAGGGGAAAGATGCGCGTCACCGACTTCGCGGCCGCGAACCTCATCGCCCGCGAAGCGGGGGCCGTGGTCACCGGCTCGTACGGCGAGACGCTCGACGTCAGGTTCGACCTGGAGCACAGGTTCAGCTTCGTCGCGTCGGCTAACCCTGTGCTGCACCGGAAGGTCCTCTCGATGTGCAAGGGCTGGAAGGGTGGAGAGGACCTTTGAAGGTATCGATCGTAGTAGGGACAAGGCCCCAGATCATCAAGAGCGCCCCTGTGTATCACGCCCTTGCGAAGTCCGGGCATGAGTGCGACATCGTAAACACGGGGCAGCACTACGACTACGAGATGAACAAGATCTTCTTCAAAGAGCTCAGCCTCCCGGACCCGTCGGCCGACCTCAACGTGGGCGCGGGGACGCCAAGCGAGCAGGTCTCGGCCATAGTCGCGGGCCTGGGAAAGCTGTTCGCGTCGGCGAAGCCCGACCTTGTCATCTCTCCCGGAGACACCAATTCCGCCCTGTCGGCAGGGATAGCGGCCGCGAAGTCGGGAGTCCCGCTCGCTCACCTGGAATCTGGTTGCAGGTCCAACGACTTTCAGATGGCCGAGGAAGTGAACAGGAGGATACTGGACCACATGTCGCAGCTGCTTCTGTGCCCCACCCCCGGGTGCGTGAAGAACGTGAGGGCCGAGAAGGTCCTGGCCGACGAGGTCGTCAACGTGGGGGACACGATGTACGACTCGCTCCTCAGGTTCGTCCCTTCCCTTCAGAAGATCGACGCGGCTTCAAAACACGGACTGGAAGAAGGAGGGTACGCGTTCATGACGCTTCACCGGGCCGAGACGGTAGACGACCCGGGCTCGCTGAGGTCCGTGCTCGAAGGGGTGGGGTCTCTGGGCATCCCTGTGGCGTTCAGCGTTCATCCTAGGACGAGGGAGCGCCTGAGGGCGTTCAATGTCTCGCCGGGGCCGAACGTCACCCTCCTCGAGCCGCTCCCGTACGTCGAGACGCTGTCAATGGCAAGCAGGTCGAAGTTCGTCGTCACCGACTCAGGAGGTCTGCAGAAGGAGGCATACTGGCTGGGCAAGGCCGTCCTGATACCGAGGGACGAGACAGAGTGGCATGAGATCGTGGACGCGGGCGCGGCGTTCCTCACCGGGAGCAGCGCGGAGAAGATCAGGAGAGACGCAAGGAAGCTCTCGCGCGTCAGACAGAGCGCCTTCAAGGCTACGAAACGGATTTTCGGCCGCGGAAACGCCTCTGAAAACGTGGTCAGGGCCGTCTCCAGGTTCCTCGGCGCCGGCGGAAAGAAGGGAAGTTGACGAAGACGGAGCCCTCAGGCAGGGGGAATATCGTGATGCTGCTCTCGAACCCCGCGACGTTCGATCAGAGGCCCCTCAAAGAGGCGCACGCTCTGTCGAAGGCAGGGTTCAGGGTCACGATCCTCGCGTGGGACAGAGAGCTGGAGACGAAGTCGGACTCTGTCTACGGCGACGGGTTACAGATCAAGAGGATGAGGGTAGGCGCGGGCCACGGAACCCCATTCCTCACGGCGCCGAAGCTCGTCCTCTTCTATCTCTGGTGTCTGGCGCACCTGGCGTTCACGCGCGCAGACGCCGTGCACTGCCATGACGTCGACACCCTCCCTGCCGGGTACGCAGCCAGGGCGTTGAAGCTCGGAGGTCCGAAGCTCGGAGGTCCGAAGCTCGTGTACGACATGCACGACCTCCCCGAGGCGTTCCTGCGGTTCTTTCCTCTGACCAGGGTGACCCAGGCTGTCGCGCTGAGTACCGCGAGGCGGGCGGCAGCGGCAGTCCTCGTGGTGAACGACAGATTCGTTTCCTATCTCTCGAAGATGGGCTTCCTGCCTTCGAAGCTGACCGTCATAATGAACGCGCCACCCTCCGTGTCGGCCAGAAAGCCCAGGCCCAAGGGGAAGGGGCTTGGCGTGCTGTATTACGGGGCGCTGAGCGAAGAGAGAGGGGTTGGTCTCCTGCTGGAGGCGTTGAAGGGGCTGGACGGAGTGACGCTCTCGCTTGCGGGCAGGGGGGATCTTGAAGCCGCCGTGCGGGAGAGGGCGGCGGCTGACGGTTCCGTCAGGTTCCTAGGGTGGCTGAAGATGAGCGACCTCGAGCCTGCGATCAGGAGAGCGGACCTGATCCCCTCGCTCTACGAACCCAAGAGCAAAAACGCCCAGATGGCCACCCCCGGCAAGCTGCTCACAGCGATGTCCCTCTCCATCCCGACCCTCGTACCCAGGGGGAGCTATCAGGCGGAACTGGTCGAGAGGCTGGGCTGCGGGATCGTGGTAGACTGGAAGAGCACCTCCGACGTGAGGGGCGCCGTGGAGCGGCTCGCCACGGACAGAAAGTTCTACGAGAGGCTCTCTTCGGCGGCTTACGAGGCGTTCGTTTCCCACTTCAGCTGGGAGGTCATGGAGTCGAGGTTGACGGAGCTCTACGGCACGCTGCTCACTTCTGCTTGAGCAGCGTCTGATAGATCTCGTCCCACCTGGACGCCACGGCAGCAGCCTCATACTCCTTTGGAAGACCGGCGGTCACCTTGCCTGTCCAGTCTACCACAGAACAGCCGCAGGCAAGCGCCTCCAAAGCCGCCCTGCCGAGCGACCGGGCGACGACGTGGGCCGGAGGCCTCCTCATATCGATATAGTATGTGTACTTTGACAGGACACCCGGCATGTCCGCGTGCTTGACGCTCCATCTTTCGAGCCAGTCGAGCTTGAGGCCGAGCTCCTTCGCGGCGGCTTCCGCTTCCGCGTCCATTCCGTAATGGAACGACACCGCCGAGTCCTGAGCCCGTGGGCCGCCGGTGTCTCTGAACAGCCCCGTGTCTATCGGGTTCGGGACATAGACCGCGCCGGCAGGAGCGCCCTCAAGGAGGTTCGGGGTGGAGACCGCGACGAAGTCTGCCTTAGACCACCTGCCGCGCTTTTCGGCCCACCGCCCCTCGATGTCGGTCCCGTGGTAGTGCATCACCACAGGCCCGCCCTGCAGCCTCTTGACCCACGGGACCACCCTGTCCAGGGAGTGCACGTGCACCAGGTCTGCGCGCCTGGACATCCGGACCGCCCTGAAGAAGAAAGAGGCCGCTCCTTCGTTGTATGCGGTGCCATAGGTGGTCAGCCCTGCCCGGTCTGCGGCCTGGCGTGTGATCACCGTGCTTTCGGTGTTGAACATCGAGTCAGTGAACTTGGCTATGTCGCTCGCTACCCCGGCCGTGTTCCATACGTGGAGTACCTTCGCCTTCAACGGTGCCGGCGCGCCCCGGAGTGGCTAAAACCTTCCGCGCGAGCTAAAATATGCCAGACGACGGGATAGGCGCAGCCTGATGAAAGGAGTCGTGAAACCACCCGAACATGACGAGTAGCTTCGGACTGCGTTCGACCGGGCTCGTCGTCTTCTCCGGCCGACTGTTCAGCGCCTTCACCGGACTGCTCTTCAGCCTGATGGCCGCCAGGTGGTTGAACCCCGCGGGGTTCGGGGTGTGGGAGGTAATCATCACCATACTGACGTTCGCTTCTTATCCGATCGGGACCGTGGCATATTGGGCCACAAGGGATATCGCAAGGGGGAGGATGGTCGGCCGGACCGCGCTCCTGACCGGCGCCCTCCTGAGCGGGGCGGGGCTCGCGATCTATCTGGGGTTCTCGGTCTTCACCTATTCGAGGGTCGCCGCTGCCTTCACCCCGTTCCTTCTGGGTGCGCTCCTCGTCCCCCTAAGCTACTGGTCTTCGACCGCTAACGCCATCGTCAACGGGTACAGGCCGTCCGTCTACGGCTACTCCCTCGTCGTCTCTGAGGTGTCCAAGATAGCCGTCGCTTACTCCGCCCTCTACGTCTTCCACCTTGGGATAGAGGGGGTGATAGTCGGCCTCCTCGCCGCCTATCTCGTCCAGTCGGTGGTGAGCACGGCGATGGTGAAGGACACCGCGTCAGAGAAGTTCGACCTTGGTGAAGTGAAGCGCTGGTCCAGGCTCGCCTGGCTCCCGGCGGTGAGCTACCTCCCTACGTCCCTCGCGGTCGCTGACACCTTCATGGTGGCGCTCCTCCACGGCACGACGGTCGTGGGGACGTACCAGGTCGCGTTCACGGTTGCGACGATAGTGACATACGCGTCGAGCCTCGTCTTCGCGATGTATCCGCTCCTCTTGCGGGGGAGCGACGCCCGCCTTCCTGGGATCTCCCTGGAGTTTTCCATGCTCTTCACGATCCCGATGGCGGCAGGGTGCGTCGCGCTCGCTTCACCGATCCTCTACCTTTTCGGGCCGAAGTACCTTCCTGGAGCCCTGGGGCTCTCGGTCCTGGCCGTCATGTTCGTTTTCTATAACGTGTCGTCCCTTCTGGATCAGACCCTACTTGGAACGGAAAGGGCCGACTGGGGCGAGACCCCAAGCTTCAGGCGGCTGGTGGCAAGCAACCTGCTGTTCGTGCCGACCGTGAACATCAGCTACGGGGTCGCGTACCTGGCGGCGCTCTTCATCACGCTGACATACGCCATGGCGGCAGGGTTCAGCGTTTCGGCCGACGTCACCACCTGGGCCGCTGTACAGTTAGCCTCCACCTTCGTCTTCATGCTGATCAAAGTGAGGAGGGCCAGCAGGGTGGCGAAGTTGGCCCCGGGGGTGAGCGTGGCATACTACCTGGTTGCGGCGGCCCTTATGGCGCTGGTAGTGCACTACGCGGCGCCTGTCTTGGCGGTGGAGAGCGGGTCGACTCTGACATACGGCCTGAGGCTCCTGTCGGTGATGGCGGTCGGCGGCGTCGTCTATTTCGGGGCGGTATACGCGATGGACTCGAAGTTCAGAGTCCTCGCCAGGGCCCTCTTCAGCAAAATCAGATAGAGCCAACCGAGCACGTCGGCGGCGACAGTGGAGGTTACCGTTTCTGTCTCGGACGGAGAGGGGCTTAGCTCTTCTTGGCGCCGCTGTCTGCGGCCGGCTTCTCAGGTGTCATCTCCGGGATGTCGGTTATCGGCTCCGGAGGTGGAGTGGTCGCCATGGTGTAGCCGATCCATGCCAGTATCGCAAGGAGCACGAACACCCCGACGAATGCGGTGATCTCGACCACCAGCGGACCCCAGTACCAGAGGAGAAGCGCGTATACGATTATCCCGATGACGCTTCCTGCGAAAATTCCCCCGCCAATCGCTCTGTCGTTTGCCATGAAACAGTCCGCGCTCCCGAACCGCTGATTTAACGATTACGGAGCTTACGAGCGCCTCACAGGAGGAGCGCCTTGGCGACGCCAGGCTCGCCCCTGGTGGAAAGGCAGACTCCCGGGAACCCTTCCGCCCGGATCTCCCTGAGGACGTCCCGTTCCAGTTTCGCAAGCTCCCTCTCGCCTCCCTGCGCCGCTTCGTGTAGCGGCTTCGGAAGCTTCCACCCGAACATCTCTTCGTATCGCCGGACGTCTTCCTCCCCTTTGAAGTGGAATACGCTCGGGATCACCCTGCCGGCGAGCCCCGACTTCTTCACCCGGGCAGCGTGTCGCTTCAGCGACGGTCCGGCGTCGGTCGTCGGGGGTTGGGCAATCAGGAAGTCGGCCCCGGAGACAATCCTTTGCCTTGCCCGACGCGCTCCCGCGGAACGACCGAGGCTCTCCAGGTCGACCGGAGCGAAGACCTGAAGCCCCGACCCTGCCCTGGCAAGGGCCTCTCTTGCGTCGGATATCGCGCCTGCGAGCGTCGGATAGTCGCGGACGTTTGACGCTCCTGAGCCGTCGGGGTGGTCGTCACCCCAGGCCAGCATCGCCGACCTGAGGCCGGCGGACGGCAGGGACAAGACCGTGGAAAGGAACTGAGGCCTGTTCATGTCTCGGACGACCACGACGGGCGCGGCGTCGACGCCGAGCTCGGTCTTCAGCACAGAGGCTGCGTGCACCGGGTCCACCTGAAGCACCCCGGCACGCTTGACGCTGGCGACCAAGAACACGTCCCCGATATCGCTGACCGTCCCGACTCCCCGCGTGAACGTCCTCATCTTGGCCGCTAGGCTCGTTCTATCCCGGGCGCCGGAAACGAACATCGGCGGGAGGACCTCGATGACCCTGAGGAAGGCCAACTGTCCGGCTCTCCCTTCGGCCTCTAGAAAACGGTTCCCGGCATGCCCCTCCTCTTCGCACGTTGACGCGGCGAGAACGCCTTCAGCGCGGGTGGCCGTTAAAAGACGAGGGAGCCTGTCCGGCCGTGAGAGGGTTCTGCGCCAGGTGCGGAAAGGCTGCCGGTGGGTTCCTGTCCCCCCGGCTCTGGCAGTGCCCGAAGTGCAGGATGGTGCTGTGCGACGGCTGCACCCCTGACAAGAAAGTGGGGCTGATCTTCAAAAAGCCCGTCTGCCCGGACTGCCTCCTGGAGCTGGTCGAAGGCGGGATCGCCTTCAGGTCAGGCGGCTGATGGTGGCGCGGTCCCCTTCATGAAGACCCCGGCGACAAGCAGCACTATCCCCACGCCGAAGATCGCCGCGTAACCTATCCCGGCGCCCCTGATCGCGGTCAACGCGAGCCCTAAGACCGAGAGTATGGCTCCCATCGCCAAAAACCTCTGCTTCACTCTCCTGTTCACGCGCTCGCCTCCTCTATCTCCACTTCGTGAGTATCACGTCCCTTTGGAACGTCTCCCTCACCACGGACAGCAACAGCAGGTCGACGACCGCAAGCGCGCCTGCGATGTATAGAGGGGTGCTAAGCGCTCCGAGTGGGACGATCCCGACCTCGCCGCCTACGTAGAGCCCCGCGAGAGGTAGAATCACGATGGTTCCGAGCTGCTGCGATATCCTGACGTCGCTCACCCTCGAGGAAACAAAGACGTTCCACTCGACGCTCATAACGACGGCGAGAGGGACGGCGACGAAGAGCATCGCGGCGGCATCCCAGTTGGGGAAGTAGTAGTAACCTAGCGCCGCGTGAGTGAAGGTGTCCATCAGCCCCATGAACAAGACCGAGGAACCCAAGATCGCCATCATGGGCGGGATGAAAGCGGCGATCCCCTTCCCGAGGAGGATCTCGCCGTCGGTGGTCGGCGTAGCCAGAAGCGGTTCGATGCTCTTCTCGAGCTTCTCCCCGACGAGGCTGTACGACGCGATCGTCGTCGGGACGAAGCCGGCGATTATGACGTAGAAGAAGACGAAAGCAGGAAGGAGGGTCGTCAGCTCCGCCGCCGACACTGCGGCCCCGTTCGGCCTGTGCTGCACGTAAAAGATCACGCCGGGAAGGGCCACCGCGATGACCAGCGGGATGATCAGGACGGTGTAGACGATGTTCTTCTTCTTCGTGAAGGTGGCGAAGTCCTTAGCCGCCACGATCCACGCCTGCGAGAGCCTCAACTTGCGTCCCTCCTGACGAGCTGCAGGTAGGTCGCTTCTAGGGTCGAGCCTTCCACCGCAGCGGAGCGCACGCGGCCGCCGGCCCGGACCACGGCCTCGACGATGTCCGGTATCTGCCCCTCCGGGTCTTTCGGCGCGAAGGTGAGCGTCATCCCGTCAGGGGAGGCGGTGAGCCCCGGATACTTCTTCGACAGCGACTCGACGACGGCCCCGTTGGCCTGAGCAAGCCCTATCATGACCTTCCTCGCCCCAACCATGCCTTCCAGCTCGGCGGGGGTACCGGTCGCCATCAGCTTGGTGTTAAGTATCGCGATCTTGTCGCACACCTTCTCGACTTCGTCGAGGTTGTGGGAGTTCAGGAATATCGTCCGCTTCTCCTTCTTGAGCTCCATGATGAAGTCCCTGACCGTCTTCGCAGACTCAGGGTCAAGGTTCGCCGTCGGCTCGTCCATGAAGAGGACTTCAGGGTCGTGTATCAACGCCCTCGCGATGGCGAGCTTCTGTTTCATCCCCTTCGAGAACGTCCCGGCAGGGACGTCCCTCTTTTCCCAGAGGCCTAGCATGGTGAGATAGCGCTGGATGCTTTCGCGCCTCTTCATCTCCGTCATCCCGTAGAGCCTCCCGTAGAGATCGAGGTTCTTGTACGCGCTGAGAGGCTCGTAAAGGCCGACGTTGTCCGGGACCACCCCTATCATCTGACGGATCTTGATCGAGTCCTGCTCCTTCGAAACGTCGTAGTCTCCTATGCGTGCTTCCCCCGACGTCTTCGATATCAGGCAGCACAGCATTCGCACGGTGGTGGTCTTGCCGGCGCCGTTCGGGCCCAGGAAGCCGAACACCTCGCCCTCGGCCACGCTGAAGGTGACAGCGTCAACCGCTGTGAGCTCACCGAACTTCTTCGTCAGGCCCTTTGCCTCTATCATCTCTCTCCGCCGCCTGAAAGCTCGCCCGATGCTCCGGCATTAAAAAGTGAGCCCTATCCAAGTAGGGTACGGCCCGGGTGCGGCGGCTCCGCTGGGCGCTTCGAAACATCAGGACCGAGACGAGCGGCTACGCCTTTGCAGCGACTTTCTCTACGGAGCCCTTCTGGGTGACTTCTTGGACGATGCCCGCGGCGACGGTGCTGCCCGAGTCGCGCAGCGCGAACCTTCCCAGCTCGCTGAACTCCTTGAACGTCTCCAGGACGATGGGTCTCAGAGGCGTGATCTTCACGATTGCCGAGTCGCCCGTCTTGAGAGTCTTTGGCTTCTCCTCGGTAGGCTGGCCTGTCCTCGGGTCGATCTTCGCCACCAGCTCGGATATCGTCGCGGCCACCTGCGCGGTGTGCGCGTGCAGCACAGGGGTGTACCCTGCGGCGATGGCGGTCGGATGGAAGACGACGATGATCTGGGCCTTGAACTCCTTCGCGATGGTAGGCGGGTTGTTGGCCGGACCGAGCACCGAACCCCTGCGGAAGTCGCCCTTCGCGACGCCTCTCAGGTTGAACCCGATGTTGTCCCCGGCGAGCGCCTCCTGCATCTGGGTGTGGTGGGTCTCGATGGACTTCACTTCAGCCGTCAGCCCCTCAGGCATGATGGAGACGCCGTCTCCTACCCTGATCTTGCCTGTCTCTACCCTACCGACTGGGACAGTGCCGACGCCAGTGATGGTGTAGACGTCCTGTACCGGGAGCCTCAGCGGCTTATCGATCGGCTTCGGCGGCTCGACGAACTCGTCTAGCGCTTGTAGCAGGATCGGCCCCTTGTACCAAGGCATGTTGGTCGACGGCTTCACCAGGTTCTCGCCCGTCCACCCTGAGACCGGGATGAAGCGGATCTTCGAGACGTTGTAACCAACGGTCTTCAGCAGGTTCTCGATGTCCTGCTTCGCCTCGTTGTAGCGCTGCTCAGAATACTTAACCGTCTGGTCGTCCATCTTGTTGACGCAGACTACCAGCTGGGTAACACCGAGCGTCCTGAGGAGGAACGCGTGCTCCCTCGCCTGACCCCCCGCCGCAAGCGCCGCATCGCCTTCGCCCTTCTTCGAAGAGACGACGAGCACCGCAGCGTCGGCTTCCGACGCCCCAGTGATCATGTTCTTGATGAAGTCCTTGTGGCCGGGCGCGTCGATGAGCGTGTAGAAATACTTCGGAGTCTCGAACCTCTGGAACGCGAGGTCGATCGTGACTCCCCTCTCCCTCTCGTCCTTCAGTTGGTCAAGGACCCAAGCATACTTGAAAGAATCGCCAGCCCCTGTCTTCTCAGACTCCTTCGCGAACTCCTCGATCATCCTCTGGTCGACGACGCCGAGGTCGAACAGGAAGTGTCCCATGGTCGTAGACTTCCCGTTGTCCACGTGCCCGGTGACTATCAGGTTCAGGTGCGGCTTATTCGCCATGCTAACTCGTTCCTTACAATGAAAAGACCTTCTTCGAGCGTATATAAGCGTAGCGAAGCATGAAACGACGTTTGGACCGAAATCCGTCGGTCTCTCGGCCTAGCTGGGCGAGGGCGGCGGGCTCTGACTCAGGGTAGGCCTTCAGCCCATCTCAGATCGGGGTGATGTGTTTAAGGCCGGGGGCGGTCAGGGAAAGGCATGCGACGGCTGATCCTCGACACCATAATCTCTCTGGACGGGTATTATACGAGTCCGAAGGGCGAGATAGACTGGTTTGACTTCGACCTAGAAGAGATTGAGTGGTCAAAGCAGATCCTCCGCAGGGTGGACGCGATGCTGTACGGGCGCGTTACATACGAAGAGTTCAGCCAGTTCTGGCCGAAGGCCGAGGCTGCTCCTGGCGGCTTCGACTCTGAGATAATCGGGCAGCTGAACGGGTTGAACAAGATCGTGTTTTCACGCAAGCTCGAGAAAGCCGTGTGGCAGCCTGCAGAGATCGTCCGAGAAGAGCCGTTGACCGCCGTCGCGAAGCTCAAGCGGAAGCCCGGCAAAGACATGGTGGTCGTCGGGAGCGGCAAACTGGTCTCGGCGCTCGTCAGCGGCGGGCTCGTAGACGAGTACCGCATCCGCGTCCGTCCCATCATCCTGGGGGCGGGGAAGCAGTGCTTCGTCGACAAGGAGTCGAGGCACAAGCTGAAGCTAATCTCGGCAAAGACGTTCCCTAGCGGGGTCGTCGGGCTGCACTACGAGCCCGCCCGCTGAAGCTCTCCCTGCGTACTTCCGACGTATTTTTTTACCCGTCGCCTCAGACGAACGAATATGAGCTGGAACGAGGGAGTGATAGAAGAGTTCCGCAAGAACCACGGCAAGGTGGGAGGCACGTTCAGCGGCACCCCCATACTGCTTCTGCACCACGTAGGGGCAAAGACTGGAAAGGCGAGGGTGAACCCGGTCATGTACCTCAAAGACGGAGACAGGTACCTTGTCTTCGCGTCCAAGGGCGGGGCCCCGAAGCACCCTGACTGGTACCACAACCTGAAAGCTCACCCGAACGTCCAAATCGAGGTAGGGGACGACAAGATCGACGTCAAGGCAGCGGAGGTCACCGGGCGGGAAAGGGACCACCTCTACGCTCGCCAGTCGTCTCTGATACCCCAGTTCGCTGACTACCAGCAGAAGACCACGAGGGTAATCCCGGTCATCTCGCTGACGCCGAGATAGTCAAAGGACAGGGAGCTTGGCGACCGGGGCAGGCGCGTCGCAGTATTCGATAGTCCTAGTGGTCGTCGCGGTCATCCTCGCGAGGGTGTCCTGGCGCACGCTGAAGAGCCACCGCGGGACGAGGTTCAGCCTCGGGAGGACCTACTTCTACACCGCGGTCTATGTCGTCATCGGCGTACTGTTCTCCGGGCTGTCCTACGCAGAGGGGGTGCCGTATCTCCTCGCGGTCCCCGAGCTCGCGCTCGCGGCGGCCGCGGCAGTCGGGTCGTACAGGTACACGGACGGCAGGATCTCCTTCTGGAGGACGCCGGACGGGACGCTCTTTTTCAGGGGCGGGGTGGCGATCTATCTGGTCTATCTTGTAGCCCTCGTGCTCAGGCTGGCGATAGACCTCGCGGTACTCGGTCCTTCGGCCTTCGCCGTGGGAACAGCCGTGACCCTCGCGGGCGCGACCCTCTACGCGACCATGGGGGCGGACCTGCTCCTCACCTTTGGCGTGGGCCTCCTGATAGGAAGGGGCGTCAGGGTGGCGAGAAGGTACGGCAGGATATCCGCCGGGGAGGAGAAGCTGCAGGGAGCGCCGAACCGAATGCGGCGAGCTGAGGCTCCTTAATGCGGCGTCGCTCATCGAGAAAAGGGCGCGCAGGACGACGTGGTGGGTGAAGAGAAAATGCGGGAGCGCGAGTTGGGTCGAGCCTCCCCCTCTGCGCTCTGGGCCTATCAGTCTAGCTCGAGTTGGACAGGTAGCTCCACATGATCACGCCCACGAGCATCACCAGCGAACCGGCGAAGCCCGTTATGAGCGCGCCCGCTGCGTCAGCGCTGAGCCCGAAGTTCTCGATGAACGAGATCACGGGGGCTCTGACCAGCCAGGCGAAGAATCCCAGGGCGTAACCTAGGAGCCAGAATCCGAACAGTACGAGTTTTCTTCCCATGCTGTTTCGATGCGTGATACTGCTCCGGCGGCGGTAAATTGGGGGTAGACAGTATTACTTTACGTCTTGGTTGAATTGTTTAAAGTAGTCCAGAGTAGCCGAGGGTAGTTCAGAATAGAAGGCCGGCCGCGGAGAGGAGGTACGTGGTGACAAGGCTGCTCGCGATGCCCAGCACGACGAACGCGACGCTTTCGGTGAGGAGCCGCGTCTGCTTCTCACGGCTGTCGCTGATGCACACGCCCAGAAGTCCTCCGAACAGAGCGCCAGGTTCCTGAGGCAACCGAGGACTGAACGTGTCTCCAGGTGTATTAACGATTGTGGAGGCGGCGTCCATCGACCGTGGGGCCAGGGATCGCCAGCTTGCCAGGGGGCGATGTCTCACGTACGGCTGAGAGTCTTCGAGGACCAGTAGGACGACAGGTCCTCAGGGATCATGGGACACCCCCTGCGAACCTATGCGCGGGATGGCGCCTGGGAAAGGGAGATGAGGTCGTCGGCCAGCTCGTCCGGCTTCGTAATCATGGGCCAGTGTCCAGTCTCTATGAGCTTGTGCGGCCCGTTGAGCTTTCCCCACTTGCCTGCGACTATCTCGTCGACCGGATCCCCAGAAAGCGTGCAGAAGACGTAGGCTTCCTTCTTCCAGTCGTAGTCCTTCGAAAGCGTGAGCGTGTCCCTGGCCATCTTCATCGGCCACGGAGTGGCAAGAGAATTCATCCAGTCCCTCTTCTTTCCCTGCACGTCTTTGCCGATCGCGTCGATCGTCTTGTCTGTAAGCGGGACGGAGAACGCGCCGGGAGGCTGGACCCCGAACTCCCTCTGGGGGTCGAACCCCCCCTGCGGCTCGCTCACGTCTTCCGGCCTGAACGAATCGAGATAGATCACTTTCGAGACATTCTCATGCGCCCTGTCTGCGACCACCGCCGCGACCTTTCCGGCGAAGCTGTGCCCCACGAGCACGAAGTCGTCGAGCTCGTTGTACTTTATCACGTTCATGACGTCCTCGACCGCGGTATCCAGGCCGACATCCTTGGTCGCCAGATGCACGCGCTCCCCCATCCCAGTAAGGGTGACCGGGAACGCTTCATGCCCGCGGCTCTGAAGCCTTGGGACGACGTCCTTCCAAGCCCATGCGCCCAACCAGGCGCCGGGCACCAGCACAAACTTCGACATGGGAGTCGGAATCTCGACCCTCCTATTTAGTCGATAGGGGCGCATCCCGAACACATGAGGGGCGGTCGCCGAAACTGAACGCGCCCATTTTGGTCAAATATGCGTGACATGGGCGAGCCTTGATATACCCAAGTCGAATCCCAATACCGGCAAGGCCCCGACCTTGCCAAGTCCTTTCGTCTCCAAGCTGAACTCGGCGCAGAACGTCTACACCTTTCGAGATTTCATCCTCGTTCCAGGGAGGAGCGAAGTCGAGCCCGGCTCCATAGACGTCGCTTCGAAGCTGACGAAGAACATCGGTCTGAAAGTCCCTCTCATTTCGTCCCCCATGGACACTGTCACCGAATGGCGCCTCGCGCTTGAAATGGCAAGGCTCGGGGGAGCAGGCGCGATCCACCGGAACATGCCTGTCGAAAGACAGCTGGAGCAGGCGAAGCGGGTGAAGCAGAGCAGGTCAGAGGCCGTCAGCGTAGACGACAAGGGGAGACCCCTTGTGGGGGCGTCGGTGTCCCCCATGGACAGAGACAGGTGCGTCGCCCTGGACCGCGTCGTCGACTTTCTGGTCGCCGACGTAGCCCACTTCCATAATTCGAAGGTCATCGAAGCCGCCAGGAGGGTCATCCCTGACCTCAGCGCCGATTTCGTCGCCGGGAACGTCGGGACCAGGGCCGCGGCGTTCGACATCATGGACGAGCTCCCCAGGGTAGACGGCTTCAGGGCAGGCATCGGGTCGGGGTCGATCTGCATCACGTCTGAGGTGACGAGGGTGGGCGCGCCCACCCTTTTCGCGGTCGCGGAGGTAGCGAGCGCGGTCCAGGAAAGGAAAGCGAGCGTGCCTGTGATAGCTGACGGAGGCATCAGGGGGCCGGGCGACGCCGCGCTCGCGTTCGCTGCGGGCGCGTCCACCGTCATGCTCGGTTCGTTGCTCGCCGGGACTGACGAGTCGCCCGGCGAGCTGCTAGTCAGGGGAGGGAAGAAGTACAAGACCCATCGCGGGATGGCGAGCGCCGCCGCGAGGAAAGTCAGGTTCGCCATCGACAGGTACAGCGTCCCCGCGAAGGGGCTCGACGAAGGGGTGGAGTCCCTTGTCCCGTGGGCGGGGAAGGCCGCCGGGGTGATAGGGACGATGGAGAACGGCCTGAGGGCGGCGTTCGGCTACGCCGGAGCTGCCAGCGTCACGGAGATGTGGGAGAAGGCGTCGTTCGGGCTGGTCACCCAGGTCGGCTCGGCGGAGCTCGGAGCACACTCTCTCGAGGCGAAGAAGTGACGCCCCCCGAAATGCCAGGGGGGATCGCGGTCCTCGACTTTGGAGGGCAGTACGCGCACCTGATCTGCAGGAGGATACGGTCGCTTGGGGTCTTTTCCGCGCTCCTCCCGCACGACACGACGCTGGAGGAGCTGAGACGTGCGGGGGTCGCGGGGGTGGTCCTTTCCGGCGGGCCGGCCAGCGTATACGGCGAAGGCGCGCCCAGGGCAGACCCTGCGATCTTCCGGGGGGAGATCCCGCTCCTCGGAATATGCTACGGATACCAGCTGATGGTGAAGGCCCACGGCGGAGAGGTCAGAAAGGCCGAGACCAGGGAGTACGGGAAGTCAAGGGTCAAGGTGGTCGAGAAGGGCGGGCTCTTTGACGGGCTGAGCTCCGACAGCTTCGTGTGCTGGATGAGCCACACGGACTCGCCGACTGAGATACCCGGGTCCATGACCGTGCTCGCCGAGAGCGAGTCGTCCCCATATGCCGCGGTGAAGCTCTCCGGGGCGAGGCAGTACGGCGTCCAGTTCCATCCTGAAGTGTCCCACACGGAAGGGGGCCAGGGCATCCTCTCGAACTTCGTCTTCGGGGTCTGCGGAGCGGCGAAGAACTGGAGCATCGAGGGGTTCCTGCGCTCCTCGGTCCAGGGGCTGACGGGCATCGATGGCAGGGTGCTCTGCGCGGTCTCCGGAGGGGTCGACTCGTCCGTGACCGCTGCCCTCCTGAGCAGGGCGGTCGGAGACAGGCTCACCTGCGTGTTCATCGACACCGGGCTCCTGAGGAAGGGGGAGAGAGAGCTGGTAGAGACCACCCTCGGAAGAGAGCTGGGGGTCAGGGTGGAGGTGGTAGACGCCTCGGAGAGGTTCCTCGGGGCGCTCGCCGGGGTCAGCGACCCGGAGCGGAAGAGGGCCATCGTGGGCGCCGCCTTCGCGGACGCGTTCGAGGTCTTTGCGAAGGCGCATGGGCCCTTCGAATACCTGGCCCAGGGGACCCTCTACCCCGACGTGATCGAGAGCGGGAGGGCCACCGGACCTTCTTCCGTGATCAAGTCTCACCACAACGTCGGCGGCCTCCCGTCGGGGCTGTCGATGAAGCTTGTCGAGCCGCTGAGAGAGCTCTACAAGGACGAGGTCAGAGAGCTCGGGCGGCTGCTAGGGCTCCCTGACAAGGTCACAGAGCGGCACCCCTTCCCGGGCCCGGGGCTGTCGGTGAGGGTGATCGGCGAAGTCACTGAAGCCAAGCTGAGGATCTGCAGGGACGCGAGCAGCATCGTCGAGGAGGTCCTCCGCGAGGAGGGCGTTTACACGGGCGTCTGGCAGGCGTTCGCCTACGTCGGGGACGACATGGTCACGGGGGTCATGGGGGACGAGAGGAGCACGGGCCGACAGGTGACGGTCAAGATCGTAGAGTCGGTGGACGCCATGACGGCAGACTGGAGCAGGATAGACGCGTCCGTGCTGGAGAGGATCTCGAACAGGATAACCAACGAAGTACCCGGCGTCGTGGCGGTCGCCTACTCGGTGTCGTCCAAGCCCCCGGCCACCATAGAGCCTCAGTGAACCACTTGAAAGCGCTCAGCCCCTCTACCGAGCTCGCAGAGCTCCACGTCCACCTTGGAGGCTCGGTGGACCCTTCGGTCATGTGGGAGATCGCCCACGCCCAGGGGATCAGGCTCCCCACGAAGGACTATTGGAAGTTCGTGGACCTCGTCACGGTCGACAAGACGAGGAAGAAGACCTTCGACGGCTATCTCGCCCTCTTTCACTGGACCGAGCTCATCCAGTCCAGCCCCCTGGCCATCGAGCGGTCGGTCTACCAGACCATTGCCGGCGCGTACAGGAAGAACAACATCACGCTCCTCGAGCTGCGCTTCAACCCGATGAAGAGGAACCGCGGGGGCGAGCAAGACCTGGACCAGATCATGATGGCGGCTGTCCGTGGGATCGACAGGGCGTCGCTCGAGTACCCGGTGAAGACCGGGCTGATCGTCTGCCTCGACAGGACGTTCGACCTCAAGCTCAACCAGATCCTCCTGGAGAAGGCGGTCGACTTCTCCAACCGCGGGGTCGTGGGGATCGACATGGCCGGGCCGGCAAGGAAGGGGTTCCGGTACGGGGCATACTCGGAGGTATACAGGCGGGCGAGGAAGGAGGGGCTCGGGCTGACGGTCCACGCAGGAGAAGACGAGGGTCCCGAGTCTGTCCGCGAGGTGATCGCGGCCCTCGACCCAGACCGCATCGGGCACGGGGTGCGGGCCACGGAAGACGACAAGACGATGGCGGCCCTAGGCAAGAGCGGAGCGACGCTCGAGGTCTGCCCGACCTCCAACCTGAACACCGGGGTCCTGAAGGGGCTCCCCGAGCTGAAGCGGGTGTTCAGGATCCTGAAGGACAGCGGCGTCAGGTTCACGGTCAACACCGACGGCCCCGAGATGCTCAGGACGAACCTCCGCGGAGAGATAGAGTTCCTCCTGGAGAAGGGAGTCCTCACGGCGGCCGACGCCCTCGACGCGAACAGGGACGCGTTCAAGGCGTCCTTCGTGAGATAGCGCACCAAGGAAAAGGCTTGAAAAGGCGAGCGGCGAGGCGTGCGAAAGTTGGAACCCGCAGAGAAGGAGCTGGCGGTGGGAGAATTCAGGGTGAACTACGCCAGCGTAGGGAACGGCGAGCCCCTGCTGATGCTCCACGGGAGCGAGCCCATGGAGAACTGGCACGTCTGGGAGCCGCTGCTCGCCCTCGGGGACTCCAAGAAGCTCATCATCCCCGACCTGCTGGGGCACGGAAAGTCGACGAAGCCGACTGAGACCCCCGACTACAAGGCGCAGGCGCGCATGCTGCGTGACTTCGCGGACAAGCTCGGGCTCCGGTCGCTGTCGCTCATGGGGGGCGGCTGGGGAGGACAGGTCGCACTAGAATTCGCCCTCGAATGGCCAGAGAGCGCAGAGTCGCTCGTCCTGGTGGCCAGCAGCTACGACAAAGAACAGCTGCCCAGGCTTCAGAAGCTGAGGAAGCCGACGCTGATCGTCTACGCGGAGGACGACCTGGTGACGCAGCTCAAGGCCGGGTATCTCCTCCGGGACGCAATCGGGACGTCGCGGCTCGAGGTCCTCGACGCCGTCTCCAGGGACCCGCGGTACGACTTCCGCATGTCGCACAGGCTCCAGAAGTTCAGAGCGCCCCAGGTCCTCCAGCTCACGAAGTCATTCCTCGCCAACCCTGCGGCCATGACGTCAGAGCCCCCCGAGATGGAGAACGAGCTGAAGGGACAGGCGCTCCGGAAGAACGCCGACAAAGACGGCGCCATCTGGAAGAAAGAATAGCCGCTTCTACCTGGAAGCCATCGCGACGCGTTCCTGTTCGTTCTTCTTCTTTACGGCGTAGCTGTTAGCGTCGCCGGCCGCCGCCTGGATTATCTCGTCTGCGAGCACCTCTTCGACGGTCTTCGGCGAGTTGAAAGCCGACTCCCTCACGCCCTCGGAGATGAACCTGAGCGCTATGTCCACCCTCCTTACCGGTGAGATGTCGACCGACTGGTGGTAGACCACCCCCCCGTAGCTCAGCCTCGTGGTGTCCTCGTTGGGGGACGAGTTCTCGACCGCCTTGACCAGCTGCTGCACCGGGTTCTGACCCGTCCTCAGCTCGATTATCGAGAACGCGGTCTTGACTACGTTCATCGCCTTCTGCTTCTTCCCGCCCATCCTCCCCGTGTTCTTAGCGTACTTCTTGCCATAGTGCATCATCTCGTTGACCAGCCTCTCCACTATGCTGACCCTCGTCTTCCCGAACTTCTTGTGCTCGTGCCTCCCGCCGGAGTGAGGGATGAGCATCGGCTTCACGCTGATGACCGTCTGGAGCCCAGGGTCAGAGACCTTGACGCCCGTCATGTCCCACTTCTCCCAGAGGAGCAGGTTCGGATAGTCTAGCGACTGCTTGCTCACGCCTATCTCCTCGGCTTCTCCTTCCGCCCGTACACCAGCTCGTTGAGCGATACCCCGTTTACTTTGAACACCGTCCAGCGGACCCCGGGGATGTCACCCATGGCCCTCTTCATCGAGCCTCCGATCCCCTGCAGCATCACTTCGTCGTGCTCGTCAACGAAGTTCAGCGCTCCGTCCCCCGGAAGGAACGCGGTGACCTGCTTCCCGTTCTTGACTATCTGGCACCTGACGCACTTCCTGATGGCAGAGTTCGGCTGCTTGGACTCCACTCCAACCTTTTCCAGCACGATGCCTCTGGCCTGAGGCGCCCCCTCGAGCGGGTCAGCCTTGTAATCCAGCCCGAGCTTCCGCCTCTTGTACCACTTGTTTGACCAGCGGAGTCTCTGGCGCTTGAGCGAGATCTGCCTCGCAGCGAACTCTCCGCGTGGTGAACCGGACATGCTTCATTCGCCGCCTTTTCTCATCGTATATAACCGCTTAGAGCTCCGAGGTGATCTGCACGTTGCTGACGTCGAAGTAACGCTTCGCCAGCAGCCTCACCTTCTCGGCGTTCTTCCCCCCGAGCCCCAGGACTGCCCCCTTCTTCCTCGAGTCCACTATCACGACGACCCCCTTCGTCCCGTCGAGCCTTTCTCCCACCCTCACTTCCTGCACGAACTTAGCCCCGAGGGAGGTCTTGACCAGCCCTTCCACGTCGTCGGCCCACTCGACGACCTCCACCGGCCTCCTCACCGCCCTTTCGAGCTTTTTCACGGAGGCGCCGTCCTTGCCGATCGCGAGCCCCATCTGTCCCTGGGCTACCACGAAGATCACCCTGTCCCTCTTCTCGTCGATGACGCAGTCCCTGGCGGTAGCGCCGGTCATCCCCTGGAACATTGACATGAGTGAGAGCTCGTCAGAGGAGAGCTTGATCTCTGGCATCAGGGACTCACTTTACCAGTTGCTTGAGGTCGGTGTCGCTCACGTTCCGGAGCGCCATCGCGGAGACCTTGTAGGGCTTCCCCACCAGCCTGGCGAGCTCCGCCGACGACTGGGTTAGCTCTATCACGGGGACGCTCTGCTTCTTGGCCTCTTCCCTGAGCTTTGCCCCTAGGGCCGCCGGGATAGACTTCGTCACCAGGATCCCTTTGCTCCCTTTCACCGCTGCTATGCTCTCCTTGGCGCCAATGGCGGACTTGCCTCCCTTCATGGCGTCCTTCAGCACCTTTGTGAGCTGGGCGTTTTCTACCATCGGCATCAGCTCATGTAAAGGTCGATCATTCCGGTCCCAAGAGGTATCGGGAGGCCGACGATGACGTTCTCCGTGACGCCCTTCAGGTCTTCCACCTCTCCCTTGACCGCGGCTTCCGCCAGCGTCGGGACGGTGATCTCGAACGCTGCCCTAGCGAGCACGCTGCTCTTGGTGCCCGCGATTCCGTGCCTTCCTATCTGCTGGATGTAGCCCTTGGAGGTCATCAGGTCGGCAACGAGGAATATGTGGCGGATGTCCACCTCGAGCCCCTGCTCGTCGAGCGTGCTCATTAGCTCCCTGACAAGGGTCGCTCTGGCGGCTTCGATGCCGAGCACCTGGGCTACCTCGTGGACGTTGTTGGTGTAGACCCGCGTCGGATCGACTCCCTGCACCTGGACCACCTTGCCGAGGTTAGAGCCAGCCGTCTGGATGAACCACTCCTCCCCTTCCTTCACGACCGTCACCCGCGTGATCCCCGGGATCCCCTTCAGCTTCATGTTCAGTATCTTGTTCCTGAGCGTGAAGAGCGCCGAAAGGTCCGCCTCCGGCATGCTGACGTGGATCACGTTGGCGTTCCTCTTGTCCTGCTGGACCTTCCTCTTGCCCGTCTCTACGACCTTCGCGATCTCCTCCGGAGTGGTGTCCCTGTCAGACATCATGTCCGGGCTGAGATGGAGCTTGATCCCCTCGGTCGGGTCCACCTCGCTGAACGCGACGACGTTCCCCACCTTGGTGAACAGTATCTCCTTCGCAACCTTGACCGCCTTCTCGTTCTGGGCGGCGACCTCCTTCGTGAGGTAGATGTCCATCGACGGGGTCGCCGGTATCTTCCTGGCATCGACGAGCTCCATCAGCCTGGGGAGCCCCAGGGTGACGTCTCTTTCCCTTACCCCTGCGAAGTGGAACGTCCTGAGCGTCATCTGCGTCCCTGGCTCACCGATGGACTGGGCCGCGACGATCCCGGACGCCTCGCCTGGCTCCACCCTGGAGTAGTCCAGCGCCTCGCTGACCTTCTCCATGGTCTCCTTCAGCCCCTCGTCCGTCAGGTGCGAGCCGCCTAGCTTCTCCTTCAGCTCCTTGGTCATCCTCTCGTTGAGCGAAGACTGGCTCTTCTTCAGGAGCTTCTCGACCTCCTCTCCGCTCGCCTGCGCCCTGGACTTGTGCAGCAGCTCCTCCGTCTCCACGAGCCGGTCCAGGTTGATGGGGCGCCCGTGGTCGCTCTTCGCCGGGTCTACCCCGTCTTCTCCGTAAAGGAACTGGATTATGTGCCCGTGCGGGTCCCTGACGGTGAGGTCGTATTCGACCTTCAGGTGCTCCAGCGCGTTCACGAGCCTCCTCTGCATGTAACCGCTCTGCTGAGTCCTTACGGCCGTGTCTACCAGTCCCTCGCGGCCGCCCATCGCGTGGAAGAAGAACTCGGTCGGCGACAGCCCGTCCCTGTAGTTGCTCTTCACGAACCCCTTGGCGGTCGGAGACGGGTCTTCCCATGGGAAGTGGCTCAGCGCCCTTCCCTTCAGGCCGTGGCTGATCCTCTTGCCGCGGACGGACTGCTGTCCCAGAGCGGCTGTCATCTGCCCTACGTTGAGGCTCGAACCTCTCGCCCCGGTCCTCGCCATGATCATCCCCGAATTCTCTGCTGGGAAGGCCCTGTCCGCGATCCTCCCCGCCTTGTCTCTCGCCTTCGCGAGCTCGTTCACGATGTAAGCTTCCAGGGTGTCCTCTGCCGAAAGGCCCCTCGTCAGCTGCAGAGACCCTGACTTGTACTTCTTCTGAAGGTCTGCGACGTTGGCGTACGCCTCGTCCAGAGAGTCGGTGATCCCCTTCTTCGCCTCCGTCGGGAGCTCCAGCTCGTTGAACCCGTAGGTGAACCCCCTCCTGGTGAGGAACGTCTTCAGGACCTTCAGTATAGAGTTCAGGAAGTTGCGGGCTTCTTCGTTCCCGTAGTCCTTGGCTATCCTGTGGAGGAGCGAGTCGGGCTCTTCCGCGCCTATCACCGCCTTGTCGACGACCCCCGAGATCAGCTCGCCGTCCCTGATGACCACGTCGTTGGTCGCCCCGGTCTTCTGAGCCTTCGCCCACTTCGAAGTGAGGACGTAGTTCATGGTCTTCGGGAGGAAGAGCGAGAACAGCTGCTTCCCCGTGTACGTCGGGTGAGCCCCCTTCACGGCTGGCTCGGGGAGGTCCCCCTCAAAGTCACCCACCAGCGCGAGGTTGGAGAACTCCCCGGGGGTGAGCGTGGTCTCGTCCCTTGTGAGCATGAAAGCGCCGGTGATGAAGTCCCTGATGCCGCCGATGATTGGGCCGCCATACCTCGGCGACAGTATCTGGTCCTGCACCCTCATCAGCATGAGGGCCTCTGACCTCGACTCCTCGCTCTGTGGGACGTGGAGGTTCATCTCGTCCCCGTCGAAGTCGGCGTTGTACGGGGGGCAGACCGACGGGTGGAGCCTGAAGGTCCTGAATGGGAGGACGCGCACGAAGTGCGCCATTACCGACATCCTGTGGAGAGACGGCTGCCTGTTGAACAGCACGACGTCGCCGTCCGTCAGGTGCCTTTCGACGATGTATCCGATCGCAAGCGAGTCGGCCAGCGCCTTCCTGTCGCTCGCAAAGTCTAGCCTGATCTTGACGCCGTCGGGTCTGATGACATAGTTCGCGCCGGGGTGCTCGAAGGGGCCCTTGTTCACCAGCTCCTTGAGGTGGTCGATGTTGAACGGGGAGACCTTCTCAGGGATGGTGAGCTTCTTGGCGACCTCGAACGGGACTCCTACCTCTCCGATGTCGAGGCTCGGGTCCGGGCTGATGACGGTGCGGCTCGAGAAGTCCACCCTCTTCCCGGAGAGCGACCCCCTGAACCTACCTTCCTTCCCCTTCAGCCTCTGGCTGAGGGTCTTCAGCGGCCTCCCGGAGCGGTGGTGGGCCTGCGGGATGCCCGACACCTCGTTGTCGAAGTATGTCGTGACGTGATAGTGGAGCAGGTCCACGAGGTCCTGGACGATGAGGTGAGGGGTCCCGGACTCTTTCGACTCCCTGACCCTCTGGTTCACCCTCAGGATGTCTACGACCTTGTGCGTCAGGTCGTCCTCGGAGCGTATCCCAGATTCGAGCGTGATGGAAGGGCGGACCGTGAGCGGCGGGACGGGGAGGACCTGGAGGACGAACCACTCGGGGCGGGCCGCCTTCGAGTTGAACCCGAGGAGCGCGAGGTCTTCGTTGTTGATCCTTTCCAGCCTCTCTCTGATGGCGACCGGAAGCAGTCTCGTGGCGCCGCCCTCTTCGGTGATCTCGTGGAAGATGGTGGGCTTCGTGAACTCTATCTGATACTGCTGCTTCCCGCAGTGAGGGCACAGCTTGACCTTCTTCGCTTTTACTGCGATCTCCTTCGCCACGCCTTCGGCCAGGGACGGGGTGAAGTCGCTCTGGCTGGTCAGCTTGACGCGGTAGGCGTCGAGCTCCTGTTGCGGGAGGAGTATCCTTCCGCATGACCTGCACGTCGTCTGAACCAGCCTGTTGATCTCGTCTACGAAGGCGATGTGGAGGACCGGCTCTGCGAGCTCGACGTGCCCGAAGTGTCCTGGACACCTCCCCGCGGTGCTGCCGCAGGTCCCGCACTTCTGCCCAGGTTCAAGCGTCCCGAGCCTGCTGTCCATGAGGCCCCCCTGGACTGGCATCCCGTCCTCGTCATACGTCTCAGGCTGGGTTATCTCGGCGACCGAGTATTTCCTGACTTCGGCTGGCGAGAACACCGCGAAGTTGATCCCGCCGATGGTCTTGAGGGCCTGTTCCATTGACAAATCTCTACACCTTGTCCTTCAGCTGCAGCCTCGGGGCTATGTTGAGGCTCATCATCTCCTGCAGCAGGAGCTTGAAAGCATACGCCACCACCACGGTCGAGATCTTCGCCTGGTCGCCGTCGATCTTGCACGTGTACTTCCTCTGCTTCGCGTCATAGTAAGCGATGAGCCCGCACTTCTCGCAGACGTAGATCTCAGTCTTGTCAGCCTCGTCGAGGAGCCTGTCTTTCAGCACCATTGAAGCGCCGTAGGCGATGAGGCAGTCCCTCTCCATCTCTCCGAACCTGAGTCCCCCTCCCCTGGCCCTTCCTTCCGTCGGCTGCTTGGTGAGCATCTGCACCTGTCCCCTTGCGCGCGCATGGATCTTGTCTGCGACCATGTGGTGCAGCTTCTGATAGTAGACCACGCCTACGAAGACGTCGGCGGCGAACTTCTTCCCTGTCTTGCCGTCGTACATCACCTCCCTCCCTGTCGGCTCGAACCCCTTGTTCCTGAGCACCTTCTCCATCTGCTCGATGCTCTCGCCTGCGAACGCGGAGCCGTCCACTGACGAGCCGCGGAACGCGGCCGCCTTGCCCGCGATCGACTCGATGAACTGGCCGACGGTCATCCTGGACGGGAACGCGTGCGGGTTGATTATGACGTCGGGGACCACCCCTTCGGCGGTGTACGGCATGTCCTCCTGCGGGACCACGAGCCCGATCACTCCCTTCTGGCCGTGCCTGGAAGCGAACTTGTCGCCTATCTCAGGGGTCCTCATGTCTCTCACCCTGACCTTGAACATCTTCCCTCCTTCGACGTTCTCGGTCATGAATATCGAGTCGACCACTCCCGCCTCCGACGGCCTGACGGCGACCGATGTGTCGCGCCTGTAGGGGCCCTTGATCTCGAACTCCTTGTACTCCTCCATGAACCTCGGTGGGCTCGTCCTTCCTATGACGACGTCGCCGCCCGTCACCTGCGACTCGTGAGCGACCACCCCGTCTCCCTCGAGGAGGCGGTAGAACTTCTCCCCCCTGTATCCTCTGATGTTGGACTCCGCGGCCGGGACCTCGAACGTGTCCCTCATGCCGCCGAGATACTGCTTCGCTTCCCCCTCATAGAGCCTGTAGAAGAACGACCTGGCCATCCCGCGCTCGACGCTGGATTTGTTCATGATGATGGCGTCCTCGATGTTGTAGCCTTCGAACGACAGCACCGCCACCACGCAGTTTGTGCCCAGCGGCCTCTCGTCTATCTTGAGAAGGTCGAGGGTCCTTGTCCTGACCACCGGCGCCTGCGGGCTTACCAGCAGGTGCTGCCTGACGTGAGGAGAGATCGGATAGGTGGGCGAGCTGAAGCCCAGGCTCTGCTTCGCCATCGCAGACTCGTAAGTGTTCCTCGGAGACTGGTTGTGCTCCGGATACGGGATGATGGACGCGGCGATGCCGAACATGGCCGCCGGGAAGAGCTCCATGTGGCTGTTCTTCGTGGTGACGTCTTCCGGTCCCATGGCCACCAGAGAGTTCTCCTCCTCGTTGGCGTCGATGAGCTCGATGACGCCCTGTTCCACCAGGTCCCTCCATGAGGACTCTCCCCTGGTCACCTTGTCGATCACTTCTGGGCTCAGGAGCGGGCGTCCGCTCTCTACAACCACGAGCGGCCTCAGTACGCGGCCCGAGCTCAGGCTGATGTATATGCGCGGGTAAGCCTTGTCGTTTATCGGGGATACGTAAAGGACGCTCGCGCTCGGATTGATCTGGCCGTCCCTCCTCAGCTTCCTGAAGGCCTTCGCGAGCCTCTCGCCGTCATCGACGTAGCCCAGGAACCTCCCGTCCATGAAAATCCTGCACCCGTCCACCTGCAGCTTCTGCTCCGCGTCGCGGACCTGCTTGGCGCCGAGCTCCCACAGCTTCTCCTCCACCTCCAGCGACGGGACGCTCACCGAGATTATGGCTGAAAGCGCGAGGTTCTTTACGAGACCGCAGTTCACCCCTTCAGGGGTCTCCGAAGGACAGATCCTCCCGAAGTGCGTCGCGTGAAGGTCTCTCGCTTCGAAGTTCGGCTGGCTCCTGCTGAGGGGAGACTGAACGCGCCTGAGATGGCTCAGGGTGCTAAGGTAGTTCGTCCTGTCGAGGAGCTGCGTCACCCCGACCTTCCCCCTTCCCCAGTTGCCGGTCGCTATCGCGTTGTTGAGCTTGTCGGTGATGATGCCTGTCCTGATGGCCGCCCCGACCACGTTCCCTCCCCGCTTCTGGCCGGTCCTCTCGAGCTGGTACTTCATGTCCCTCACGAGGTTGCGGAAAGCGGTCCTGAACAGGTCGGCAAGCATCTGGCCTGCGAACTTGATCACCTTGTTCCCGTAGTGGTCTTTGTCGTCCGCTTCGATCCACCCGAGCCTCAGTTCCAGCAGCTTGCACGCCGCTTCTCCCATGAACATGGACTTGTCGAAGCGCTTGTCGTCTGTCTTGCCGAGGTGCGGGAGGAGCCCCCAGTCGAGCATGGACTGAGCGCGCTTGACCCTGAACTCTTCAAGCATGCCGTGGGCGACCCTGTTTCCGATGAACACGAGCGCGTCCTTCTCCGTCGGAGCCTCGCTCGCCTTGTCGAACGAGACTTCGAGCAGGTCCTGTATCTCAGCCTTCGGCGAGACGACGTCGGCGATCTCCTTGTCGGACTTTATCCCGAGGGCGCGCATGACGATCACGAACGGAAGGTCGACCGGGCAGCTCGGGACCTTGACGTTGATTGCCCCGTCCTGCTTCAGAGTCAGCTCCAGCTTCGATCTGTACCCGACCACCGAGGAGTAGACCCTCGACTTGTACGTCATAGAGCCGGCAAGCTTCTCGGCATCGACCAGGATCTTGTTGGGAGAGAGGTCCTCGAGCCCGACAATCACCCTCTCGGCGCCGTGTATGATGAAATATCCTCCGGGGTCGTTCGGGTCTTCGCCCGACTCGATGAGCTGTTCCCTCGTCCGGTTCGAGAGCTGACATAGCTCTGACTTCACCATCACGGGGAGGTCGCCTACGTGCTGCCTTGTCGTGTCGCGTGGGAGCCCTTCCTCTTCGATCGTCATTTCGAGCAGGATGGGAGTAGAATAGGTGAGGTTCCTCAGCCTCGACTCCATGGGGAGGATGCTGCTCACGGACCCGTCGATCTCGACCACCCTTGGCGATCCGAGGGTGAGCCTTCCGAACTTTATCTTGTACGGGGTGCTGACGGTCTCGATCTCGACCTCGCCGATCTCGTCGACGATGTTCTGCAGCCCTCTTGTCACGAACTCGTTGTAGCTGTTCAGGTGCTGCCTGGCGACTCCCTCGCGCTGCAGAAGGTCGCTGAGTATCACCCACGAGTTGGACGTCGCGAACTGTTTGCTCATTCCCTTGCCTCCACCACGTATCTGTAGTAGACGCTGGTCCCGGCTGTCTCGCTGGCCCGGGTTATCCTGACGAAATCGCCTGGCTTCGCCCCGACCTCTTTCGCGATCGAATCAGTAGACTGGATGTATGGGAACTGCGACGCAGACGCGTTGAATCTGGCTACCACCTGTGCCGCCTCCTCCCTTGTCAGCAGCTCGTGCTTGGGGATGAGGAAGTGCGTGCTGACCTTGAAGGACGGGACGTCGTCCTCGACCTTCTTACGTCTGACCGTTCTCTTAGTTGCGACTATGCCGGACTACCCCCATTGATAATACCGACTAAGTGGCACGAACAATACACGTAACAGGGCCCCATGAGAAGCGATTTTTGTCGCGTATTTAGATTTTACTAGTATGAGAGCGGCCCTGCACCTCTGAAGATATCTCCTACCCCCGCTTGCAAAAGCACGCCGACCGAGAGCCTCTGGATTGAATCAGCCGATAAATCAAGGCCAAAGCGCCTGTCAGAGTTCTTAACTAGCTCTGTTGACCCATCGAAAGCGCCCCCTGAGCGTCTTCGACTCCTCGGCATAGATACGGTTCGTTTGGAGCTTTTCCGGCGCTATACTGTCTCAGCCTCAGCCTCGTACACAGGCGTGCCTTCCTCGGGCCTCTGGACCACCTTGGAGAACTCTTGGTAAAGACGCCTCGTCAGCGGTCCTGCGGCTCCTGTGCCGACGCTCGCCCCGCTTATCTTCCCTACCGCGACGAGCTCAGACTTCGTCCCGACGAGGAAGACCTCGTCCGCCACCGCGAGCTCGAAGGGAGTCACGTCCCTCTCCTCTACCTCCAGTCCAAGGTCCGAGCAGAGCCTGATTATCCTCTCCCTGGTGATCCCGTGCAGGATCCCGGCCGCGGAAGACGGCGTGAACACCCTCCCGTCCTTGACCAGGAAGATGTTGGTCACACTGGCTTCGGACACGAACCCTCTGTGGTCTAGGAGTATCGCGTCGTCAGCGCCCGCGCTGCTCGCCTCTATCTTGGCCAGTATGCTGTTCATGTAGTTGAGCGACTTCACCTCGTGGGACGTGGCGTCCACGGCGTCGCGTCTGTAAGAGGAGACCATCATCTTCACGACCTTCGGCTCTCTCGGCCCGAGGATGGTCGCCATCGGTTCCGCGATGATGAAGACGGTCGGGCTCTTGCAGAGCGACGGGTCGACCCCGAGGTCTCCCGTCCCTCTCGTCACCACCAACCTGATGTAAGCGTCTCTGAGCTGGTTCTTTCGCATCGTCTCCAGGACAGCTTCGGTCATTTCGTGCTTCGTCAGCGGTATCTTCAGCCTCACGCTCTTCGCGGAGTCGTACAGGCGGTCGATGTGGTCCACGAGCCTGAACACGCTGCCGTTGTACGCCCGGATCCCCTCGAAGATACCGTCGCCGTAGAGCAGGCCGTGGTCGAAGACTGACACTACGGCCTTCGACTTTTCGACGAACTTCCCGTCGATGTAGATCAGGGGCTCTTTGTCCACGAAAAAGACCGCGCGTCCTGGAAGTTAAAATGGTTGCGTTAGTGCTCTGATTTGGACAGGCGTCCAAAAACGAATGGGAGGACACCTCCGGACTGGACATACTGCATCTCGGTCTTGTTGTCCACCCTGACAAGCGTCTTGAACCTCTTTTCGCCTGCGCTCCCATGGGCCACGACGTCCACCCACTGCTTCGGAGCCGACATGGTCGCCAGCCCGAGGACGTCGTAAGTCTCTTCGCCCGTGAGCCCCAGCTTGCCGACCCCTTCTCCTTCCTTGAACTGCAGAGGTATCACGCCCATGGCGACGAGGTTACTCCTGTGGATCCTCTCGAAGTTCTCCGCGATGACGGCCCTAACCCCGAGGAGCTTCGGCGCCTTCGCCGCCCAGTCTCTTGAGCTCCCGGCGCCGTACTGCTTTCCTGCCAGCACGACCAACGGGACCCGTTCGGACTGGTACTTCATCCCCGCATCGTATATCGACATCAGCGAGCCGTCGGGGAAGTGGGTTGTGTACCCGCCCTCCTTTCCCTTCGCGAGGACGTTCGTCAGCCTGATGTTGCTGAACCCTCCCCTGGCCAATACCTCGTGGTTCCCCCTCCTGCTCCCGTAGGTCGACAGGTGGAGCAGGTCCACGCCCCTCTCCTTCAGATACTCCCCGGCCGGGCTGTCGACGGCTATCGTGCCTGCAGGGGAGATATGGTCTGTCGTCACCTTGTCCCCGAACACCGCGAGGACCCTGGCGCCGTGGATGTCGCGGTTCGCGGGCTCGGTCAACGACCTCTCGAACCACGGGGGGCTCCTGATGTAAGTGGACTTCTGGTCCCAGTGGTACACCTCGTCCTTGAAGGACGACAGCTTCTCCCAGCTCTCGTCCCCTTTCATTGCGTCGGAATAGCGCTTCGAGTAGAGGCCTGGGTTCAGCGATGCTTCTACCGTCTTTTTCACCTCGCCCAAAGACGGCCATAAGTCCTTCAGGTAGACCGGGGCGCCGTTCTTCCCTACGCCGAGGGGGGTCTTGGCGAAGTCGAAGTCGATCCTGCCCGCGAGGGCATAAGACACGACGAGCATCGGAGACATCAGGAAGGAACCCCTGACGAGAGGATGGATCCTTCCGTCGAAGTTCCTGTTCCCAGAGAGGACGGCGACGGAGTATACGTCGTGCTCCTTGATCTCCCTCTCGACACTGGGATCGAGCGGACCGCTGTTGCCGATGCAAGTCGTGCACCCGTAGCCGACGAGTGCGAACCCGAGCCTGTCGAGATGGCGCAGAAGGTCTGAGTTCTGGAGATAATCGGTGACAACGGTCGAGCCTGGAGCCAGGCTCGGCTTGACCCAGGGCTTGACGGTGAGCCCCGCTTCCAGCGCTTTCTTGGCGATGAGCCCGGCGCCCACCATGACAGTCGGGTTCGAAGTGTTGGTGCAGCTCGTGATCGCGGCGATCACCACCGAGCCGTCGGCCAGACCTGTCGAACCTGGGCTGTTCCCCTCCAGCATCAGCTGGCTGCGCGCGCTCCCGGACGAGGTCGCCACGGCCCTCCTGCGCTGGTCGAGCATGGTCCTCGTGAATGAAGGGACAGAGACTAGAGAGTGCCTTTCTTCAGGGTTCCTAGGCCCCGCGATGGAAGGTTCGATCCTGCCGAGGTCGATCTGGACCACCTCGGAGTATCTCGCTTCTATCCCGGTGGCGAACAGGCCAAAGGATTTCGTGTACCTGGAGACGAGGTCGATCTGTTCGATCGGGCGGGACGTCCCCCGGAGGTACGCCAGGGTCGCGTCGTCTACCGGGAAGAATCCTGCGGTCGCCCCGTATTCGGGGGACATGTTGCCGAGGGTCGCCCTGTCAGGCACCGAAAGTTCCGCGTATCCCTCGCCGAAATATTCGACGAACGCTCCCACCACGTTCTTCTCCCTCAGCTTCTCGGTAACCGTGAGGACCAGGTCTGTCGTCGTCACGCCTTCGTTCAACTTGCCTGTCAGCTTTACTCCGAAGACCTTCGGGATGGGCATATGGTACGGCTCTCCGAGCATGACCGCCTCCGCTTCTATTCCGCCGACCCCCCAGCCGAGGCAGCCCAGGCCGTTCACCATGGTGGTGTGCGAGTCCGTCCCCACGAGAGTGTCCGGGTACACCTCCGCACCGCCTTTGCCGTTCGACAGCGCGATCACCTGCGACAGATACTCCAGGTTGAACTGGTGGCATATCCCCTTGCCCGGAGGGAAGACCCTCATGCCTTTGAAAGAAGACTGAGCCCACTTCAGCAACGAGTAGCGCTCCGAGTTCCGTTCGTATTCCTTCGCGAGGTTGGTCGCGAACGCCATGTCATTCCCCCACGCGTCGACCTGGATGGAATGGTCGATCACGAGGTCCACCGGCACCCTGGAGTTGACAGCGCCCGGGTCGATGCCCACGGCCCGGGCGGCGTCGCGCATCGCCGCAAGGTCTACGATGAGCGGGACCCCGGTGTAATCCTGGAGCAGGACCCTGTGCGGCATGAACGGGGTCTCGGAGTCGAGAGACTTCGGCCACTGGGCTAATCTGTGCGCCGCTTCAAGGGCCCCTTCGACCCTGCCTGAATGCCTGGCGGCGTTCTCGAGAAGGACGCGGATGGAGAAAGGGAGTCGCTCGATGTCGTAACCGAGATCTTTCAGCTTTAGGATGTTGATGGCTGACGCTTTGCCCATGGGCGAATCGATCTTCTCCTTCAGCCCGTCAAGACTTTCCAGAGGCAGTCACCACCCTTGGTTCGCGCGACCTGAGCCCGCTATATGAACCTAGATTTGCATCGGTGTAAGACCGCCGCCCGCCGAAGGGTTCAAATCATCGACTCCGTGGATTCAGACGGCTGAGAATGCAGATAGGATTAGCATACAGAATCACCGGTATCGCCCTGGCGATCCAGGTCGCGATCGGCGGACTGGTCACTTTCGGCTTCCTCGACGCCTCGGCTCATATCGTCTGGGGGGTCATCGTCGGCGTCCTGGCGGTGCTGACCCTGGCGACAGTAGCCATGATGAAGCCCAGGCCGAAGAGGCTCTTCGGGATCACCGTGGGTATAGGGGTAGACATCCTGATCCAAGCGCTGACCGGTTTCGCGGTGCTGGGGACGAGCTCCAACACGACCCTCAGCAACGGCATCGCATGGCTTCACCTGCTGAACGCCTTCGCCCTGTTCGCGATGTCATTCGCAGGGATGGGGATGGCGACGATGGCGAGCCGCATGACGCAGGGCACCGTGCCCCCTTCGCCGGCGGTCTGAGGAAGCGCCGCTCCGAAGGCTATTCTGGTTCTAAGGAAACGGGGATATCGTCTTTCGTCAGCCCGTGGGTCCGCTTGCCCCTCATTACAGACGGGGCGATCGCGATGGCGTTGATCACCGCCGAGACTTGGAAGGCGTAGTCGAGCCCCTTAGAGAACAGGACCTTGTCTACCGCGATGTTCGCGGGGTTTGCGGCAGAGATGACCTGGGTGATCACCGAGTATGGGACGGCGAGGGTCATCACGAGGATCGCCACGTTGAAGCTCAGCACATACCCGACGTTGAAGAACGTCGCCCTGACCCCAGAAGCGATCCCTCTTTCGCGGGGAGGAACTGACCCCATTATGGAGCTCATGTTGGGCGAGCTGAACAGCCCTACTCCGATCCCGAAGAACACCAGGTAAGTGGCGAGGGTCAGGTAAGATTCGTTGACTGACGTGTCAGACATGAGGAGGAGGGACGCGCTCATCACAGCGAGCCCCGACGTCGTGAACGGCATGTGCCCATATTGGTCCGAAAGCCGCCCGCTCAAAGGGCCCACCGCGAGGAACGCCAGGTCGAACGGGATGATCGCGAGGCCTGCCTGCAGCGGGGAGTACCCCTCGACGAGCTGGAGGTACAGGCTGAGGAGGAGTATCACGGCCCCCCAGGCCAACGAATTCAGCATCTGGGCGACGACCCCTCCTGTGAACTCCCTGATGCGGAGGAGCTTCAGGTCGAGAAGGGGATACGGCGACTTTCGCTCTTCCCTGACAAAGATGACGAGGAGGACGGCAGATACCCCAACCAGAACGACGAGCCAGCTTAGAGGGAAGGTCCCGTAGGCGGCGTAGGTCAGGGCAAGGAGGAACAGCACTATCGAAGCGCTGAACGTGAAGAACCCCGTCCAGTCCATCGGAGTGCCCCTCTCCGGTTTGGAGACCTCCTTGAGCCGCCGTCGGGCCCAGAGCGTACCGAAGATGCCTATCGGGACGTTGATGTAGAATAGCGCCCTCCAGTCCAGGACGGAGAGGATCAGCCCGCTGAGCGTGAGCCCGGCCATGGCACCCACCCTGAATGCCACCTGGTTGATGCCGAGGAACATGCCGAGCTGGTTGGTGGGAGCAGAGTCCGTGACGATGGCGGCGCTGTTCGCGAACAGTGCGGCCGATCCCAGGCCCTGCAGGATGCGGAACACTATCACGTAATCAGGGGAAGGGGACAGGCTCGTCAGGAGAGACCCCGCAGTGAATATCGCGAACCCTAACGTGTAGATCTTCACCCGGCCCACCATGTCGCTGACCCTCCCGACCGCGAGTAGCGCGACCGTGCTGCCGAAGACATAGGCTTGGGTGAACCAGATGGCCTGCTCTGCGTCGGCGCCCAGAGCAGCGGCTACCTGGGGGATCCCGATGACCACTATCCTCGAGTCTATGCCCGACATGAGCACGCCCACCGTCGTTACTGTGAGGACCGTCCACTTGTACTGCAATTGCATTGCCACCGGCCTGGTAGGCCTTCATGGGCGCCAAGGAGAGTCGTGTTAAACGTTGTCAGCGGAGACAAGATTCAATTACGCGAGACGAGCCCGAAGGCAAAGATGACCAGCGAAACCGGGAACAGGCTCGTCGGAGAGAAGAGCCCCTATCTCCTGGAGCACTCCCGCAACCCCGTCGACTGGTGGCCGTGGGGGAAAGAGGCTGCCACGAAGGCCAAGAACGACGGCAAGCCCATATTCCTCAGCATCGGGTATTCCACCTGCCACTGGTGCCATGTGATGCGGCGGGAGTCCTTCGAGGACCCCAAGACGGCGGCCTACATCAACAAGCGCTTCATACCGGTCAAAGTGGACAGAGAAGAGCGCCCCGAAGTGGACGCTTACTACATGGGGGCGGTCCAGGCCATGACAGGAGGAGGAGGGTGGCCGCTGAGCGTCTTTCTGACCCCGGACCTGAAGCCGTTCTACGGCGGGACGTACTTCCCTCCCGAGCCGAGGTTCGGCATGCCAAGTTTCATGCAGGTCCTCGAGTTCGTTGCGAACCTATGGAAAGACAAGAGGGACGAGGTGACCGCGAACACTGAACAGGTCATGAAGGCCCTGTCCGAGCAGTCTGGGACCATCCCCGGAAAGCCCGACAGGAGCGCGCTGGAAGACGGTTTCGCTGAGCTCGTGTCGTCGGTCGACCAGGCACATGGAGGGTTCGGAACGGCGCCGAAGTTCCCCCTTCCTGTCTCTCTCGGGTTCCTCCTCCGCTACCACTTCAGGTCCAGGAACGAGCTGGCGCTGAGGGCCGTGCAGAAGACGCTGGACGAGATGATGGCGGGGGGGATCCGCGACCACGTCGGCGGCGGGTTCCACAGGTATTCTACAGACAGGACCTGGCTGGTCCCTCACTTCGAAAAGATGCTGTACGACAACGCCCTGCTGGCAAGGGTCTACGCCGAAGCGTACCAGGTGACAGGAAAAGCCGAGTACGCTGAGGTTGTCAGGGATACTCTCGGCTGGCTTGCGCGGGAGATGAGAAGCCAGGACGGCGGCTTCTATTCGGCCCAGGATGCAGACACGGAACAAGGAGAGGGCCAATACTACACGTGGAACCCGTCAGAGGTGGCGGACGCGGCTGGCGAGAAGGATGGACGGACGTTCATCAGGGCATACGGCGTTACGTCCACGGGGAACTTCGAGGGGAGGTCGATCCTCCACTTGCAGCCCGGCGCGAGGTCGAGCGACGAAGAGAAGCGGGCACTCGACAGGGCCAAGAGAGCGCTCTACATGGCGAGGCTGGAGAGACCGCGCCCTGCCACAGACTCCAAGGTACTGACGTCATGGAACGGGCTCGCCATCTCGGCTTTCGCTTTCGCAGGGGGTGTCCTTGGCGACCCGGGGCTGACCCGGCTGGCAGGCGACGCGGCCAACTTCGTGCTGGCGAAGAACTCGGCCAGAGGGAGGCTCCTCAGGAGGTACGCGGCCGGGAGCGCAGGCATCCCCGGTACGATAGAGGACTACGCGTTCTTCGTGCAGGGACTGATCGACCTTTTCGAGTCCGATCCTGACCCGAGATGGCTCGAGGAGGCCACAGGGCTAGCCGAGGTCATGGTCAGGGAGTACGAAGATCCCAAAGACGGCGGGTTCTTCTTCTCCCTTGAGGCTGAGCCCGCGAGGCTCAAGGAGAGTTACGACGGCCCTACGCCTTCAGGGAACGCGGTGGCGGCCTTCGACCTCCTCAGGTTGGGAGAGCTCACCGGGGACGTCCGATTCACGAAGGCGGGGGAGAGGACGGCGTCTGCCTTCGCGGGGGATGTGTCCAAGAGGCCCAGCGCCCACGCGCAGATGCTCGCCGCGATTGACCTTCTGCTCAACGGGAGAAGAGAGGTGGTGATAACGGCACCGACCTTGGACGGCGCCGCTCCCATGCTGCGGGCGGCGTTCAAGACATACGCCCCCGACAGGGCGCTCCTCACCGCGACGGAGGAGACATTCCAGTCTCTTGCGAAGCTGAGCGGGCTGCTGGAAGGGAGGGAGCCAGGGCGGACGGCCAGGGGGTATGTCTGTCGGAACTCGGTCTGCGACGTCCCCGCGGTCACGCCGGACGGGCTGTCCGAGCAGTTGGCGCGCTAACGTTTTATCGCCGTTCACGGAGGCGGACGAACCATGGCCAGAGGATGGGAGATCCGCGGGCTCTTCGGGAACGAATACGCCATGGAGCAGGCCGTCGAGGAGCTGAAGAAGCAGGACAGGGTCGAGTGCGCAGTCATCGACAGGCGAAACATCTCCGTGAGGCTGCCCAAGCGGGACAGGAACGCCGAAGAGATAGTGAAGAGGACATTCGAGATGCACCACGGCTTCACCGAGCACGAAGGCCCGCCGGGGGAGTACGACCGCCAGAAGCGCGAAGAGCGCGAGAAGAAGGCCAAGAAGGAAGAGGAGAAGCGCAGGCGCGCCTCCAAGAAATGAGACCTCAGGCGTAGCCAGGGTAGGACGACGGATAGGCGGCTATGAGCGCCAGGTTCAGCTCCAGGACGTTGACGTACGGGTCCCCAGTGACCCAGAGGGTCCAGTGCTCGTGGGCCTTGACCAGGGCGTCGAGGCTCGGCGCCGGTATGCCAGTGGCGCTCGAGATTCTCGGGACCTGAGATAGGGCGTCCGAGAGCGTGATGTCGGGGTCGACCCCCGAAGCAGACGCCGCGAGCGGGTTGGTCTCGTTCCTCCCCTGGAAGAAGATGGGGAAGGTGAAGCCGTTGTCGATGTAGTAGGATCCGACGGCCCTGCCTCCCAGCTGGACCTGGCTCCCATTGGCCTGGTAGGGGAACGCCGCCTGGGAGACGCCGGTGATCAGAAGCGGGTAGGCGAGCCCGCAGACGAGCATCGACAGAATCGAGAGGGCGATCACTGGCCTGTAGGTCTTCCACCTGGATGGCTTGCTCATGGTCACGCCTCCTACAGGACCCCCAGGAGCAGGTCGATGAGCTTTATGCCGACGAACGGCACGATGACCCCGCCGACGCCGTAGATCAGGACGTTCCTGAGGAAGAGCGACATGGTGCTTGACGGCTTGAAGGTCACCCCGCGCATGGCCAGAGGGATGAGCATTGGTATGATGACGGCGTTGAAGATGAGGGCGGAGAGGACGGCGGTCTGAAGGTCGAGCCCCAGGATGTTGAGCGACCTGAGGGCAGGGAAGGCGGTGGCGAACATGACCGGGAGGATGGCGAAGTACTTCGCCACGTCGTTGGAGATGCTGAAGGCTGTGACCGCCCCGCGGGTCATGAGGAGCTGCTTGCCTAGCAGCACGACGTCGATGATCTTAGCTGGGTTAGACTCGAGGTCCACCATGTTCGCCGCCTCCTTGGCGGCCTCGGTGCCTGAGTTCATGGACAGGCCGACGTCGGCCGCCGCCAGGGCCGGGGCGTCGTTGGTCCCGTCGCCGATCATCGCTACGATGTGATTCTGGGACTGCTCCTTCAGGACGATGCTGTACTTGTCCTCGGGCCTGACCTGGGCGACGAACTCGTCGATCCCCACCTCCGAGGCTATGCTCTTCGCGGTCAGAGGCTGGTCCCCGGTTATCATGACCGGCCTGATCCCCATGGAACGCACGGCCTCTATCTTTTCCCTGGTCCCGGGCTTCAGGACGTCCTTCAGCCTGACCAGCCCTATCACCTCGTGGTCTCGGGCTACCGCCATCGGCGTGTCCCCCTCGGAGGCGACCTTGTCCACCAGCTCCTTGAACCCCTGGGGCAACTTGAAGCCCGATTTCAGGAAGGAGTCGGGGGCCCCCTTCACGATCTCGGTCTCCTCGCCTGAGAGGTGCATCCCCTGCTCGCTGGCGTCCTCGAGGTAGAACTTGCGCCTGACCCTCTGGACGCTCCCCTTGGGGAGGACAAAGCTGGCTCCGAAGTGGAGCTTCACCCCGCTGGTCCTCGTCTGCGCCGAGAAGTCGTAGACTTCTGACATGGTGAGGGCGTTGAGCTCCCTGGGGACGTAGCCCTTCTCGTAGCCGAGCCTGATCACGCTGCGCCCTTCTGGGGTGTCGTCGAACCACGACGAAAGGAACGCCGCCTCCCCTACCTCCCTCTCCGTCTTGCCGCCCAGAGGGATCATCTCGACCGCCTGCCTGTTCCCCACGGTGATGGTCCCGGTCTTGTCCAGCAGTATCGCGTCGGTGTCGCCGGCGGTCTCTATGGCCCGACCGGACTTCGCGACCACTTTCCTTTCGTAGAGGCGGCTGATCCCAGACAGCCCGATGGCCGGGAGCAGGGCCCCGATGGTGGTCGGGAGGAGGCAGACGTAGAGCGCGATCAGGACGGAGAGGTCGACGCTAAGCCCCAGGGTGACTGAGAGTCCGAGGATGGAGGCTATGATTATGGTGAAGACGGCTGAGAGGCCGAAGAGGACCATGGTGATGGCGACCTCGTTGGGTGTCTTGGGGCGCTTGGAGGACTCGACGAGGCGGACCATCTGGTCCAAGTAGCTCTCCCCCGGGTTCACCGCCACCCTGGCGGTCATGGTGTCGCTGGCGACCTTCGACCCTCCGATCAGGCTGTCCCCGGGCGCCTTTCGGACCGCCACTGACTCCCCTGTGACCAGGGACTCGTCCACCATGGCTATCCCCTCCAGGACCTCCGCGTCCATGGGGACGACGTCCCCCTTCTCCAGGAGGATCAGGTCCCCCTTCTGGAGTTTGGTGGACTCGGTGCGGACTATCTGCCGCTCCCAGCCTTCGGTGATCACCTTCTTCGCCGGCACCTCGGTCTCCAGCTGCTTCAGGCTGCTCGCCGTGTTCTTCGCCTGCTGCTCGGCCAGGGAGTCCGAGAGGGTGCTGAACCAGACGGTGACCAGGAGGATGGCGGCCACTTCCGCGTAGAACCCCCGCTCCCCAGGGCTGGCGAAGGGGACGAAAGCGTAGGGGTATGCGGCCATGGCCGCGACCACGAAGAACGTCAGCTCGACGATCAGCATCACCGGGTTGGCGAGGAGCGAGACCGGGCTCAGCCTTAGGATCGAGTCGGCCAGGGTCTTGGTAGTCAGGGCAGAGGGGCGGCGTGGGAGCCTAGCCCTCCCCAGCACCCGGTCGAGGCCGGGGACTCTCCTAGCCAAAGAAGTTCACCATCCCCTGAAAGTACGTCAACAGGGGCCCGAGCATGAGGAACGGCAGGAAGGTCAGGACGACGAGCAAGAGGATGCTCCCGATCAGGACCACGGAGAAGGCGACGCCGTCGGTCCTGAGGCTCTGCTGCGCGACCCTCTTCCTGCCTATCATCGAGCCTGCAAGCGCCAGGAGAATCGCGATGGGGACGTAGCGCCCCACGAAGATCACCGCCGCGGTGGCGAGGTTGAAGAAAGGGGTATTGGCCGCGGCCCCGAAGAAGTCGGACCCGTTGTTGGCGGCCGAGCTCGTGAACTCGTACAGCACCTGGGTGAATCCCACCGAGGTGGGGAGGGAGGAGAAGCCGGGGATGGCGTCGACCGCCTTCGTGGCGTAGGCGGCTATGGTTGGCACCAGTATCGCGATCGGGTGGACCAGGAAGGCGATCATGACCAGCTTGACGTCCCTGGCGTTGATCTTCGCCCCCAGGTACTCCGGGGTGCGCCCGGTCATGAGCCCGACCACGAAGACCGTTATGACGACGTACATTATCATGTACATCACCCCCACCCCCTTCCCCCCCGGGGTCGCCTGGATGAGCATCCCCATGAAGGCGGACAGGATTCCAAGCGGGTTGATCCCCGCGAGAGAGGCGTTCACCGAGCCGGTGGTGACCGCCGTCGTGATGACAGTCCAGAATGTGGAGAAGAAGCCCCCGAACCTCGTCTCTATCCCCGGCCCCACCACCGGGATCGAACCGAGGAACGCCATGACCAGGTCGACCGCGAGGAGGGTGTAGCTCCCTATCAGGATGGGGCGCGTCTCCTTCTTCTTCCCTATCATCTCCCCGAACACGAAGATGAGGGTGGTGGGGATCAGGAGCATCAGGTAGATCTGCAGCACGTCGGTCGCGGGGTTCGGGTTCTGGAACGGGTAGGCCGAGTTTGCGCCGAAGTAGCCTCCGCCGTTCGTCCCGATCTGCATTATGGCGACGAGGGAGGCGACGGGGCCCACCAGGAGGGTCTGGGTCGCCCCCTCCACCGTCTTCACTGTGACGTAGCCTCCGATGGTCTGCGGGACGCCGAGGGCTACAAGGACGAGGGCGGCCAAGACGCACAGCGGCAGCACTATCCGGGTGAGCACCCTCACGAAGTCCACGTAGAAGTTCCCCATGTGGACGGAGCCCGGCTTGAAGCCCCTCACCATCGCGGCCATCACACAGATTCCGGTCGCGGCGGAGGTGAACTGCAAGAACTGGATGGCGGTCATCTGGGAGAAGTAAGACAGCGTAGCCTCGCCCGCGTAGTGCTGGAGGTTGGTGTTGGTGGCGAAGGAGACCACGGTGTTGAGGGCAAGGTCCCAGCTGAGGCCGGGGAATCCCTGGGGGTTCAGCGGGAGCACCCCCTGGCCCACGAGGATCGCGAAGGCGATGGCCATCTGGGCCACGTTGAGGAGGAGCGCGGCGAAGAAGTACTGCTTCCAGCCCATGGTGACCGCCGGGTCGGCGCCGATCAGCCTGTAGACCCTTTTCTCAACCGGGTCCAGCAGCCGGTCGAGCCGTGTGGGCGCGCCAGTGAGCACCCTGACCACGTAGGGGGCGAGGAGGCTACCTGAGATGAGAGCCGAAGCCAGGATGGCTACGACGGTTAAAGCCTGGATGGCGTCTATCAACTATCTCAAGTTCCATTGCTGCCCCTTGGCCCCTGATGTGAGTGTTTCGCAGGCTGCCTAGCGCCCCGAAGGCCTAGGTTTCGCATCCCCGTTGAAGCGGGGACCCTTGTGAGTGTACAGGACCATGGCGCTGACCGTGCTCTTGACCCCTCTTATCTTGAGGATTTTGTTCTTCAGGATGTCCCTGAACTCCTCGATGTCTGACGCCGACACGAGTGTCACGACGTCGAACTCTCCGGTCACCTCGTAGAGCTCCTCGATGTTCGGAATCCTCTTCAAGGCCTCCACTACATCATCCATGCTCGGCGAATCCACGAATATGTCCACGAACGCGAGCATCTTGACCATAAAACAGAACCGTTGGCTTGGGCGGCAGTCTTGTCGCCGATATATACGTTCCCAAAGGAAAGGGGACGCTCGCTCCGTCCCCCTGCCAGAGATAAATAGCGATGGCCGCGGATGGGCCAGATTGAACCCTCTGCTGCTGGAGGCAGCCGCGATACTGGCCATCGCCTTCGTCTCCAACATTTCGCCTTTCTTCGGGGCGTCCTACACCTTCTTTGCCACCCTCGACCTCATACTGACGGGGTTCACTCCGGCCAACTTCCTGGTGGTCGTCTTTTTCTCGGCGGCCGGGGCGGCGCTGGGAAAACTCGTGATCTACTATGGGGCCTTCGGGCTGAGGCGGTTCCTCATCGGGAACAAGAACGTCCAACTGATAGGCAGGAACGCGTCTACGCGCATGTTTTACGCCGTCCTCTTCGTGACCGCCTTCATGCCCATCCTCCCCCTGGACGACTTCATCTACATAGGGGCAGGGGCGACCTCCGTGTCCCTGTCGGCCATGGGTGCGGTCACCTTCGGGGCGAAACTGCTGAAGAGCGCCGTGGAGATAGGGGTCGAGTTCACCGTACTGAAGGACGTGATCCAGGTCTTTACATTCTCCAACATCTGGGCGACTATCGCGGTCACCGCCGGCTTCATGGGCCTCGGGATACTGATCTATCAGCTCGACTGGGAAGCCCTCGTCAAGAGGTATCTGCACATAGAGCTCGACAGGGGTCGCCCCGCAGACGAGGGCGCGCAAACCATATAGTTTCACGGAGCGGGCCGCCGGTTGCGCGGGGGTCGCCCAGCCTGGTCAACGGCGCGAGGCTTAGGACCTCGTCCCTCAGGGGTTCGAGGGTTCGAATCCCTCCCCCCGCACCATATCGCGGGCCTGACGTCCTCGGTCGCGGCAAGCGGTCTAACCTCGCAGGACAAGAGAGGGCGCTCCCGGCATATTCTTAGAGCGCCCCTCGGCGCTCGTCTGCGTGCGGTCAACCATCGAATGGCTTCTGGATCCGTCGCAGCCTGCCGCCCGTTTCCTCGCATTGAGGGACGTCGTAGAAGGGACGAGCCAAGGAGACCTCAAGGAAGCGAGGGGAGCCATATCGCAAAGAGGGTGGGCGGCCGAACTGCTCGCGAAACAGCGCCCCGACGGCCGCTGGCTCGACAAGGAACAGGACCTCTACATGCCGAAGTATCTTTCGACCAACTGGGCGCTCCTGGCGCTTTCGGACCTCGGTGTCACGAGAGAAGAGTCGCGGATCGCAAGATCGTGCGAGCTTTGGATGGACCAATACGCAAGGGAGGACGGGGGCTTCGATACCCCTGAGGCAAAGAGAAGCGAGCACTGCGTGGTCGGGAACACCGCTAGAGGGCTGATCAAGTTCGGGTACGACGGCGAGCCTCGGGTCAGGCGCGCGCTTGACCTCCTGGTGGGGACCCAGAAGGATGACGGGGGTTGGCACTGCTTCCCATCCAAGAGGGGGACGATAGACGCGTGGGAAGGGCTGAGCGCCTTCGCGGCTTATCCGCGACAGAAGTGGAGCCGCGGGATGAAGGCCGCGGTCGAGCGGGGGTGCGAGTTCTTTCTTGAAAGGAGGTTGTTCAGGCAGGGAGCCAGATACGAACCCTGGTTCAGGTTGCACTTCCCGTATCACTACTACTACGACATCCTCGTAGGGCTAGATTTCGTCACGGCGCTGGGCTACGCTGACGACAAACGAATCGGACCTGCAGTCCGGCTTCTGAAGAAGAAGCGCCGGGTGGACGGAAGATGGATCCTCGACGCCGCGCACCCCGACCTAGATGACAGGGGCAGGTTCCCCAGCTGGTGGGAGGGAAAGAAGAATAGGTTCCACCCGCTCGCCCTGGAAAGGGCAGGAGCTCCGAGCAAGATGGTCACGCTCAGGGCGCTGACCGTGCTCAGAAGGGTCGGCGAGCTCGGCCCATCCTAGACCGGCAGATAGTTTCGTCCTCTCTGACCGCTAGATGGTTGGAAATCCCAAACCATTACATACGCAACGGCGCGTCTACCCGTAGTCTTGAGCCAGCCTGTCAGAACAGTCGGCGTGCGCGAGGCGAGGAGGCTGGCCGTCGCGAAACAGCATCTCGCGGGGAAACGGCACGGGAGGGCGACTCGGGATGCGATAGTTTCGATGATCCGGGATGTGGGATACATCCAGTGGGACCCGGTGACCGTGGTTGCTCCCTCGCACATTATCTCGATATGGAGCAGGGTAGGGGATTTCGACCCCAAGGAACTGGAGGCCCTCCTCTGGGAGGAGAAGAAAGTCTTCGAGCACTGGACACCGGTAGCCTCGATCGTGCTGACAGAAGACTACCCCCTTTACAACACCCTGATGAAAGGATACCCGGAATCGCTCTCCCACTCATGGGCCAATCACATTCCAAGGGCGAAGAAGTTCCTGGCCGCTCATGGCGATCTACGGAAGAGGGTCTTGCGGGACCTCAAGAACGGGCCGCTTCAGGTCGACCAGTTCGCTGATTACAGGAGGACGAAGAGGTCTTCGGACGGGTGGAGCACGGATGACGGGCTCTCCAACATGCTATTCCACCTGCTCATGGCAGGCGAGGTGATGGTCGTAGGGCACGACGGAAAACAGAACCTATGGGGGCTACCTGAAGACTTTCTGCCGGAGTGGACGGACAAGAGAGCCCTTTCACAGGAGGAGTTCGAGCTGAAGGCCGCGGAAAGAGCCGTGCGCGCCCTTGGCACCGCTTCGCCTTCGGAGATCAACTACTACTTTGTGCGGGGGAGATACCAGAATCTGAAGAACGCGCTCGCCCAACTGGAGAAGGATTCGAAGGTGCATCGCGTCAAGGTCGACGGGTTCGGGAGAGAAGAGAGGTATATGCATGATGACGACCTGGCGCTCTTGGAGTCACTGGAAGGGAAGGGGTGGATTCCAAGGACGTCGCTGATCCCCCCGTTCGACAACGTACTCTCGGGACAGCGGAGAGGCAACACGGTCTTCGGATTCAACTATGTAAGAGAGCAGTTCCTGCCGAAAGAGAAGCGGAAGTACGGGACGTACGTTCTCCCGATCGTGCATGGTGAGAACCTGATAGGGAGGATCGACCCGCGCCTGGACAAGGTTAGACGAACGCTGATAGTGAACGCGGTGCACGCTGAACCGAGCGCCCCCAGGACAAAGGAAGCGGCTGCAGACATCGGCGCCGAGATCGACAGGCTTGCGAGGTTTGTGGGGGCGGCAGACGTCGAATACGCTTCGAAGGTCCCCGACTTTTGGAGAAGCGCGCTGCGCTGAGATGATCCTGACTGTCTGGCCGGGTCTACGCATCGGCCCTTGATTGACGCGTGAACCCAAGGCGACGGTCCTGGACGTCAGGACGCCGTTACTACCGGTCCTTGGGCTTCACCATCAGGGAGTAGAGCGTCCTTTCGGAAGAAGAGCAGGTAGCTTATCACAATGAAGTCTGCGATTATCGCTATGTGCATCATGGTGCAGTAGATGCATATCGCCCGGACGACGAAGACCTCGACAAAGACCAGGTAAGGGACAAGGATCACGCCGATGAAACGCCAACCGAAGAGTATCTCGAAAGTGGCTTCCGATGTGCGCTCCGACCCGAAGGCGACGACATATACCAAGCAGAGATTCACGATGAAGTACCCCATGGCCAGCAGTTCGAGCGGGACTCCAAAGATAGTGCTGTAGGCGCTGCTCAGCACTGCCCCGCAGTCTAGGTGGAGCCCATAGAAGGTCCCGGTCGGACAGAGCGGGAGCTGTTGGTTCAGCGTGTAAAAGATGACGAGGACGGTTCCAGACGCCCACAGCCCGAACGCCGACATCGCCACGAGGACGAGCAGTTTGAGCCTGGAGATCCTCAGGGCCGCCCCGCCTCCATGAAGCAGATCGTGCGAAGCCCTGGTCCGCCAGACGGCCTCGAACCCGGTCCCTGAGATCTTTCAGAGAGAATGGGGCAGACCAGGCTTGAGCGCCCCGTCGACGATGGCACGGAGATGCGCATCAAGTCACCGCTTCGCCTTCTCGGCGCACAATTTGAGCCGGACAGTCCGACACTGACCGGGGAGTTAAGAGACTTCCCGAATATGATAGGCAACGCTTTTAGTCGAACCAGACGGCAAGGACCCGGTTGCTTTCTGAAGGTTTTGAAGCCAGGGAATATCAGAAGAAGATAGCTGACGTCGCCGCTTCCTCCAACACGCTGGTGGTCCTCCCGACGGGGCTGGGCAAGACGATCATCGCGATCATGGTCACCGCTGAGATGCTCAAGAGGAGCCCTGATTCCAAGGTGATGGTCCTCGCGCCGACCAGGCCACTGGTGCTCCAGCACCTGAGGTCGTTCGCCGCCGGGCTCAAGCTGCCTGAAGATTCGATGACCGCCCTAACGGGGACCATCGAGCCCGGAGAAAGGGAGCTCCTCTGGATGAAAGCACGGGTCATCTTCGCTACCCCCCAGACGGTGTACAACGACGTCAGGCACGGAAGGGTCTCGCTCGGGAAGGTCGCGCTGGCAGTCTTCGACGAAGCCCACAGGAGCGTCAGGGACTACACGTACACGAAGCTCGCCACGGCTTACAGAGAGTCCGCTGAGCGTCCCCTGATAATGGGGCTCACGGCTTCGCCGGGGGCGTCCAAGGAGAAGATCAACGAGATCAAGAGGAATCTGTTCATCGAAGTCGTGGAGGCGAGGAACGAGGAAAGCGACGACGTCAAGCCATATGTCGAAAGGACGAACGTAGAAGCGATCAGGGTCAGGGTCCCGGACGAATACTACGAGACGAACCTCCGCCTGCGAGAGCTCTACAACGACAAGGTGAAGAGGCTCCTCAACGGCGGATTCCTCAGGAGCAACAGGGTCTCGAAGAAAGCGCTCCTGGAGGCGAGGACCGCGATATCGGCGAGGCTGAAGTCCGCTCAGGCGAGCGGGGGGCAGAAAGGATACATCTTCGGCGCGATAATCAACCAGGCACAGGCCGTGGCGATACTTCACGCGCTGGAGATGATAGAGACGCAGGGCTCGTCCCCCCTCCTCAGCTATCTGGAGAAGATGAGGGAAAGGAAAGACAAGGGGAAGGCGATATCGTCTCTCATCAAGGACCCGAAGTGGCTCAAGATCGAAGAGGAGGCCGCAAAGATCGCAAGCGTCCCCCACCCCAAGATCGCGGTGATGGAGGACGTGGTGAGGACCCAGCTTTCGAAGAAGGCCGACGCGAGGGTGATCGTGTTCACTCAGTACAGGGACACCATCGAGGACATCGTGAAGGCGCTCGAAAAGGCGGGGTTCTCGTCCCGGAGGTTCGTCGGCCAGGCGGACAGGGAGGGGAGCAAAGGGATGGACCAGCAGGCCCAGACGAAGACGCTCGAGGAGTTCAGGGAGGGCGAGTTCAACATCCTGGTCAGCAGCAGCATCGGGGAGGAGGGGCTCCACGTGCCAGACGTGGACCTGGTCGTGTTCTATGAGGCTGTGCCGTCGGAGATCCGGTTCATCCAGCGGAGAGGTAGGACGGGAAGGACCACCGAAGGGAGGGTCGTGATACTGATAGCCGAGGGGACGGTGGACGAGTCGTATTACTACAGCTCCCTGATGAAAGAGAACAGGATGAGAGAGCTGGTGAAACAGACGAACCAGAAACCGGGGAAGCGGCGGACGAAAGAGCCTACGCTGTTGGACTACCTTTCCTAAGCCGGGCTGCCGACGACCGAGACCTTGATCAGGTTGGTCGTCCCCTTCATCCCTGGAGTGCCAGAGGTCACCACTATCCTGTCCCCTTTCTTTGCCAGCCCTGTCCGCTCGGCGGCCTCGTCTGCGCGCTCGAAGAGCAGGTCCATGGTCTTCGCCGGTCTCGAGACCAGAGGGATGACGCCCATGCACAGCTTCAGCTGCCTCGCCACTCTGCCGCCCGTGCACAGGGCGACGATGGGCTGGCTCGGCCTGTACATGGAGACCCTTCGCGCCGTGGTGCCCGTCTGCGTCGGTGCGACGATGGCTTTGGCCTGAACGTAGTCCGCGAGCCTTACGGCTGCCCTGGCGATCGCCGACCCGGTCTCCCTTGGTCCTTTCTCTGCAGGCATCCTCCCGGGACCGCCGAGAGATTTCTCTGTGGAGCGGGCTATCCTGTCGAGCATGAGGACAGACTCTACCGGGTATCTGCCCACCGTGGTTTCGTCTGAAAGCATGACGGCGTCGGTCCCGTCCAATATCGCCGTCGAGACGTCGGTCACCTCAGCCCTGCTTGGCACGGGGAAGTTCACCATGCTGACAAGCATCTGCGTCGCCACTATGACCGGCTTCCCGGCTCCGTTGCACTTGGCGATGATATCCTTCTGTATCGCCGGGACGGTCTCGATCGGGACTTCGATCCCGAGGTCCCCCCTCGCCACCATGACCCCGTCGGCCTCGTCAAGGATCGCCTCGATGTTCCTCACGGCCTCCTTTTTCTCGATCTTGGCGATGACGAGAGGTCCGTCGGATGGAATCAGCCTCCGCAGCGCCTTCAGGTCAGAAACGGTCCTCACGAAGGAAGCCGCGACGAAATCTACCCCGTGAGCCAGGCCGAACTTCAGATGACCCGCGTCGGCCTTCGTGGGGTATTCGATCTTCATCCTTACACCGGGGGCATTGACACCCTTGCCGGAGCTGAGGGTCCCCCCCACCACCACGGTGCAGCGGACGCCCTCCGAGGAGTTCTCGTCTACTCTTAGCCTGATGACCCCGTCGGCAAGGTGGAGCAGGTCTCCCTTCCTTACAGATCTGAGCAGCTCAGGATAGTTGACCGAGATGAGCGACGAGTTTCCTTCGATGTCCTCCGGGACAAGCCTGAGCGTGCCTCCCCTCGCGAGGTCGACGGAGCCGCCGGCTATCTTCCCCACTCGGATCTTAGGGCCAGGGAGGTCCTGCAGGATCGCGACCGTCCTGGAAGCGCGCCTTGCTTCCGCCCTGATGTTCATGATCTCCTCGAGGTGGCTCGCCCTGTCCCCGTGGGAGAAGTTGATCCTGAAGACGTCCACGTGCGCCATGAGCTTCCTGAGGGTACCGGCGTCGCGGCTTGCCGGGCCCACCGTGGCCACTATCCTTGTCCTCCTCACGACGGGCATCCCTGGCCATCGAGCGGAATAAACCTAGACCCCAGATTCCGCCGTCGGAGCCGAATAGCGAGACCTCACTTTCCCGACTGGGGATCTTCCTTCTTTCCCGCTTCCGGCGGGACGACCGTCTCCCCGTGGATGTAGACGCGCCCCCTCAGCAGGGACGCGAGGGCGGCGGCGACGGACAGCGCGGCTCCTATGTAGAATGACAGGTCGAGGGCAGATACGAAGGCTGGTGCTATCGCGTTCGGGAAGAAGGTCTGGCCCGTGAGGTAAGCGTAGGTGGCTTTCGGTATCTGGGCCACCACCGGCGCCAGCTGGGGGACGGCAAGGATAGTCTGCATCGGGTTGTATCCGAGGAACGCAGAGAAGAGAGCGCTGGTCGGCGATATTGAGGAGAAAGCCGCGCTCAGCTGAGGCACTCCCGCGCTGACCATCGCGCTTGAAAGAGCGCCGGGGAGGCCGTTCGACAGCCCAGAGATAATGATAGTGAAGAATATCGCGAGGCTGATGGTCTGGCCGGTGTTCTGCAAGGTCGCCCTCATCCCGGACGCCGCACCCCGGTTCTCCGCGGGGACCGCGTTCATGATGGAAGCGATGTTGGGGGCGGCGAAGAGTCCCCCTGACATCCCCATGACGAGTATGATCACCGCGAACTCAGGATAGCTGAAGTCGTAGGGGAGGAGCGAAAGAGCCAGGAAGGTCATGGCCGTCATGACCATCGCCAGCGTGGCGAACAGCCGCGCGCCATACTTGTCAGAGAGATACCCGCTGACGGGCCCCATTATCGCGAACCCCACTATCATCGGCATCATGTAGATCCCGGCCCAGAAGGGGGTGTCCTGGTAGTTCACGCCGTGAAGGGGGAGCCATATGCCCTGCAGGAGTATGATGAGCATGATCTGCACCCCGCCTCTGCCGACTGAGGCCAGAACGCCGGCCAGATTCGCCGCGCTGAACATGCGGTTCCTGAAGAGCCCCATGTGGAACATAGGGTCGGCCACTCTGGCTTCGATGAAGGGAAACGCGGCGAGGAGCGCCAGCCCTCCCCCGAGGGACGCCACGACCCAGGGGTCGCTCCACCCCATGGACGAAGAACCGTATGGCTCGAGGGCATAGGTGACCCCGAGTATGACCAAGGTCAGTCCGGCCGCGAAGGTGACGTTCCCCCATACGTCGAGGGATTGGTTCTTCCTGGACGCGCCGATGTCACGGAGCTTCCAGTATGACCACACTGTCCCGAGCGCTCCCACAGGGACGCTGACGAGGAAGATGTACCTCCAGTCGAAGATCGCCAGGACGCCCCCGAGCACTAGGCCCACCAAAGAGCCGGCGATGGCGGCGGTCATGTTTATCCCGAGAGCCTTGCCTCTCTCCCGTGGCGGGAAGGCGTCTGTGAGGATGGCGGCGCTGTTCGAGAAAAGGAACGCGCCCCCGACTCCTTGGACTATCCTGAAGACGATGAGCTCGGTCGCCCCGAGGTCCCCCGTGCTGGGCGTGGCAGCGCACAGAAGGGAACCTATCGTGAAAATGGCGAACCCCAGGTTGAACAGCCTCACGCGTCCGTACATGTCGGATATCCTCCCGAACGACACCAGCAGAGTTGAAGTGACCAGGCTGTACCCGAAGAGGATCCAGAGCAGATACTCGAACGAGGTCAGAGGGTTGATCGCGATGCCCCTGAATATCGCAGGCAGCGAGATGAGGACGATGGTCCCGTCGATCGCCGCCATCAGGGTGCCTATGGTCGTGTTTGACAGCGCCACCCACTTGTATTCTACCAAAGCTGCTTCGCCTGCTAGTACCGATTGCGGGCGGCCGGACGGGGAGCCGCCTGAACTGCGCCCTCCAGCTGCGAGTCGATCCACTGTATCTGCGACTCCATGAAAAGACGCAGGTCCCTGAGATGGGCGCTCCTCTCGGAAAGCGGGAGCTGCGCTACCGACTTGCGGAAGAGCTCGAACCCGTCCTTGTATCTGCTCACCATAGATGGGACGATGACCGAGGGAGGGAGGATGTCTGAGAACAGGCGGCCGAGGACGCGCTCCTTCCGTCCGGCGCCTGCCAGCCTGTCGCGCATCTCCCCGAGCTCCTTTCTCCCTTTGACCGTGATGGCGTACGCCTTGGACCCGGAGCCTTTCTTGTCCGGCTTAGCGAGCCCGTCGGTGACGAGGCCCCTGAGAAGAGGATACATCGTCCCCGCTCCCGGCTTCCATGCGCCCTCCGTTGTCTCGTCGATCCTCTGCATTATCGAGTAGCCGGTCTCCGGCCCCCGCGACAGCAGAGTCAGTATGTATAGCCTGAGGAAGCCCCTCGGAACCGCCTGAGGATGGAGCCATCTCCTGGGAAGGATTCGGGCCATCGAGTCAGACGAGCCGGCGAGGGTGGCGATATAAACATAGTATCAGATATCGCATTCGATAATCCTTAAATGGGCACCCCCCGGCTGCCGGCTTAGAACGCGCTTTGCCGTCACTAGAGGCTGTTCAACTCACGAAAGATTATGGAAGCTTCACGGCTGTGGCTGGGCTTAACCTGAGCGTCCACGGGACGAAGTGCGTCGGGTTCCTCGGGCCGAACGGCGCCGGGAAGACCACGACGATGAAGATGTTCACGGGCCTGATCAAGGCGTCCAGCGGCACGGCGCTGATCAACGGGGTAGACGTGCAGAAGGACAAGAAGGGGGCGCTCGCCTCCTGCTCCGCTCTCATTGAGACGCCGGAGATCTACGGGTCGCTCACCCCGAAGGAGGCGCTTTTGATGCTCTGCGAGATAAGGGGGGTCCCGAAGGTGGAGAGGAACAAGAGGATAGACGAGGCGCTTGGACAGGTGAAGATGACCGAATGGGGGAACAAGAAGGTCGGAAGCTTCTCGAAAGGGATGAAACAGAGGGTGAACGTCGCATCAACTTTACTGAGCGACCCGCAGGTCATCATCCTCGACGAACCTTCGACCGGCCTGGACCCGAGGGGGATGAGCGAGGTGAGGAGCATCGTGAAGTCGCTCAAAGACAGGCTTGTCTTCATGAGCTCGCACCTTCTGGCAGAGGTGACCGAAGTCTGCCAGGAAGTAGCCCTGATAGACCATGGGAAGCTGCTCGTCTACGACACGATAGAGAACGTGACGTCGAAGTTCTCTGGTGGAGGGGGCGACGTGCAAATCGGTTTCTTGACTGCCGTCGACGACAAGACAAGAGACATGGTCGCGCAGATCTCAGGGGTCCTCTCTGCGTCAAAGACCAACGACAGGCACCTAGCGGTGAGGTTCGACCCCAAGAGCCTGGCCCAGGACAAGCTCTTCGAGAAGGTCGCTGCGCTGAGGGTGGGAGCGGTCACCCTCGAACAGACCTCGGGGCTAGAGGACGCGTATCTGTCCCTCATCAAGGAGACGCTCTAGAATGACTGACGCATCTCAACCGAAGGCGAAGGTAGGGTCGCTGAGCCAGGTCCTGACGGTGACCAAGTACAACTTTCTCAACTATTTCAGGGCCAGGAGGTTCTATGTCATGCTCGGCATCATCCTCCTCATCACTCTCCTGATCACAGCCCTTGTAGGGTACTATCGGCCGATCAGCTTTCTGGGAGTGCCGGGCGAGCCTGAGTCGACCGCGGTGTTAGGGTTCTACGGGGCGGGGTGGGGAGGATTCGTCAGCCTCGTGGTGATTCTCTCTGCCGCGTTCTTTGGGGGGGACGCGATATCAGGGGAGTTCCAGAACAAGACCGGCTACTATCTCGTGCCCAACCCCATCAGGAGGTCCGCCATCTATGTAGGGAAGTGGATCGCGGCCCTCATCGCGTCAACTTTGACGCTGGCCATCTTCGCCGCCATACTGCTTGCCAACGGGCTTTACTACTTCCCAGGCAACGTCCCTTGGGAGTTCGCGCAGTCGCTCGCGTTCGCATGGGTATACCTCGTAGCCGCGCTGTCGCTCACCTTCGCCTTCAGCTCGCTCTTCAAGAGCAGCTCGATTTCGATCCTGATGAGCGTCATACTCCTCCTGTTCGTTTTCAGCGTCATCGACACCGTATCTGCTTCGATCGTGGGGATCGAGCCGTGGTTCACGATCACATACGGCGCCGGCATAGTCACCAGCATCCTGACGGTCCCATACCCGCAGCACGTGGTGACCCAGTCACTCGGGTCGGCCTTCGGCGGGACCAACAGGACGAACGCCCGCTTCCAGCTGACATCCTACAACGCGACCGTGCCTGAAGGGCTGGAGATCCTCATCGTCTACTTCATCGTCATGGGACTGCTGGGCCTCTGGCTCTTCGAGCGCAAAGAGTTCACTTCGTAGCTCAGCCGCTCGTCAAGACGAAGTCGTGCACCTTCCCGTCTTGCAGATTGGCCAGCGCGCCCCTCAGGATCCCGTCAGAGTATTCGCTCCCAGGGTTGAGGCACAGGGTGCGGCCGATCTTCACGAACCCCTTGGACTCGTGGATGTGCCCGTGCAGCCCCAGGAGTGGCGAGTGGGCCTCGATGCTCTTCCGCACCGCGGAGCTCCCCGCGTGGATGAACTTGATCCCCAGGCCCTCCTTGACGTAGTTGAAGTCGTGGCTGACCGCGGGGGCCTTGTCGAGCTCGGTGCCTATGGGGGGGACGTGAAGGTTGTAGACTGCGTTTTCCGGCCGCCTGACGAGCGCAGCCAGCTTCTCGATCATCTCGCCGAGCCTTTCCTCGCTCACTTCCCTCGGGCTGTGCCAGGGGGTGGGGTTCGCGTATCCAAGCGTGATCATCTCATACCCCCCGTCCAGATCGACCGCCCGGTTCTCAGGGTTCACGAACTGGCCCGAGTCCAGGAGGGCCGAATCGATCTCCAGCTTGTCGTCGTTGCCAGGCGAAACGTAACATTTCACGGTCGTCCCCTTCAGGCGCTCCTGGGCCAGTTCGATCCAGGCGCGAAGCACAGATGCCATCGCTTCGTCGAAGACCCTGTCCCGCCTCGCCCCGTCGGCCTGGAGCTCGGCAAGCTCGCTCGGCGTCGTAAGGAACGAGTACTGCCCTGCGTCCTGGAGGAGCTTCCTCGTCTCCTCCAGCTTCTCCTTTCCTACGGTCTTCTTTTCGCTGAACATTGTCAGCTCGTATCTCCCATCCCTTGTTTCGACGATGGGGATCAACACTTTCCCGGTGATGTCGCCACCCAGTATCAGGGCGTCGGCCTTGTACACCTTCGCGGCGTTGAGGAACTTCCTGAAGCACCTGTCCGACCCGTGGACGTCGGTCGTGAAGAAGAGGCGGGTCAATGAGAATCTTGTGGCGCGGCCCCGGCTCTGTATTTAACGTGGATTTGCATTTTCCTGCGAATCGAAGCGGTTTCAGTTCAGCCGAGGAAAGCGAAGGGGTCTTCACCCCTGGACGAGGCGTAGGCCGCGACGTACATGCCTGCGCTCCAGGACTGCCCGTACTGTCCCTTCGGAGCCCCGGACCTGCCCTCCAGCCACTCGTTGAACCCGACCGTCTCTCCCTGTTTCATGACGTTGTTCGCCCTGGCGAGAGCCTCGAGCTGCGGCGACGCGCTGCCGCTCGCCGACTGAAAGAGCGAGCAGACGTAGAAGCCTCCCGCGAACGGCCAGGCCGCTCCGTTGTGGTACTCATAGGGGCCGCTCCTGTGCTGCTCCGGGAGCGAGTCGTCGAAGGTCGAATCGTATCCAGGGTCGCCCCTCGCGTATGGAGGGTCGAGGACCCTGACTGGGAACGGGGAGGCGAGCCTCCTTTCCGTCACGGCGTCGAGGATGGACCGAGCAGTCCGCTCTGGCGCGATCCCCCAAAGGCAGCAGAGCAGGTTCGAGAGGGTGTCGAAGTGCGAGTCGACACGGGCGAACGAGACATACTGGAGGAAGAACCTCCGCGAGGTGTCGAACGCGTTCTTTCCCCTGTGGTGCTCGGCGAGCCTGGGCCAGTACTTCGATATCCGCCCGGCGCTGTCATCCCCGGGGAGGAACACGTCGGTCAGCCTTTCCTTGAGCTCTTGGTATCCGAGGAGCCCAGCAGGCGTGTCCGGCCTCCCTGCCGAATCCAGGAGACCGGCGAGGCACTTCGTCGCAGTGAGGAAGAGGACGTTGTTGTAGAGCGTCTTTCCCGTCCTCTGTATCGCGGCGTCCATCCAGTCCGCGCCCTGAGGGGAGTCGATCAGCCATGAGTTGTTGGCGTCCTGGTAGCGGACGAACCTGTAGGCGTCCAGCGCCGCGTCGAGGGGGTCGCCGAGGAGGCTCCTGTCTCCGGTGGCGTGATACAGGCTCGCGAGGCCGATCACGTACCAGCAAGAGGAGTCGGTCGACCCTGAGAAGCCGAACTCCGCCTGGCCGGTGCCGAGGTCAAAGAAGTTGGCTATCTGCCCCAGTGGGGCTCTCGTCCGGGCGAACGTCTCCACCGTGGTCTTGGCGGTCTGGAGGAGCGCGGGGTCTTCAAGCAGGTTTGCTCCCAGGAAAGAGATGAACGCGTCCCGTGACCATACCTGGTTGTAGTATGCGTGGGACGCCTTCAGTCCCCTTTCTGTGGCGTTCCTCCTGAGCACGCCGACGGCCCGCAGGTATGTCGACTCCACCAGTTCGGTCAGGGCTACCGCCTCAGACCGCGTCTTCCACTGCCTTCGTGATACCCATGAATATCTCTCCGACCTTCTTGGTCGCGAAGCCCTTCAGGAGAGCGGATCCGATCCCCGCCATGACCCCCGTGATCTCGGCGTCGGCGGACCAGCGCATGGTCGTCTGGGAGTCTCCCGAAAGCTCGAAGACGCTGGTGATCTTCATGCTGCTCCCGCTCCCCGACCCTTCAGCCACGAGCTTCGCTCTCGTCGGAGGCGACTCCCTCACTATGGTCATCCGCGTCTTCAGGGCGCTGGACACGACCGCTATCCGAAGCTTGATCTTGGCCTCGAGGGTGGAACCGTCGATGACCCGCACGTCCTCCGAGTCAGGAAGCGTCTTCGCCACGAAGGACGGGTCGGTTAGCAGGGAGTAGACCTTGACGCCGGGTGCGTTTATCGCGTTTGAGCCTTCCAAGTGAAGCTGCATGTGCTTTCTTGGCCCCTATGCCGATAAAATCCTACCGAAAGGCCTGGAAGTCCCTGCCGAGCACGGAAGACGCGATCTTTAGCTCCATTATCTCGTCCGTCCCCTCGTAGATCCTCGCCACCCGCGAGTCAAGGAAGTGCTTGGCGACAGGCGACATTATCGAATACCCGAAACCCCCGAAGCACTGCACCGCCCTGTCCGCTGACTCGAAGGCGCTCCTAGAAGACACGTACTTCGCCACGGCGGAGAGCCTGTCGCAGTCCTCCCTGAGCGCCAGGTTTCCCGGGTCCTTCTCGTAGTCGTCCTTCCGCATGGCCGCCCTGTAATCCAGCCACCTGCACGCCTCCAGGCTTGACTCGATGAAGGCGACGTGCCTCTGGATCAGCTGGTGCTTCCCGACCTCCTTGCCGTGCTGGACCCGAGACGTCGTCCTTTCCTTCACCTGGTTCAGGCAGTCTTCCATGACCCCGAGGCACCCCGACCCGATCCCTATCCTCCCGTTGAGGAGCGCCGAGAAGGCCACCGACAGCCCTTTCCCCTCCTCGCCAAGGACGTCTTCCTTTGCGACGTGGACGTCGTCCAGGCTGAGTATCGAAGTGTCAGAGGTGAAGAGCCCTATCTTCTCCTCGAGCTTCATGTCGACGCTGAACCCCTTCTCCTTCGTGTCGACGATGAAGGCGGTGATCCCCTTTCCTTCCGCGGGGCGTGCGAACGCGATCAGGTTGGTCGCGATCGAGCCGTTTGAGATGAGATACTTCGACCCTGTCAGCCTGAACCCGCTCCCGTCCTTGACGTAGCTCGTCTTCAATGACGCCGGGTCAGAGCCTGCCTCAGGCTCAGTGAGCCCATAGGCGAATATGACGTCCCCCTTGGCGGCTCTGGGGAGATAACGGGCCCTCTGTTCGTCGTTCCCCCAGTCCTGGACCGCGAGGCTGCCGAGGCAAAGGTGCACGTCCGCGAATGTGATGACGCCCATTCCTGTCTGCCCCATCCGCTCCAGGAAGAGCGCCTCCACGAGCTGCCTGCCGCCGCGTCCCCCGTACTTCTCGCTTACAGGGAGGCCCATCAGGTTGCGCCGCTTGAGGACCTCGAGCGCTTCGGGATTGAACTTCCTTTCGACGTATTTCTCGTATTCGGAGACGAGGAGGTCGGCGGCCGCTGCGTCCGCGTCCTCCAGGATCCCCAGCTCCTTCTTGTCAAGGCCGACGAGCCGGTTTACCTCGTCGACTGACGCCTGGAAGAGAGGCTCCATCTTGAAGCAGGGGGTAGGTTTCGTGGCTTTAATGCTCTTTGACGGAGACGCTTTTCTATGACTAGCGGCAAACATCCGTGACAGCGATGAAGTCTGACGTCTCCCCGATGTGGCTGACATACTTCATGGTGAAGTGGTCGGAAGTCAGGCAGTACGACTCCGACCAGAAGTGCACCGACTGCGGCAGGGAGATGAAGAAGACCGAACCCTTCACCTACGGCGAGAGCCCTGGCTACGAAGGGTACGTCTGTCACGCTGACAAAAGGGTAACGTGGGTCAGGACAGGCTAGGCCGGACCAGGCTTCTTGTCCCTGAAGCCCTCCCCGTACCTATGGGGCCGGTTCATGTTCTTGGCCCACTTCCTTTCGAAGACCTCGTCCAGGTCGGCGTCCGGCGAGATGAGCCTTGACGCGTCAAGCACATAGAAGATCACGTCGATGAGCTCCTCTATCGTTTCCTCGGTGGGCTTCCCCTTCTTCCACGAGTCCCCTGCCTCGCCAAGCTCTATGAAAGCGAACAGAAGCTTGTTGGCGATTTCGTCAGGGGTGTTTCCGAACCCCTTCGCGACCACAAGCTCCTCCACCTTCCGCTTCGCGTCCTCCAGAGACGGCACAGTCCCGACGCCGGAGCAGGGGCTATGAAGCTTTGCGTCTGGGCAGGACCTCGGCCCTGTAGTATGGACAGGAGCCCTTCAGGGTGCATGCGTCGCACTTCGGTCCTATCGGCCTGCAGGTGGTTTGGCCGAACCTGACGAACAGGTCGTTCAGCTCCAGCCAGTAGCGCTTCGGTACGGTCTTGACTAGCTCCGCCTCGGTGTCCTCCGGCTTCTTGGTCTTGACAAGCCCCAGCCTGTTGGATATCCTGTGGACGTGGGTGTCCACTGGTATCGCCGGCTTGTTGAACGCGTAGACAAGGACGCAGTTGGCGGTCTTCCTGCCGACGGAGCGTATCTTCAACAGGTCTTCTTCGTTGTCAGGGACCTTCCCGTCGAACTCTTCCACAACCTGCTTTGACGCCATCATTATGTTCCTGGTCTTCATGTTGTAGAATCCTGAGGGCCGGATGAGCCTGCGGACCTCTCTAGGGTCGGCGCCGGCTATCTGTGCAGGGGTCTTGTACCTTGAAAACAGGTTTTCAGTCGCCCGGGTCGTGTTTTCATCCTTCGTCCTGTGCGAGAGGATCGTCCCTATGAGTATCTTGAACGGGTCTCCCCCTTCAGCTTCCTTGAGCTGGGAGAGCGCCGTCGCCCTCCTGTCCGTGGACCCATAGACCATCCGGCGGATCTCCCGTAGCATCTGGGGGAGGCCTATGCGCTCTCTGTTATCCAAGGCTCTTTTTTGTACCAGGCAGCTATCTCCTCGCATGTTCCCTTGAGGTCGAACTGTGGCGAGTATCCGAGCTCCTTCCACGCCTGCTGCTCGTCGATGCTGAGCGAAGCACGGAACTGGTCGGCGGAGTACTTCGGGAGCGCGGTGCCGGAGAACATCCCCTGCTTCTTGACGTCCGCCTCCTTGCCCGCGGCCCGCGCGAGGGACTTCGCGAAGTCCTCCGGGGTGCAGTCGAAGGACTTTGTGAGGTAGACGCTCCCCGTCTTCGACCCTCCGATGGCCGCCTTGTACATTGCCTGCGCGATGTCCTTGGGGTGCGAAAACGACATGAGACCGCCGGAGGGGACGACCACCTTCCCCGATTCGATCATCTTCAGCATCGGCACGACCGTGGACTCGTCTCTCGACCCGACCGCCTTCGCCGCCCTCAGCACCACCACCTTGGGAGAGCTGGTCCTCTTGGAGAACTCCTGCAGGAGGCGCTCCGCCTCGGCCTTTGCCTTCTGGTATTCGGTGGATGGGCGGATCGGCGCGGAGCCGGAGACCCTGCCTGCTCCGAAGCCGTAGACATCCAGGGTGCTCAGATGGACGAAGGCCTTCACCTTGGCCTCTGAAGCGACTTCCAAGAGGTTGATGATCCCCTCTGAGTTTGCTGGCAGGAAGTCGCTGTCAAAACCTGGCATCGGAGATGCCAGGCTGTAGACCACGTCTACCCCTTCGATGGCCTCGTGCAGAGAGTGATGGTCAGAGAGGTCCGCTTCAATCCCCTGGACGCCGTTCGTGTCCATGATCTTCAGGTGGGACCCCTTTCGGAAGACCCCCTTCGAGATCTCCCCCTGCTCGAAGAGGTATTCTATGAGGTGACCCCCTACGAACCCAGTACCTCCTACTATGAGGTTCACTGGCTGTGCTCCCTTCCTTCCTCGCCCAGGTGGTGATGGTGATGGTGCTCGTCCTTACCAGGCTTAGCCTCGAAGTCCCCTCTTACCAGCCTCAACTGGAAGTCTTCCTCGAAACGGTCGAAGTCGCCTACCAGCTCCGCCAGCTTGCGCTTTGCCGGCTTCGAGAACTGGGGGGCGAAGTTCTGGCCGCCGAAGCGCCCGTAAGCGACACCGGTGAAGCGGACCTTGCTTCCCTTCACGTCGACGAACCCCCTGATCAGATTCGCGACCTCTCCCTCGCTGACATAATCCACGACGATCGCGTATTCAGGCAGGCTCATGCGATGGGACTCCCCTTCTTGCGGTGGTTTATTACCTGACCTCGGGGCTTTCGAACCTAGAGCCGCGCCTGTCCTCCGGGTCAGCCCCCTCGGCGGCGCTATGAGACGGCCTACATCTCAAAGTCTGGCGGACGGTACCGCGCCTGTACCATCTCCTTCAGAGAAGTCACCAGGGAGAAGCTAGATGAGACGATGTCGGTCTCGGTGAGGATGCCGATCAGTTCGCCCTCTTCCAGGACGGGGAGCTTCTTGACGTTGTTGTCTGACATGGTCTTTGCAGCCACCTCCACTCTTTCTCCCGGTCCCACGGTGATCAGCTTCCTTTTCGTGAACGACCTGAGCAAAGTGCCCATGTCCATCCCCTTTCCGACGCTCCGAGAGACGTCCCCCTCGGTGACGATTCCGACCGGGGAGTCCCCTTCGACCACCACTAGGGACCCTATCTTCCGCTTGGCCATCTCCCGTGCCGCGTCCGCTATCGTAGAGCCAGAGTCTATGGTCCTGACCGGCCTCGTCATGATGTCTTTGACGTAGATCATCCCGTCACCTCACCACGAGGACCGGGCAGCTTGAGTGGCTGACGATCCCGGACGAGACGCTCCCCACGAGCATCCTCTTGAACCCGGTCATCCCCCGGGTACCGACGACCAACAGGTCGGCCCCCTCTTGGGACGCGAACGTCACGATGGCCTCCACGGCAGAAGGGCTTTCCATCAACTCTCCCTTCGCTTTGACCCCTGCCTTCGACGCGGCCTCAAGCCCCCTGGCCAGGATTGCCCGCCCTCCTTCCTCCGCCGCGGACTCGATGTCTGTGAAGTCCGGGATGGGCATCCCTGGTCCAGGGGCGTAGACGTTGCTCGGAGAGTGATAGACGTGCACGACCGTCACGGAGGAGCCGAACTTCAGCGCCATCAAGCAGGCTACCTGGACCGCCTTGGTGGAGTCGTTCGATCCGTCGTACGCCACCACGATCTTCCTGAACCCGCCGTTTGATGCCATGGCTATCGGGACAAAATGCCGCCGTCGCTATTTAACCCGGCCACCCCTTTCCCACCGTTGAGAACGCATCCGTGCCGCGGGCGCGTGAACAGCTCAGCAGGCGCGAATGGCCTAAGCTACGCCGTAGCCCTTCGGAAGGGGCCGCCGAAGGCGCGAGTGATTTTCAGAGTAGGGAATCGTGCCGGAGTCTTATATGCACAGGGTCGAACCGCTAGTCCATGGAAAATGCAAGCAACGTCCGAGCGATTCAAGGCAAATGGGCGGAACGGTTCATCTGGGCCGCCGTCCTTCAGGGCCTGGTCGCGGCCATAATCACCGTCCTCATCCTGGACCCTCTTCAGTACCTAACAGGCAAAGCAGACTACTACTCTCCGGCAAAGGTCATCGCATCCAACGGCGCAGGGACTTGGCTGTTCACCGGCTACATCAGCTACCTCGTAGTCGGCGTGGTCGCTGTGGCAGTCACGGCCATCTTCTACTTCTACATCGAAGGCATCCTCGGGAAACCGTACAGCGGACTGACAAACGCCCTGGCTTGGGCACACCTGATCTTCATGAACATCGGAGTCGCCGGGTCGATGCTCCTCATGATGTACGGGGGATACCTGGCGGGGTGGGCTTCGGCGGCGACGTCAGCCGGCGGCGAGGGGCTGACTTCTCTACAGATACATGAGCAGATTCTAGGAAGCCTGACCGACCCCATCGGGGGGATGGTGCTGCTCGCTGTCCTTGGAGCGCTGCTCGGCGGTCTGGGGTATCTGATCAGAAGCAGGACATAGATCCTGCTTCTCACCTCATTTTCAGCGAGAGTCCTCGCATATACTCAAATACGGTGAAATGCCCGATTCCTTTCCTTGGAGATAACGGATCCCGCTCGCGTGCAGGCCCTTGTCCAGGGTCTGGCCGACGAGTATTCCAGGAGGATCTTGCTCTCGGCCATCTCCAAAGCGAAGTCCGTGGAGGACATGAGCAGGGAGAACGACATCCCTCTCAGCACCGCCTACCGCAGGATCCACGAACTCCTCGACGCACAGATGCTGGTCGTCGAGCGGATCATCGTCACCCCCGACGGGAAGAAGTATGAGCTCTTGAGGAGCTCATACAGGGCGATCAACGTCGCTTTCGACGGAGAGAAGCTGAAGGTGGACGCTGTGATAAACGAAGACGTCGCGGAGAAGCTCAGGCGCCTCTGGCTGAGCATGAGGCAGGTGGAGTGAATGCCACAATTGAGAATCGGCTTCAACTCTTTAAAGGCCTCACGAAAGGTGCGAAAACAGTGGTGAATCTAGCCTACCTCGACGTAGCGCAGGCACTGATCCTCATCTTCGGCGGCGTGGTCGTTTACTTCGCTGGCAGGGCGTACTTCAAGACGAAGAGCCAGGCGATGTTCTTGCTCGCGTTTGGCTTCGCGTTCGTGATAGCCGGAGCGCTAGCCGCGGGGATTCTCTACAACCTAGGGTCAGGGGACCTCAGCGCGGCGGTCACCGTCCAGGCTTACAGCCAAGCCATTGGGTTCTTCGTCATAGTCTACTCCCTGGCCAGAGCGAAAGGCTGACCGGTTTTGACCTCGGGCGAGCCGAAGCCAGGGACCGAGGCCATCCGCAGGTCGGGCGTGGTCTGCGCGGCACGCGAGGCGCTGTCGTCGGTCAGGGACAGAGACGTGGTGGCAGTCTCCGGGTTCAACTTGGCCAACACCCCCGAGTACCTGATACTGGAGCTTCACAAGATGTACAAGGACACGGGGCGCCCCAGGGGCCTGTTCCTTATCGCAGACTCTCTCCCCGCCATCCCTGGCAGGGCGCTCGACGCGGTTGCGAAGGAGCTCTACCTCGGGAACGACCGAGACTTCGTCAGGGGGATCTCCATCCCTTTCCTGGGCTTTTCTCCGTGGCTCCAGAAGCTCGCGGAGGACAACCTCGTAGAGGCATACAGCTGGCCCATGGGAGTCGCCGTCTACTGGTTCAGGGAGGTCGCTTCAGGCAGGCCAGGGGTGTTAAGCAAGATAGGCATCGACACGGCGATAGACCCCAGGAAAGAGGGAGGGAAGTTGAACGCCCTCGCGGCGAAGAGGAACACGTGCACCGTAAGGGAGTTCGATGTGGACGGGGAGGAGTATCTTCTGTATGAGGCGCCAAAGCCGAACGTCTCTCTGATCAGAGGGACCACCGCGGACAGACGGTCCAACATAACGATGGAGGACGAGGCGATAAGGGGGACCGTCCTCAACATCGCGCAGGCTACGAAGGCCCACCCTGAACCGGGGAAGGTGATAGTGCAAGTCAGGCATGTCACAAGGGGGAACGCAGACCCCAGGGCTGTCGAGGTGCCCGGGCCCCTGATAGACTACGTCGTCGTGTCCCCGAATGCATACCACTGGCAGGTGGGCTCCACCGTCTACGACCCCGCGTTCGGCTCAAGCGCGGACTCCAATGCGCAAGTGAAGCAGCCCCGCATCGACCCGATCGACCAGGTCATCGCAAGGCGGGTCCTGGTGGAGCTCTGCAAGGAAGCCAAGACTAAGGGTTCCCCGCTCATCGTGAACCTGGGGATCGGCATCCCGGCTCTCGTCTCCAGGATCGCCAACCAGGAGGGGGTGGGAGATTTCATCGTGACCGTGCTCGAGTCTGGTCAGTGGGGCGGGATGGCGCTTCCCGGGGTCGACTTCGGCGCCGCCGTCGGTCCGTTCGCCCTCTCGACCATGCCGGACATGTTCTCCAACTTCGAAGGGGGCGCCATCGACGCGGCTTCTCTGGGGTTCCTCCAGGTCGGAAGCAACGGAGACGTCAACCCGTCCATGCTCCCCGACAAGCTCTACGGGCCAGGGGGTTTCCCTGTCATCGCCGGCGGCTCCCCGAGGATCTATTTCGCGGGCGCTTTCACGGCAGGTGGGGCGAAGATGTCGACGAAGGGAGGGCGCCTTCGCATCGAGAAGGACGGGGACGTCGTGAAGTTCGTCTCCAAGGTCTACAGGAACTTCTTCAGCGGGAGCCAGGCGCTGAAGTTCGGGAAGGACGTGCTTTACGTCACGGAGAGGGCGGTCTTCGAGCTGACCCCTAAGGGGTTGGAGCTGAAGGAGATCGCTCCCGGCGTTGACCTTGAACGCGACGTCCTTTCCAAGATGGAGTTCAAGCCTCTCATGCCCAGAAGGCTCCTGGAGATGGACAGCGCGCTCTTCCGACCCGAACCCCTTAGGGTCGGCAGGACCCTGCGCATAGCGTAAATCCTGGTGTTCGAGGGGGTCTGAACCATTGAATGTTTCTAGGCGCGGGCTGACCCCCGCTTCAGCCGCCGCGGTCGTGCTCGTCGCCCTGCTCGCCGTCGTAGGGGTGGGGTATGTGACATCGGCTCAGTCGAACGCCAACCAGATCAACTCACAGGGGCAGCAGCTCAACACGCTGCAGTCCCAGATCCAGCACCTTTCGTCGGCTGTGGGGAACAGCTCTGTCGGGGCGAACCTCCCGGTGATGAACCAGCCTCCCACCGTCAGGACCATCAGGGAGACATGGTATCTCTCGCCGTCCGCCCATCAGGACAGGTTCAACCCGGCATTCATAGTGGTGAACCAGGGGGACACCATCAACCTGACCTTCATTGACAACGACACCGTCGCGCATGATTTCGTCATCGGGCCGCCGTACAACATCATAGTGAACGCCACGGTCCCCGGCCTGGTCAACGACCTGACGGGCCAGACATTCACGACCCCCTCTCGGAACGACTCGCCAGGTGTCATCGTAAAGGGCACCCCAGGTAACGTCTCGGCCACGTATTCGTTCGTCGCCACGCACGCAGGCATATTCGAGTTCGTATGCACATACCACGCTCAGGTCGGCATGATAGGGTACCTCGTGGTCCTCCCGAACGCCGCATACAACCCGAGCGCCACGACGACCACCGCGACCAATTCCGCGGCGTCGGCCACCGTAGCCGTGAGCATCGTTTCAGGCGCAGGGGTCCCGTACTCGGGATACGCCAGCGGGAGCACCAGTGTCTTCGGTTTCTCGCCAGGCAACCTGACCGTAGTGATAGGCGTGAACAACACAGTCACCTGGACGAACAACGACATCACGATCCACACCGTCACGGCCAACAACGGGGCGTTCAACTCAGGCTACCTGAACACGGGGCAGACGTTCACCTATACCTTCACGTCGCCTGGAGTGTACGAATACCACTGCCAGATCCACCCGTGGATGGTAGGCTACGTTACCGTTCTCGCGGGCTAGCGGAGAGCTTCCGCCTGTATCAGCTCTGACAGCTTCTGGAAGTATAGCCGGGTCGCCAGGGGCATCCCATCGAGGTTCCTGTCTATCGCCTCGATCACATACCTGATCGCCCTTCTGGAAGTCTTGAACTCGAACTTCATCGGGAGAATCGGGTCCTGTAAGACGCCTATCGAGTCAGTAAGGTGGCTCGGCGCCTCAGCCCTGGCGTCGCTCGCGATCTTCTGATACCACCCTGAGAGGACGTTGGGGTCGAGCCCCAGTTTCAGGTCCTCGATCTCCTGAAGGAGCTTGTTCAGGACGACCATCTCTTCGTTCGCCAACGGGTTCCCCCTTGTAACGGGAGCACCGGAAGTTTAAGGAAAAGTGTGTAAGGATGTTGGTGACGCAGTCAACTGCAACGCATCAAGAAGAGCTCCGTCTTCTCGTACTCTGCCTCCCAGACGTGGGTGCTGTTCCTCCCTCTCCTGACCGCCAGGAGCGTGTATCCCTCAGGGGCGTCCTTGCCAGCCCTCTCCAGTATCGTCGATAGCGGCTCGGTGTCTTCGTCGAAGCTCTGGACGATGTGCTGCCTGAACTTCTCTATCTCCTTCATGTAGTCCGAGAGGCAGAGGGTCTTCCCCTGAAGTTTGGCCGACGTCAACAGCTTCACTTCGGTCCCGCAGAGCCCGCACTTCACCCTGGCCATCCCATCGGCTATGCACACCCTCCCTACACCTACTACCATGGGGAACGTCCCGGACTGGGTCTCCTCCGCGCCACATACCGCGCACTTCGCTAGCCCCCTGGTGGATGCGTGCTGCATATGACATGCAAGAAGCGGCGCCAATCAATTTAAGGTTGCCCCGGCGTCCGGCGGGACATTGAAGGTCGAGTCGGTCAAGGCATACCCCATCCGAATGAAGGCGCGTGAGCGCCTGACCGGGGGGAGCTTCAGCTATGCCTACTATCAGACGGTCCTCGTGAAGGCGGTCGCAGACGGCGTGGAAGGCTGGGGGGAGGCGATGACCCGGTTCGACCCTGAAGCGACCGCGCTGTTGGTCAAGTTCCTGGCGAAGTCGGTAGTAGGAGGGTCGTTCGACAGTCCCAGGGACGCGTGGCTGAGCTGCTGGCACGAGCTGAGGGTGAGGGGCCACACGCGCGGGACAGACGTGGAGGCGCTGAGCGGGATCGAGATCGCCCTCTACGACTGCATGGGGAAGCTGGTGAAACGGCCCGTCGGACGGTTATTCTCGGCGAAGCCCGAGCCGCGGGTCCCTGCGTTCGCCGGCTCCTTGTTCGAGTCCAGGGGCTCTCTGGCGGGGCAGATCCGTGAGGCGAAGAGCGCCGGGCTCGAAGGGGCCAAGGTGAAGATCGGGTTCGGGGTGGATAAAGACCTGAAACTGCTGAACGAGGTACGCAAGCTGTGGCCGGAGGGGATGCTGGTAGCTGATGCGAACGGCGCGTATGACTCGGTCGGAGCGGCACGGGCGTGCGCGGCGTTTTCTGGTCTCAGGCTGGCCTGGTTCGAGGAGCCGGTGCCGTCAGACGACCTTCAAGGGTACGCCTCGCTGAGTGGACTGGGGGTGAAGATCGGCGCGGGAGAAAGCTGGTTCGCCGGGGACTTCCAGCGCCCCGTCGAGGAGGGCATCGTCGACGTCCTTGAGCCCAGCGTGAGCAGGTGCGGAGGGATTCATGTGGAAGTCGAAGCGGCGAAGTCGGCGGCAGCAAAGAGGATCCAGTTCTCCCCCATGACAGGGATGAACTCCGCGGTCTCCCTGGCCGCTTCTCTTCACGCGGCGTCGGCTGTGAGGTCGCTAGGGGTCGAGTACAACCCGTTCACGAACCCGCTGCAGACGGAATTGGCGACAGGCATCCCCGAGCCTGCAGGAGGAGGGATAGGGGTCCCCCAGGGACATGGCCTGGGGATAGAGGTAGACGAGAGGTTCGTACGGTCGCACACGCTGTGACCGTGGCCTAGATCATCGGGACGATGGCGTCGACGTCCGGGAGCTTCGCCAGGAGGCTGTACCCCTTCGCCTCCTTGTCCACCCCGCTGGCCACCAGGATGGCGTCGATTCCGGCCTTTGCGGCCCCCGCTATGTCGGTGTCGACCTGGTCTCCGACCATCACCGCCTCAGACCTGCTGCAGCCGGCCCGCTCAAGGGCTATCCTGAACATGAGGGTCGAAGGCTTGCCGATGACGGTCGCCCTCTTGCTGCTGGCATATTCTATCGCCTTCACGAGCGGCCCCGTGGCCATGGCAGGACCGGTCTTGTACATGTATAGCCGGGAAGAGTGGGTCGCCACGATCCGAGCGCCTTTCCTGGCCACCCTGGCGGCCTGGTCGAGCTTGTCGTACGTGATCTTCCTGTCGAGCCCCACCACGACGAAGTCTGCCTCGTCCCCCTCGGTCCTCGTGTGGCCGCACCTCGCCATCTCATGCTCCAGTCCTTCCTCTCCAACGAGGAAGTAGCTGACCGGGCCGTCCCTCTCGCGGAGATATTCGGCGGTGAGGAGGCCGCTGGTGAGGACTTCATCCTCCCTTACGGGCACGTCGAACTCCTGCAACCGTTGGAAGACGGTCTCCGCGGAGTCCGTGGAGTTGTTGGTGAGTATGAAGAGCGCCCTCCCCTTGGACCTGATCTGCTCGACCGCCCTCGTCCCCCCGATCTTTACCCGGCTCTCCTTCCCCTTGTAGAAGACGCCGTCCAGGTCGAAAAGGAAGAGCTTCTTGTCCTTCAGCAACCTCTTCAAGCTTCCACCCTGGCACCGTCCTTCGACGACGACACGGTCACGAGCGACCCCTGCGGCAGCTTGGAGCAATCTTCGCGGCTGACTCCCGAGATCACCGGGATCTCTACCCCATAGATGACCCTGGCCATGACGGAGCCGATGACCGCGGAAAGGTCCACCCCTTCGGTGACGATTGCGGCAGGGAAGTTGCCGAGCCTCACGGCTTCGAGGAACCAGGAAGACGCGGTGGTCGACCCCTTGCCGAACGGGTAGAACAAGATCCTCCCCTTCACGTTCTCACCTCTTATGTCGCTCCTGATGTCGGTCACCGTTCCTGTCGACGGGTCTACCCCGTGGGCGAATGTGAACGCCTTGGCCGAACGGAGGGCTGTGCCAGAGGCCCTGCCACCAATCAGTCCGCGGCCCGCGAGCACCATTCCCGTCACCCGGTCACCTCTTCTATGATCGACTTCTGTGACGCGAACCTCATCTTGATCTCTCCCTCGGAAGAGACTATCTCTGCGAGCTTGGCGGAGTTGGTCATCACCACCCTGAACCCGAGCTGTTTCAGAGGGGAGATCTCCGCGTCTGTGCTGTGGGTCAGCCTTGCCCCTGTCGCTTCGATCGTTTCGGCGATCCCGGTCCTCTCAGCCATCTCGTACGCCTGGCCAGAAGTATAGACGTACATCTTTACGCCTCTCTTGAGCTTCCGCCCTTCCAGCTCCTTGGCGAGCTGGCCGAGCTCGTTGACAGAAAGGTGGGGGATGCCGAAGGCGACCAGGTCCGGCGCCTCCGCTGTCTGGTTGAGGTCCGCCTCGACCGAGGACAGGTCTGACCTCGTCACTTCGAACTCCTCGACGGCCTCTCGCCCGGTCGCGTCAGACGCGGACCTGGACCCTGGCGTGATCCCAGGAAGGTGGATCATCGTGACGGGACCCGCGGCAGCCGCGCCGGCACCGAGGTGCTTGACCTCGTCAGATGTCACGTTCGCCGGGAGGCCCTCCAGGACAGGGACCCTCCCCCCTGCGTTGCGCCCGATGAAGAAGCCGACGGAGCGGTAGTCGAGGTCTGAAAGCGCGCCCGCGGCGAGCCTGAACGAGACCGTCGCGACCCTGTTCTCGTCGTTCAGCATCCCGAACTTCGGGGTGAGGCCGAGCACGGCGCAGGCGACGTCCATCCCCGCGGTTATCTTGTTGGACCTGACCCCGAGCACCGAGTTGGCGAACACCACTGCGCTGGACTCCGCCCATGCGACAATCTCCCCCTGTTTCGGGAAGTTGCAGACCTGGTACTGGACGCAGGTCCAGCAGCGCATCCCACCGAGCTTGGCGTATGCGTCACAGAGCCTGAACTGTTGGCGGGCGTATTCCTCGGGGACCCCGAAGGACCTCCAGTTCTGCAGGTCGATGCTCGCCGGGTCGACAGAGGTGGGGACGGCGAACTTCCCCCCCGCTGATGCGTACCGCTCGAGCACGTCGATCCCTGCTTCGTGGAGGCTGCTGTAGTGCGCGAGGACGTGGGCCGACTTTATGGGTACGAGCGACTCCGCGCCTACCGCGTCCCCGACCTTCGTTGCGACCTCCATGGCGAACCGCTTCGCCTCTCCGCTTTCTCCCCGGAGGAGCTTCTCCTGGGCGGGATCAAGATGCAACAGCTCGCAGCTGGGCGGTATCAGTTAAAAAGGCGTCCCGGGTTCTGGTCTCGTTGAAGTTCTCGTTCTTCCTGCCGACGAAGCTCTCGTTCGGGTTCGGCGCCCTCGACGGCGCGGGGGGCGAAGTCAGGGCGCTCGGCGGCACGAAGGCGCTGTTGGTCACGGACAAGGTCATGGTCAAGACAGGGATAGCGCAAAGGGTCACCGACAGGCTCGGCGTCTCCTTCGACATATACGACGACGTCGAGGCGGAGCCGCGCATCGAGGTTGCGCAGTCTGTCGCCGACAAGGTCAGGTCGTCGGGGTACGACATCGTGGTGGGGGTCGGCGGAGGGAGCGCCATGGACATGGCCAAGGTTGCAGCCGGGTTCGCGACCAACCAGGGTCAAGCGAAGGCTTTCGTGGGGAACGGGCTATTCGCGAAGAAACCGCTCCCTTCGATCATGGTCCCGACCACCGCGGGGACGGGAGCAGAGCTTACGGTCACGTCGATGGTCACCGTGGACGGGCACAAGCAGTGGATCAACAGCCCTCTGCTGCTCCCATCCGTCGCGGTCGTCGACCCCGAGCTCACGATATCGATGCCCCCCGGCGTGACGGCGGCGACCGGCATGGACGCCCTCTGCCATAACACCGAAGCCTACCTCTCCAACCTTGCGAGCCCGATAACCGACTCCGCAGCGATCGAAGGCATCAGCCTCATCGTCAGGCACCTGGAGAGGGCGTACGACACAGGAGGAGACAGGCAGGCGAGGGAGTCGATGAGCCTTGGGGCGCTGATGGGCGGTATAGCTCTGCAGGCGAAGATGGTGTTCGGCCACTCGATCGGATACACCATAGCGACGCGGTTCAGGCTCCCTCACGGCGTGTCATGCGGGCTCCCGCTCCCCTACATCGTGTCGAACTACGCGACGGCATGCGCGCCGAAGATGAAGCGGCTGGCAGAAGCATATGGCGTAGCAGGTGGAGACGACCCGGCAGAGCTGGGAAAGCGCATCGGAGAGAAGACGATGGCGATCGCGTCGCACCTGAAGATCCCTACCACCCTGAAAGGGCTCGGTGTTCCAGAGAGCGACCTGCAGGCGCTCGCCGAGGAGTGCGTGACGATGTATCCCAGGCCCAACAGCCCTCTCGTCTTCGACGCGAAGAGCATGGCTGCGCTCTACAGGCGGATGTGGGAAGGGAACCTCGAGGCGTAGCCGGACAGGTTTATACGCGCGGGGAGAAGGTCTGGAGTAGAATCAAAGATGAAGATGCTCATCGAAGGCCAGCCAGCAGACGCCCAGGGCAGTGACGTGATACCGGTGGCGAACCCGGCGACAGGGGAGACCGTCGACTCCGTCCCCAAGGGGACAAGAGAGGACGCGAGGAGGGCGATCGACGCCGCCGCGGCGGCCTTCAAGGTGTGGTCAGAAAAGCCGAGCATAGAGAGGTCGAGGGTTCTCTTCAAGATAGCCGAGGTGGTCAGGTCCAACGTCGAGGGCCTTGCGACGACGCTTACCCTGGAACAGGGGAAGCCCCTCGGGGAGTCGCGGGGGGAGATCAACTCGTTCGCGAACACGTGCGAATACTACGCGGGGCTCATAGGAAGGGAGAGAGGCGCGCAGACCCCGTTCTCGACAGGGGAGGGATTCTTCATCGTCATGAAGCGCCCTCTCGGGGTCGTCGGGGCGATACTCCCGTGGAACTTTCCTGTCTCGCTAATGGGGTGGAAGGTGGCGCCCGGCCTGGCCGCTGGGAACACGTTCGTGGTGAAGCCGGCGAGCACGACCCCCATGACCGACATCATGGTGGCCGGGCTGATGGTGAAGGCAGGGCTCACTCCGGGAGCAGTGAACGTCGTCACCGGTCCCGGCGCGGTGGTGGGGGAGGAGCTCCTCGACAACCCGAAGGTCGCCAAGATCGCGTTCACCGGAGAGACGGTGACAGGGAAGAGGATAATGGAAGGGTCGGCGAAGCACATCAAGCGGCTCACCCTTGAGCTCGGCGGCTCTGATCCGATGATTGTGTGCGACGACGCAGACCTGGCACTGGCCGTCGAGGGCGCGGCATGGGGAAGGTTCAGGAACTGCGGACAGTCTTGCACGTCGGTGAAGAGACTGTTCCTGTTCGAAGCCATCGCGGACGAGTTCGTAAAGGCGTTCGCGGAGAAGGTGAAGACCATCAAGATAGGGAACGGGATGGACAAGGGGACGCACATGGGACCTGTCCATACGGAGGAGCAGAGGGAGAAGGTCGAGTCCATGGTGGACGACGCGGAGAACCGCGGAGCGAAGGAGCTAGTGAAAGGCGGGAGGCCCGACGGGGCCGGACTGGAGAAGGGGAACTATCTCAGCCCGACGGTCCTGACAGACGTGGGATACGACGCCCAGATCGCCCGGGAGGAGTGCTTCGGACCTGCGCTCCCGATATTCGTCGTTAAGGACCTGGAAGAGGCCATCGAAAGGGCGAACGACACGAGCTTCGGCCTCGGCTCTTCGGTCTGGACGAAGGACATGGAAAGGGCATACCACGCGGCCGAAAGGATGCAGGCAGGGACGACGTGGGTCAACTCGCCGCCGATAGCGAGGGCCGAAGTCCCGTTCGGAGGGTTCAAGCAGAGCGGCTTCGGCAGGGAGCTGGGCATCGAAGGGCTGGACCACTACTACGAGACCAAGAGCGTCCAGGTCCTAGAGTACGGCAAAGGGAAGAAGTGGGCGTTCCCCATCAGCTGAGCGGCGCCGCCGGGGCGTCTCGGAAGCAGGACCGTCTCTCCCGCGAATTGCTGCTAACAATGCTTTTAGTGTCAGGGAGTCGCGCACGCCATCCAGTCAGTTGAGCACGCGGGTCACATCGGCGCTCCTAATCGCTGTCATCCTCATGACCACCGTGGCGATGGGGCTCACCTTCGACGCGGGGGGGTTGGGCGGAGGAGGTTCCGCTGGAGGGGTCGCGAAGTCGCAGTCGAGTGAATCGTCTACGGGGAACGTCCCCCACCTCCTTGTCAAGGCGTACTCGTCAGCGGGGAACGGCTCCTTTCCTACAACGGGAGCCCAGAATCAGCCCTTCCTGTCGCCGCTTACTGGGCTCAGGTTCACGCTCACGGCCACAGAGGTCTCCCTTTCGAGGCTCGGTAGGCCGCTGACATACTTCGCGTTTACAAACTCGTCGGGAGAGGCAGAGATCGCTGTGGCGGCGGGGAACTATTCCATACAGGCGACTTCCGCGAAGTTCAACCTGACGCGGGCCATCAGCTTCACGGGGCATTTGACCACCGAGCTCGACCTTGTCGTGTCCCCGGTCTACACCGGAGTCACCTCCCTCACGGTCGTGAACGCGGACCAGACATCCCAGGTTGAGGCGAGTTCGACGATCTACGTGCAGGTTCCGGGGTCGTTCTTCTACAACAGATACAGCCTCTATCAGATTACTGGGGTGGGCCCCGTCACCTATGTCGAGTCGTCGGGGGGATGCTTCGCAGGGATCTGCGAGACTGGGATCGCGACGATAAGCAGGGTGGTCACGATCAACGCCACGGTAACAGGCCACTACGGCGCCCCTGGAGGGACCATCGTAGTGATGGCTCCGTCTGGGGCGTACAGCCAGTTCCCCGTGAGCGATATCAGAATGCTCCAATACGTAGCGAACTCGACGGTGAGGTATCTTGTCAGCTGACGTCTCCCTCACCGTCCTGCTGGGCCTTGCAGACGTGGCCGTCATGGCGACCGCAGTAGTAGGTTACGGGATGATGCGCAGGACCAGGCCGCCTGGCTCGCTAGACTCCAGGGAAGTGTACGAGGTGCTCGATCGGGCGATCCAGAAGTACGTCCCTGACCTCTCGGCGGGATACACCTGGAAGGAGGCTTTCGAGCGGCTTAAGGAGTCAGGCGTTAAGGCCGACTGGGACGTGATGAAGAAGAGGCTCGCAGAATATGAGGCGTTCCGCTACGGCGGGCGAGAGGAGCCGAAGGAAGGCCAACGGGACGTCATCTCGCTCGCTACGAAGCTCAGGAGTGGAGTGGTTGGAAAGGGAACTAAAGCAAAGAGTGGTCAGCCAAGTCAGTAAGATAGTGGTCGGCCGCGAAAAGGAGACCGAGCTGCTGCTCGTCTCTTTCCTCGCGAGGGGGCACGTCCTCCTCGAGGGCGTCCCGGGGGTGTCCAAGACCATCCTGGCGAAGACCTTCGCGAAGTGCATGGGAGTGGAGTTCAAGCGCATACAGTTCACTCCGGACATGCTCCCCATGGACATGCTCGGAGGGTTCGTGTTCGACGTCAAGCAGAGAGAGTTCGAGTTCAGGAAGGGGCCGGTCTTCACCAACCTGCTTCTCGCCGACGAGATCAACAGGGCCCCTCCGAAGGTCCAGAGCGCGCTCCTGGAGGCGATGCAAGAGTCGCAGGTGACGGTAGAAGGGCACACCGAGCCCCTCCCTGACCCTTTCATGGTGATAGCGACCCAGAACCCTCAGGAGTTCCAAGGGGTCTATCCGCTCCCTGAGAACCAGCTGGACAGGTTTCTGATGAGGATAGAGATGGGCTACCCTAACCTTAGCACCGAGTCGGCCATCATCAAGAGGAACCTCGGCGACATGTCCACCAGCCAGGCGAGCGTGGTCCTCGGATCCGCCGAGCTGAAGGAAACGCTCGGCAAGGTCGCCGAGGTGAAGGTCTCAGACGAGATCGTCGATTACCTCTCGGTGCTGGGGCTGGAGAGCAGGAAGGAAGGGAGACTCAGCCTGGGAGCGAGCCCGAGGGCGCTCGTGCAGCTGACCCACTGCGCGCGTGCGGTCGCTTTCCTGGCGGGGCGCGACTACGTCGTCCCCGAAGACATCAAAGAAGTCGCAGTGAACGTCCTGGGGCACAGGGTCAAGCTCGACCAGTCCGCCGTCCTTGTGGGGACGGCCACTGACCCGAAGCAGGTCGTACGCGACATTTTGACCAAAGTGAAGCCGCCACGATAACCCTGACCAAACACGGCAGGGACATGATGAAAGCCATGGTCCTGGTCTCGCTCGCGGCCGCTCTCGCGAGCTTCGGATGGGGGCTCGCATTAGGCTTCGCGCTGGCGGTGGTGGTCCTGGCCTCGCTCGCCATCGTCGTGACCCTCCCCAAGGACGCGCTCGGCCTTGGCGTAAGCGCCTCGAGAGGAAGGGCGTTCAAGGACGAGAGAGTCGCGGTGGAGCTCCTGCTCACCTCGAAGAAGGGGTCCTCTCTGGCGCAGTTCGACCTTACCTACGTCCCTGACGGGCTGGAGGCGGCGATCACGGGCGAAGGCGCGACCAGGACCCTCGAGGTCACCTCCAGATACGCAGGAGTGTTCGGCGGCCTGAAGGTCAGGGTGGGAATCCTGGACCCCCTTCGGATATTCGCGAGGAACGAAGTCCATGACATCGAGGCCTCGTTCGAGTTCCTGCCCACGTTCCTGCTCGCCAAGAACGAACCGATCAGGGTCTCGGCGGCGATCCTAGGAGACTACCCGGCAGGGAGGAGGGGTTTCGGGCAGGAATTCTATTCGGCGGAGTCGTATTCTCCGGCAAGCAGTTCAAAAGACATCCTTTGGAAGCGCCAGGCGAAGAACCCGGAAGAGGACCTGCTCGTCCGGGTCGGCGAGGCGAACATCCCTGAAAGGCTCACCGTCTGCTTCCTGGAAAGGCAGATGCTCCCTGAGCGCAAGTCCCCGAGGTGGATGGACCTGGCTTCGGAGGCGATGGCGAGGGTCGGCCTTTCGGTGATCTCCACAGGCACGACGCTCAGAGTGGTCCACGTCCTGGGCGAAGAGACCACGGTGTCCGAGGCGAAGGACCCCGGGTCCCTGGCAAACCTCCTGGTCGACCTTTGGAGAGAGGACAGACCAAGAGAAAAGCGGGTGGAGCGCCCGTCCATGGCAGACCTGGTCGTGACCGCGGAGTCGGAGACCTCGTCCCCCGACGTGATGGGGCTGGTCCAGGACAAGCCGTCGATACTCCTCGGCTGGGGGCAGAGAAAGAAGGGGGCGCTTAGCTACGGGGTCGTCTTCTTCTCGGGTCAAGAGGACGTGAGCGGACTGGTGGCTGCGGTGCTGAGCAGATGATAGGACCGAAGACCGCGGTGTCGCTGGCGGCCGTCGGGGCGTTGGGGTTCATAGACGCCAACTACGTCTATCTCTTCCTGCATTCGAACATCCTCAACCAGGCGACCTGGTTCGAGCTGCTCATCTTCGGAGTCCAGTTCGTAAAGACCGGCGTCGCCCTGGCATTCAAGGACTTTCGGGACGGAGACCCGGCCCTCCTTGTAGACCTGTATGGGGCGGAGTTCCTGATCATCCCGGTCGCGTTCGCCCTGATATTCGTCGTCGGGGCCGCTCCCGTGGGAGCCCTCCTGAACGAGCTGATCAGGGGGTGGATGGTCGGGGTGGCGTTCGCTGGCCTCCCATACGCAGCCTATAGGATAGGAAGGTCCATGCTCCGCTCGGGGACGCTCAGCACCGTCCTTCCCTCCGCCATAATGGCCGCCGAGTTCGGGGTGTTGTTCGTGAACGCCACAAGCTCTGCTGTTGCGTCTCAGAGCGGGCTCATCGGGGTCGCCGACTTCGCCCTTCTCGGGAAGGGGACCATCGCTTCGGGAGACCCGTGGGTGTTCGGGGCGCTCTCCGTCCTCTACGCCTCCCTCTTGATCTACGCTGTAATGGCGTTCGAGTCGAGGGTGACTCTGAGCGCCACCAGGGCCCTGGAGATGGGGGCCGCCGGGACCGGGGCGACCCTCGTCCTTGCCTATGCCTTCTCTCCCCTCGCTCTCCCGATCGTCTTCGTCCTCCTTCCTCCGACGATGTTCATAGCTGCTGCATCATGGTGGTTCACCCGTGCGCGATAGGCTCCTCCTCCTCGTGGCGCTGACGCTTCTGGCCGTCCCCGCCGCGGCGTTCTCACAGCCCGCCGCCTCCACTTCCGTCCCACCGCCCCCTATCGGGATCGGGTTCGGTCCGCTCAGCATCATCCCGGCTTCGGTGGGGACCCCGGTGTTCGCCCCAGGGGACTCCCTATGGGTCCAGTCCAACGACAGCTCATCCGTCCTGTTCCTCTCGCTCCGTGCCCCGAACGGGACGTCGACCCCCAACTACTACCTTGAGCCGGGAGGACTCATCTCCCTGCACACGTTCGGCAGCGGCGACCAGGCCGGCGGCTGGACCATCTCCACGACCATCGCGACCACAGGTGAGACGGGCAACGCTACTGTGACCCTGGCGAAGCCGACTCTCGCGCTCGTCCCCGCGTTCGCCAACGCGACCCTGTCCGACAACAGCCTGAGCCTTGGCTACACGGTCCCCTCGACGGCGGCGTACAACATCCAGGCATGCACCATGGGGTCCGGGGCCACAGACAGGACGGATTACCAGCTCCCGGGCGACATCGGGGGGACCCTGGAAGTCTCGGTGTCCGGCAACACGGTCTCGGTGAACACCCCTCCTGCTCTGTCTCAGTTCAGCGTCTGGGTCGAGCTCTACGCCCTGAGGACCTACGACGAGGGGAGCGCGATGGTCTCCGCCTCGACCCTTGCCGCCCAGACCCAGGTCTTGAGCGCGGGTTCGGGACAGGAGTCGCAGAACGCGTCTCTGACCGACGAGCTTCACCTGAGGGTCGGCAGGTACGACATGAGGACGTTCGTGAGGGGCCCTTCTGGGCTCACCTCATACGACACCCAGCTGGTCCATACGAGCCAGGCTAGCTGGGTATCCTTGGAGGGGTGCACGCAGCTCTCGGCCGTGACCGGGGGTTCGTTCAGCATGGTTTCGAACATGGACGGAGGAAACTCTACGTGGCCGAGGTTCCTCTACACCATGTACGACGACGGCGGGGTAGGGAACTTCACGATATCGAAGGTCCCCGTGTCGGAAGCGAGAGTGGACGTTCGAAGCGCCGCTCAGGGGAGGAGGCTCGTCGGAACTACCATGACGGCCAGCGGCACCGGCATCAGCTCATGGGACTCTTTCGACAGCGGCATTTACATCGTAGGGACGAAGTTCCCTCTCAACGTCACCGTCAGGATCGACTTCGAAGGGGTGACTTCGGAGGAGTTCTCCGCGCTCATTGCGTCTCCCTTCGCCTCCGTCCCGTTGCTAGTCCAGGTAGGGACCCTCGACGTGCTCACCACGACGGGGGGGAGGCCGGCGGCCAATGCGACCCTGGACGTGACCGCCGGGCCCCTGCTCGACCCGAACCAGCCCGTCTACAAGACAGGGGAGGCGGGGACTTTCATCTACAATCTCCCACCGGGAGACTACACGGTGTCTGCCTCCGGGTCGGGGCGGACCGCGAGCGCTACCGGACTGGTGGTCTCAGGAGGCGCGACCAATCTCTCGATCGAAGTCGGAACACAGCCTCCCCCGTACCTGCTATATCTCACCGCCGTCGTCCTCGTGGTCGCGGTGGGGCTCAACGTCGTCTTCTGGAGGTCCTATCTAGAAAGGAAGGACGTGTTCAACCGGCTTCCGCCCTCGTGAAACGTCGGTGGGTTTAAATTGCCAAAGCGGGGTCTGAGCACCGATGGCGGGCCCGTCTGAAGCGGCTTCGATGATCGCGAAGGTGCCTTTCTTCGACGGTCTTGACGAGAAGACCCGCAAAGCCGTGGCGTCCGAAGGGAGAGAGGTCTCGTTCAAAGCAGGAGACATGGTTGTCGGAGAGAAAGGAGTGGGGGTGGGTTTCTATCTGATACTGGACGGCGGCGCAGAGGTGAGGAAGGGAGGGAAGGTGCTGGCCACGCTCGGAAAAGGGGAGTTCTTCGGCGAGATGTCGGTGATAGACGGCCAGCCCAGGTCTGCTGACGTCGTGGCGGTGTCCCCGACGACGTGCTGGGTCCTCCCTGCATGGAACTTCTCCGGGCTCATCAGGGGCCATCCTGAAGTGGCCATTCCGATGCTCAAGGAGCTCGTCAAGAGGCTCAGGGCGGCCCAGAGCTCTCCGGCTTCCTGAGCCAGCCGCATCCTTTGAGGTCCTGGGCCCGTTGAAGCTCGGTCTTAGCACGTGGTCGCTCCTCGGCATTGACGTGTATTCCGCCGTCAGGGTCATCGGAGACGCAGGCATAGAATACGTGGAGCTCTGGGGGGAGCTCCCCCACGCGTATCCGCAGTGGGTCGACGAACGCAGACTGCGCGACGTTCTGTCTTCGTATGGCATGGCGCTCACGATGCACGCGCCGTTCACCGACCTAAACCCCGCCGCCCCAGACCAGGGGGTGAGGGCCGCCGTCCAGAAGGCTCTGACGGGGTTCGTCGACTTCAGCGCGTCCCTCGGGGCATCTATCGTCACCGCCCACCCGGGCAGCGTCCACAACGAGCAGCTGGTAGCGGGCTCCGCGAAGTCCTCCTTGGAGACGATAAGCAAGATGGTGAAGGCCGCCGACGGGAGGCTCACAATCAACATAGAGAACCAAGCGAGGTCGAGCTCTCCTTACCATCATCCCCTCGGAAGCAGCTCCGCCTCGATGCTCAGCCTCCTCGCCGGAGCGGAAGGGACCGGGTGCACGCTGGACACGGGGCACGCGCACGCGAGCGGCATCGAGCCCGCCGGGATGCAAAGCGAACTGGGCGACAGGGTTGCGGAGATCCACCTGAGCGACAACGGAGGGTCCTCAGACGACCACCTGATCCCAGGCGAAGGGTCGGCTCCGTTGCGGAGGGTCCTTGAGCGGGCAGCGGCGTCCGAAGCCCTGGTCTGCCTGGAGCTGAACCCTCACCTGTATGGCGTCGAGCAGGTGTTGGAGGGGTTCAGGCGGACGACGAGGATGCTGCCCTGAGACGGGCCGAAATCCGCGAAACCGGGCAACATCTAAATAGACTTCCAAGGCGCCGAAGAAAGAAGATGGCCCAGTTCGCCAGGATCAAGCTCACCAGCACCAATCTCCCCGAGCTTGAGAAGGTCGCGAGCGACATAAGGGAGATCGCCGACAAGACTGGCGTGAAGGTCCGCGGGCCGCAGCCGCTCCCTACCAAGAAGCTGAAGATCACCACGCGGAAAGCGCCCACGGGCGAGGGGAGCCACACCTTCGACCACTGGCAGCTCAGGGTCCACAGGAGGATCCTCGACGTCCAGCCTGACGACAGGACGATGAGGCAGATCACGAAGCTGAGGATTCCTGAAGACGTTAAGGTAGAGCTGATACTTACTTCTTAGGCCTGGGTCTTCACCCAGTCGATCGTCCTCTGCAGCCCCTGCTCCAGGGTGAGCTCGTGTTTGTAGCCCAGCAGGTCCTGGACCTTACTGATCGAAGGATAGCTGATCTGCGGGTCCTTCTCCAGCTCGCTCCTCGGAGGGAGGAGTTTCAGCTCAGAGCTCGACCCTGTCAGTCTCTTGACCGTCTCCGCCAGCTCCCTTATGGTCACCGGCCGCTCTCCACCGAAGTTGAAGGCCTGGCCGATGGCCTTACCGTCGGTCAGGATTGAGAGCGCCAGCTTGGCGTAGTTGGCCGCGTGGGAAGGCGAGGTCGTGTCCCTCCCCCCGTTGTAGAGGGTGAGCGGCTCGTTCTTCAGGCACGCCCGGATGAACCTTATCGTCGCCCTGGTGGGCTGGTCATACTCTCCGAAAAGGAGCCAGCTCCTCGTTATCGAGATGGGGAGCCCGTTCGACCTATGGAACGCCATCGCCATGTTCTCGCATATCACCTTCGAATAGTCATAGGGGACGCGCGGGTCGAAAGGAGAGTCCTCTGTGATGGGGTTGGTCTTCGGGGCCCCGAAGACATTGGCGCTCGACGCCACTATGATCCTTGAGACCCCTTTCCTCTTCGCGAGCTCGAGCATGTTCAGAGTCCCGAAGCAGTTCACTTCGAAGCAGAGCCGTGGGTCTTCGATCGTCTTCTTGATCTCCGTTATCGCAGCTAGGTGTATGATCGCGTCGAAGTCCTTCGATGCCAGCGTGTTGAACACGAAATCCTTGTCGAGAAGGTTGCCTGACACGTCCCATCCGGACAGGTCGGTGGGTATCGTCCCCACCCCCTTTTCTCCGAAATAGCGGACAAGGTTCCGCCCGACCATCCCCGACGCGCCAGTGATGAGGACCTTCAACCTCGGCCACGCCCGGCCGGATTCTATTTAAGCAGAAGAGCTGATTCCTGCTTTTGTCATCATCTCACGGACGAGGTCGGGGTCGACCACGCCGTATCCCATCGACTCAGTCCCGTCGGACATGGTCATCGGGAGCCTGGAGACGTGGAAAGGGACCTCGAAGCTCGACGCCCGGTCCTCTGGCGCTTCGAAGAGCTTTGACCACGCGCCCGCGGACCGTCGGAAGCAGAACACCGCCGTGACCTTCCGTTCTCCGAACCCCCCGCCCCTCCCTCCTGCGGCGAGCGATCCCTCCCCTATCTTGAGCAGGAAGAAGACCACGTCTGCTGTGCCGGCGAGGTCGACGTCCCCGTCCGCGATGACGATCGCGCGCGAGCTACCGGACATGTGGAGGTTGATTTCTCCGAGCGCGTCCATGGAGTGCGGGCGGCGGCCTTCTGGCGTATTAAAGCAACGAGCGGCTCAGCCTCGGTGGCTCAGGAACCTTCTGATGAGCATCACGCTGTCAGGTGTCAGCGCGTCCCCCTCGAGCATCTTCCTGAGCTCGGCGAGGGTGAACTCCCTCACCCCTTCCAGCTCGACCGGGTCGACCGTGAGCTTGTCGTCTGACTTCGCCGAGAACAGGGCGACCCACTCGTCCTCGGTCAGCCCGTTCTCCTTCATCGCGGGAACGCGGTACTTCTCCAGCAGCCTGAGGTCTGCCTTCACCCCGATCTCCTCCTCGAGCTCGCGGGAGGCGGCTGTCGCGTAGGACTCCCCCTTCTTTACGTGGCCGGTGCAGGAGAGCGTCCACATCCCGGGGTGCCAGCTGTCCTTCTTGCTCCTCTGTTGGAGCACTACCTTCCCGTCCATCCTCGAAACCATGACGGCCACAGCCCGGTGGAGGAGGCCCTTTTCGAGGCACTCGCCCAGCGTGGCCGCGCCCACGACCCTGTCTTCGGCGTCCACCAGGTCGACGACCTCGTCCCTCGCCATGGGCCTAGGGACCTGCGCACAGGAGGAGGGCTTCAGCCTCCTCCTTGGTGGAGATTACCTGGACCTGCAGGTCCACGGCCTTCCGCCTGACTTTGTGAAACAGCTCGGAGTCGACGTTCGAGTTCGCGTTGAACGAGAGCACCAGGGCCACCTTCCCTCCGGAGATGAGCGATGAGACCTGGTCGAGCTTCGACTTCAGCGACGGCTCGTCCAGCACCATGATGTCGATCCCCTTGTCCCTGAACCCCTTGATGAGGCCATCGAGCCCCGAGCCGTCCTGCCAGTGCTCGAGTAAGAGGATGCCGACGTCTCCCCTCTTCGGTATCTTGTGGCCGGTAGCCAGGAAAGCCTGTGACAGCGCCTCTGCGAAGGTGTCTCCGAAACAGGCCACCTCCCCCGTGGAGCGCATCTCCACTCCCAGCTTCGGGGCGGCCCCGTCTATCTGGAGGAACGAGAACTGCGGTGCCTTGACGGCGAAGCGCTTGGGCTCCTCGACGTCGTTGGTCCGCTTCAGGCTCCCTCCGTTCATGACTGGAGCCACGACGTCTATCAGGTTCACCCCTGTCGCCTTGCAGACGTAGGGGAGGGAGCGTGAGGCACGGAGGTTGCATTCGATCACGTACACGGAGGCTCCCCTCACCAGGAACTGGATGTTCAGCGGCCCCTTCGCCTTCAGCTCGCGGGCGATCCCCCTGGTGTAGACCCTGATCTTCTCCTTGGCAGCCTTCGTGATCGACACCGTGGGTATCGACATTATCGCGTCGCCCGAGTGCACCCCTGCGTCTTGGACGTGTTCGATGATGGCGCCGATCACCGTGTTCTTCCCGTCGGAGACGGCGTCGACCTCGACTTCGCGCGCTCCTTCGATGAACTCGCTCACCACCACGGGGTATTCGGGGTTCACCATGGCGGCCCTTTTGATGAACGTCTCGAGCTCTGACGGGTCCCAGACGACCCTCATGGCCGACCCGCTGAGCACGTGCGACGGCCTGACTATCACCGGATAACCTACCCTGGCGCAGAACGTCGCCGCCTCTGCCGGGGACCTGAAGGAGCCCCATGCCGGCTGGGGGATCCCCAGCCTGTCTAGCAGGGCGCTGAACTTGGTCCTGTCCTCTGCCGTCTCGATCGATTGTGAGGAAGTGCCGAGTATGGTGACTCCCCTCCGTTCCAGGTCCTCGGCGACGTCGTTGGGGGTCTGCCCCCCGACGCACAGGACCATCCCTTCCGGCTTCTCCTTGTCATATATCGCCAGGAGCCGCTCCACGCTGAGCTCCTCGAAGTAGAGCCTGTCGCTCATGTCGAAGTCGGTGGAAACGGTCTCTGGGTTGCAGTTCACCACCACCACTTCGTCGAAGCCGTTCTGCCTTAGCGCCCATGCCATGTTCATGGTCCCCCAGTCGAACTCGACCGAGCTTCCGATGCGATATGGCCCCGCCCCAAGCACCATTACCTTGCGCCTCCCCGTCGACGGCGCCTCGTCGACCGAGGCATCGTATGTCTGATACAGGTAGTTCGTCTTCGACGGCCACTCGGCCGCGAGCGTGTCTATGACCTTGGTCACGGGGGTGACCCCGAGCCTGACCCGCGCTTCCCTCACCCGGTCCTCGCCCACCCCCAGCAGGTCCCCCAGCTGTCTGTCCGAGAACCCGAGCTTCTTTGCCCTTGTCAGGACGTCCCTGCTCGGTATGGAGCCAGGCGGCTGAGACTCCAGGAAACCGTGGAAGTCGACCACGTTCTTGAACTTGCTGACGAACCAGGGGTCGACCTCGCTCTTGGACGCCACGTCCTTCTCGTCCAGACCTGCCCTCAGGGCTTCGGCGAGGTCGAACGCTATCGTGTCGGTGGGGTGCTCGATGCGCCTCATGGCGTCAGGCTTCGCCGACGGCTTCCCCTCCTTTATCACGCCGTCCTGCTGAGGGTTGGCCATCCTCGCGGCCTTCTGTATCGCTTCCTCGAACCCTCTGCCGATGGCCATCACCTCTCCGATGGACTTCATCGACGTGCCTATGGTCCTGACCGCCCCGTCGAACTTGATCGTGTCCCACCTGGGCATCTTCACCACCAGGTAGTCCAGGGAAGGCTCGAACAACGCGGTCGTGATCCCCGAGACCTTGTTCTTCAGCTCGGTCAGGTGGTATCCCAGAGCGAGCTTGGCGGCGATGTAGGCGAGAGGGTATCCTGTCGCCTTCGACGCAAGCGCGGACGACCTCGAGAGCCTTGCGTTGATCTCGATTGCAGCGTACCGTTCTGAGCCGGGATGGAGGGCGAACTGGATGTTGCACTCCCCTATGATGCCGCATGTCCTTGCTGCCCTCAGCGAGGCGGTGCGCAGGGTGTGGTACTCGGAGTTGGTAAGGGTCTGCGAAGGGGCCACCACTATGTTGTCCCCGGTGTGGACCCTCATCCCGAGCATGTTCTCCATGTTGCAGATGATCACGCTGTTCTCGTCCCTGTCGCGCATGATCTCGTACTCGATCTGCTTCCATCCGCCGAGGTACTCCTCGACCAGGACTTGGTGGGCGATGGAGCTGTTCAGCCCTCTTTCGACGATCTGTGCTAGCTCCGCCTCGTCCCTGGCGACCCCTCCCCCCTTCCCGCCGAGGGTGTATGCGACCCGGATTATCACGGGATAGCCGAGCTCGTCCGTCGCCTTCTTTGCCTCCTCGAAGTTGTAGACTGCGAAGCTCTTGGGGACGGGGACGTCGCACCCGATCATGGTCTTCTTGAAGAGGTCCCTGTCTTCTGTCAGCTGGATCCCTCGTATGGGGGTGCCGAGGACCTTGACCCCGTACTTCTCCAGCACCCCCGACTCGGATAGGCCTATGCCGCAGTTGAGGGCGGTCTGGCCTCCGAAGCCGAGGAGTATCCCGTCCGGCCTCTCCTTTTCGATGACCTTCGTCACCGAGTCGACCGATACGGGGACGAAGTGTATGCGGTCCGAGAACTGGGAGCTCGTCTGGATGGTGGCGATGTTCGGGTTGACGAGCACCGAGTCGACCCCCTCTTCTTTGAGCGCCTTCAGGCACTGGCTCCCCGAGTAGTCGAACTCCCCGGCCTCGCCGACCTTTATGGCGCCGCTCCCTATCACGAGGACCTTTTCTACGCTCTCACGCTTCGAATCTCCGCACCTCTCTCCCTCTTTCCTTTCATAGCGTCTACGAACCTGTCGAAGACGAAGACCGTGTCGTACGGGCCTGGGGTCGCCTCAGGGTGGAACTGGACCGCCATGCACGGCCGGCTCGCGTGCAGCACGCCTTCGATGGTCCCGTCGTCGGCGTTCATGAACCAGGGCTTGAGCTCGGTCCCCTTGACTGATTTCTCGTCGAGCGCGTAACCGTGGTTCTGGCTCGTCACGTACCCCCTCCCGGTCGTAAGGTCGATGCACGGCTTGTTCTGTCCCCGGTGTCCGTACTTCAGCTTGAATGTCTCGGCCCCCTGCGACATCCCCACGACCTGCTCCCCCAGGCAGATGCCCAGGATCGGGACCTCGGCGTCGACGAGGGACCCGACGCACTTCGACGTGTCGACGAGGACCTTCGGGTCACCCGGCCCGTTGCACACCACCACCCCCGCAGGGTCGTGCTTCATGACGGCAGAGTAGCTCGAGTTGTACGGCAGCCTGACCACCTGATATCCCCTGGCCAGCAGGTTTCTGACGATGCCGTATTTGGTCCCGCAGTCGAGGAGGACCACCTTCTCGTCAGACTCCCCGTGGATGACAGGCTTGGAGACGGAGACCCCTTTGACGAAGTTCTGCGAGGCATAGCTCTCCGCCCTTGAGAGGAGCTCGGCTATCGCCTCCTGCTCCCTGGCTTCGCCGCCTGAGGCGATTATCCCCATCATCACGCCAGCCTCCCTCAGCTTGGTGACCAGCGCCCTGGTGTCCACCCCTTCGATGCCCGGGACCCCCTCCGACTCCATCCACTTCGACAGGGTCCTCTTCGAAGCCCAGTGGCTCGGCTGCCTGCACGCCTCCTGCACGACGACCCCTTTGACCTTGATGGAGTCAGACTCGAAGAAGCGCGGGAGCCCGAACTTGTCCTTCTCGGCGTAGGCAGGCACGCCGTAGTTCCCCAAGAGAGGGTACGTGAAAGCGAGGATCTGGCCTGCGTAAGACGGGTCGGTGAGCGACTCGAGATATCCGACCATACCGGTGTTGAATACGACCTCGCCTATCGAGTCGACCTCCGCGCCGAAAGAGCTTCCGTAGAAGATGGATCCGTCCTCAAGCAGGAGAAGCGAGTCCTTCGCCGGTTTAGACACTCTAAGAAAAATTCGCTCGCCCGTTCCGCATTTAAGCGTTTGGAAGTCAGCGCGTCGCTGGACACTCCACCGCTCTACGTCGAACCCTTAAATCGCGTACGGAGTTCCTCGGAAGGCGGGCTCAAAATTCAGAGATTTTTCCTAGACGGATGCGCGGGGCAGAAAACGGTCAATAACCTTGGTCGAGGAGGGGAGCTCAGTTGAGCCCCGGCACAGATTTCCTGGGAAGGGACGTGGTGAGCGCGAGGGACTTCAAGCGCGACCAGTTCGAGCAGATCCTCCAAGGGGTCGAGGACTTCGAGAAGCACCACGGCAGCCTGGAAGGGGCGCAGAGAGGAAAGCTTGCGGCGCTCCTGTTCTTCGAACCATCCACGAGGACGTACTCGAGCTTTCAGATCGCCGCAGAGAAGCTCGGGATGAGGGTCTCAGGCTTCGCCGGTCCGACAGGGTCTTCCATAACGAAGGGAGAGACGCTGCACGACACGCTCAGGATGTTCGAAGGGTACGGCGCGGACGTGTTCGTCATCAGGCACTCCAAGATGGGTGCTGCGAGGTTCGCGGCCGAGATCTCTGACACGCCGGTGATAAGCGCGGGGGACGGGAGCCGCGAGCACCCGACGCAGGCGATGGTCGACCTCTATGCGATCAAGAAGGCGTTCGGGCACATAGACGGGCTGAAGGTCGGGATGCTAGGAGACCTGCGATACGGACGGACGTCGTCGTCGCTCGCGTACGCGCTGTCGAACTTCGACGTAGACATCACGTTCATCGCCCCCGAAGCGCTCCAGATGCGGCCGGAAGTCATCCAGCTTCTCAAGCAAAGAGGGTCCACCCCCAAGAAAGAGAGCGCCCTGAAGAGCGTCGCGAAGGACCTCGACGTGCTGTACGTCACCAGGATCCAGAAGGAAAGGATACCGGACCCGACCGAGTATGAGAGGGTGAAGGGGATGTACGAGGTCAACCTCGAGGCGCTCAGAGACGCGAAGCCGTCCCTGAAGGTGCTGCACCCTCTTCCGAGGGTGGACGAGCTCTCAACCGACATCGATGAGACCAACTACGCGCAGTACTTTGTCCAGGCGGCGGGCGGCCTCCCGCTCAGGATGGTGCTGCTGAACCTGATACTGGGCGGGGTGAGCTGATGCCGGAAGGAGAGGCTGACCGCATGCTGGTGAGCAGGATCGAAGAGGGGACGGTCGTCGACCACATCCCTGACTGGAGGGCGAACACGGTCTCGAGGGTGCTCAGGCTTGACAAGCTCGCGAGGATGCAAGCAGACGTGTCCGTGGTGATACTTCAGAACGTCGCGAGCAGGCACCTTGGGAGGAAGGACATCATCAAGATCGACAGGTGGCACGTGGATGAGAAGGACGCGGACATCCTCTGCCTCGTCTTCCCCACCATCACGGTGAACTACATCGACGAGGGGAAGGTGTCCAAGTACGAGCCGCAGGTCCCCGACACCATCGAAGGCAGGATAAGGTGCCCTGAGCTGAACTGCATATCCAACACCGAAAGGGAACCGGTGACCCCGAGGTTCAGCACCCTGAAGAAAGAAAGCCTGCTGCAGTGCCGCTACTGTGACGCCCTGCTGGCGTTTGCGAGCGTCCCGGAATACGTGAGGACCTAAGCCAGGATGGAGCACGACCTCGTCCTCGAAGGGAGGGTCGTGACCCCCGGGGGCGTCATCGATTCCGAGGTCGGCGTGACCGACGGGCTCATCAGGGAAGTGGGGCGGGGGCTGAACGGCTCGAAGAAGGTCTCCGCGCGTGGGTGCCTCATATTCCCCGGGTTCGTAGACATCCACGTCCACCTCAGGGAACCAGGTTGGGAGAGAAAGGAGGATTTCCGGACCGGCTCCGCCGCGGCGGTCCACGGGGGCGTGACCACGGTGGCGGACATGCCCAACAACCCCAGCCCGACCGACAACCCCGAGGCGCTGGCTCGCAAAGCCGAGCTTTCCAGAAAGGCGCTGATAGACGTCAAGTTCCACGGAGGCATATCACGGAGCAGGCCGGAGGCGCTTGCCAAGATCGCAGACGGCGTAGTGGGGTACAAGCTCTACATGTCAGAGACCACCGGGGCGGCAGCTTTCGCGGGGGGAGACATGGAGCGGGTGCTCAAGCTGGTGGCGTCCACGGGGAAGCCTCTGAGCGTCCATTGCGAGGACCAGGCGGTCCTCGACAGAGTGAAAGGGGCTGAGACGCATTCGGAGGCGCGACCTCCCGAAGCCGAGGTCGCGGCGGTACGGAAGGTGCTCGGTTCGAGGGGCGGCGAAATCCCGGTCATCAACATCTGCCACGCCTCGACATCAGAGACGCTGAGGCTGGTCAGCGAAGCGAGAGGGAACGGCATGAAGGTCAGGTGTGAAGCGACGCTCCATCACCTCTTTTTCAGCGGCAGGTCCGTCTCCGGGAACAGGCTTCTCACGACCAACCCGCCGATCAGAGGAGACAGTGACAGGGAAGCGATGCTCAGCGGTCTGAAGGAAGGAAAGGTCGATTTCCTGGTGACAGACCATGCGCCCCACTTGGAGGAGGAGAAATCGGAGCTGGGGGTCGCAGGGGTGCCGGGGCTGGACGACTTCTCCCACGTGGTCTCCTGGCTTGTCAGGGGCCAGGGGGTCGATCCGGTGAGGATCGCCTCCGCGGCTTCGTCCAGTCCGGCCGCGCACCTCGGGCTTGTGGATAGGGGGGTCATCCGCCCTGGGATGAGGGCAGACATCACGGTGGTAGACATGCACTCCCCTCAGGTCGTGAAGAACGAGGACGTGAAGAGCAGGTGCGGTTGGTCCCCTTACGAAGGGCGCGAGTTCCCGGGGAGGGCAAGATGGGTGATGAGCAGAGGCGAGCTTCTCATGGAAGACTTCGAACAGGTCGCCTAGGGCATCAAGAAGGAGCGGTCCCCGTGGGGGACTGACCTGGCGCAGCGTCGGCGCGCTTGATGCCGGAGCGCCCTCTTATCGCCGTTACAATGATGAGGCCTACGATCGCTATGAAGATGGCTGCGACGGCGTCCTCGATCGGTATGAAGTACGAAAGCGACAGGCCGGTGATGATTATCCCCCACCCCACGTAATATGACCTGTCGCTGGAATCCATGAACGCGAACGCGGCGGCGACGGTCCACAGACCCGAAAGGAGCAGGGCCATCGAAAACGCTCCTTGGACGCTGACCGCGCCGAGGAGTGCCGCCGCGGCCGAGACGAGAACCGCGACCAGAATGCCTGTCCCCCATGTCGATTTCATGGGTCTGTTCGCGACCTTGCCCGGATATTAAGTCGCCTGCTACGCAGCAGGAGGGGTCGCGACGGGCCCCAGCCACCCTTCGCAGGCCGCGGCGAGTCGGGACAGCGTGCTTTCATCGAAGAGCTTGCCTACAAACTGCACCCCGACAGGCATCCCTCGGACAAAGCCTGACGGGAACGAGAGCGCGGGGAACCCGAAGTAGTTGAAGGGGAGCGTGAGCCTGTTCAGCGCGGAGTAGACCGACTGGTCTTTGCCGTTCACCTTCACCGTGGCATCCCCCACTCGCGGCGCCGGTACGCAGGTGGTCGGGAGGGCGAGCACATCGACGCCCTTCATTGAGGAGGACGCTCTCTCTATGAAAGACGGGCGGGCGTTGATGGCGCTGACATAGTCGACCGCGAGCACGTCCCTTCCGAGCTCCAGCAGGTTCCTCACGTCTTCTCCGTACAGCTCAGGGGAGCTTCCTAGCCATCTTAGGTGGAAGGCTGTCGCCTCGGCCCTCCTGATCGGGAGCCACCTCTCGTACACCTCGCCGAGCCCGTCCACCTCGACCTCCGTCACCGTGCAGCCGGCCCGTCGCAGCCGAGCCATGGAGCCCTCGAAGTTCTCTTCGACTGACGGGTCGACGAGGTCCTGGAACCTGTTCTTCACCGCACCGACCCTCGCAGACGTCATCGGAGCGCCCGACTGTACCCAGGGAGCCTCGGACGTCACGGTCGTCATGTCCTCGGGGTCATGCCCCGCAGTCGCCTGAAGGGCGGCCCTGGCGTCGCTCGCGCTGCGCGACAGGAACCCTACCGTATCCAGGGAGGTAGAAAGCGGGATCACCCCGAGCCTGCTCACAAGGCCGTAGGTAGGCTTCAGTCCGAGGACTCCGCAGAGCGCCGCGGGTATGCGGACCGAACCTGCGGTGTCCGTTCCGAGCGCCAGCGGGACGATGCCTGCCGCGACCGCCACCGCCGATCCCCCGCTGGAGCCGCCCGCCACCCTGGACTGGTCCCATGGGTTCCTGACAGCCCCGTAGTGAGGGTTGTCGCTCGTAGTGCCTGCAGCGAACTCGTGGAGGTTTGTGGTCCCGATGATCACGGCGCCCGCTGCCTTCAGCCTGGCGACGGCGGGAGCGTCGTACGGGGCGATGTTGTCGGCGAGTATCTTCGACCCGGCGGTGCATCTCACCCCCTGCACGTAGAAGATGTCTTTGACCGCGACGGGGACCCCGTCGAGGGACCCGATGGGCCGGCCAGCCCTGTAGCGCCTTTCCGACTCTTCCGCCGCCCTCACTGCCGAGTCGGCAAGGACCGTGATGAACGCGTTCAGCCTGGGGTTCAGCGCTTCGACGAGCCTCAGCTTCTCCTTGACTACGGCAGCAGGAGAAGCCGCGCCATCGAGGTATGAACGAACGAGGGACTCAGCCGTCGAGTAGCGATCCGGTAATGGGCCTGACAATCTGTTCCCTCTTACTGCCAGCGGTAGAAGGCAGGGTGGCCCTGCTTCACCGCGACGAAGAGCCCCGTCATGGTCGCGGTCACCGTCCCTCCCACCCTGAGCTCCCCTGAGACCCAAGCCTTGTCACCTTCGAGCTTCGTAGCCCGCGCGGTCAACTGCCAATTGGTCCCGATCGGGGACGGCTTCAGGAATCTGACCGTGTACTCCGCCGTGACCGTCCCTGGAGGGGACGGGAGCCCCTTCGCCTTCATGATGGCGTACGTCGCCGCCCAGTTTCCATGGCAGTCCAGAAGGACCGAGATGACGCCCCCGCTCCCGAAGCTCCCGAATGCGACGTGCTCCTTTCTCGGGGTCCATTCGGCCACCACGGAGTCGCCGGAGGGAACGCTCTTGAGCCGGAGCCCCGCCTCGTTCTTCGGTCCGCACCCGAAACAGACGCTGTTCGGTGCGTACCTGTCTTGGAGGCTTTCAGGCAAAGACGGAGTCAGCCCCTCCGCGCCGGTGTCGATGACAACATCCCCGCGGGGCCGGTTTCTGATAAAAGAGTTTACGGCAGCTTCACTTGTCCGCAGCCCTGACGTTATGGTCCGACGTCGCCGGAGCGGAGTAAGACGGCGATTCGGGGCCGGCGCCGCAGAAGAGCGAAAGGGCCCACGCATGGCTTCTCAACGTTGGGAATCGTGACCCCCGTTTATTATCGCAGCACGGATATTCATCTGCCTGAGAAAAATGTCACAGCGCCACGCGGGTCCGCTAGCACGGGACTTCATGGCCAAGGGGGTCCTCACGGCCCGCCAGGGGTGGACCGTCCAGCGGGCCATTGACGTCATGGCCGAGCACGACATCGGGAGCGTCGTGGTCACCGACGCGATGGGTCCCTGCGGGGTCTTCACGGAAAGAGACCTTCTGAGCCGGGTCTTGGCCAAGGGGAAGGAGCCCGATGCGACGGTCATCTCCGAGGTCGCCTCGCAGAGCTTCCCCGTGATCGAGTCATCGGCCACGTTGGAGGCGGTCGCTACGGCCATGATTGCGAAGAAGAGCAGGCTCATGGTATTCGAAGGGGCTGACCTCGTGGGCATGGTGACGCCTACCGACATGGTGAAGGCGCTGAATAGAGTCGGCGAGGACTTCTCCATACTGAAGGTGATCTCTACGCGGATCGTCACCGTGACCCCGGAGACCCCTGTCAGGACAGCGGTGAGGTTGATGGACGAAAGGAAGGTCGGGAGCGTCCTGACCACGGAGGATGGGAAGTGGAACGGCATATTCACCGAGCGGGACCTGGTCAAGCGGATCCTTGCAAAGAGGAGAAGCATGGGCACCGAAGTAGCGGAAGTCGCTTCGACCCCATTGGTCACGGCCGAGCCTGGGATATTCGGGAGGGAGGCTGCCGTGACGATGGCGACTCATGGGTTCAAGCGGCTTCCGCTACGCCTGGGGGACGAAGGCGTCGGCATAGTCACCGCGAGGGACATCGTGCAAGCTTACGCGGAAGCCTGCGCCCCGCAGACCAGCTTCGGTTCGTCCAGACCCCCGGCGTTCCCGCGCGCGGGCGGACACCCGGCAAACTAGGGGCCCGGACTCGGGGGTGGAGAACCTGCCGACTTCAGAGCGCATTAACAAACGTTAAATAAAAATCGCAAACACGCCTGCCAACTTTGGGCGTAGTCAGCAGATCCACCGGGCCGTATGACACCCCCGAACCGATCGAGGAGAAAGGAGTGGCGCCCGAGCTGGTCATGATAGGGGCATCGTACAAGTCCGCGGACATCGCATTCAGGGAAAGCCTAGCCAGGGCCGTGAGCCCCGGACACGTTCTTCGTTCTCTCGCCTCGGCGAAGGAGGTCGCGCTCCTGTCCACGTGCAACAGGTTCGAGCTTTACTTGACGTCGACGTCGCCAGAAGAGACGCTCGCCGCCTTCTACGAGGCAGTCGCGGCGAAGACAGGCGCGAAGGGGGTCAGAGAGCGATTCTACCAGGCCCGAGGCGCGGGAGCCGTCAACCATCTCTTCAGGGTCGCGTCCGGGCTCGAGTCCGTCGTCGTTGGAGAGCCGCAGATACTCTCACAGGTCAGGGCTGCCGGGATCAGTTCAAGGAAGGAGGGGACCGCCGGTGCCGTGTTGGGCCCCCTCTTCGACAGGGCCTACAGGGTCGGAACGCGCATCAGGGGGGAGTTCGGGTTTGAAAGAGAAGACGCATCGTTGAGCGATATGGCCGTCGAGGCCGCGGTGTCTTTGTCACCAAAGAGCAGGACCGTGATGCTCATAGGGACCGGGAAGATGGCGAGGCTCGCCGCCCGGAAGCTAGCAAAGCCCACGACCAGGTTCTACGTCTCCACGAGACGGAAGGTCCCGCCGAGGGGGCTTCAAAGCGCCGTGATCGTGCCATATTCAGGGATCAGGAAGGCCGCCAAGAAGTGCGACCTGATAATCTCGGCCACGACCGTGGACCGGCCACTGCTGATGAGGAACGACCTCAAAGGCCGAAGCCGCAAGATAGTCATCGACCTTGGGCTGCCGCGCAACGTGTCCCCGGACGTCCGAAGCCTGCCCAACGTGCGCCTCTTCGATCTGGACGACATAGCTGAGATAGCCGCCTCGAGGGAACCCCCCGTCGCGGTGAAGGAGGCGGAGCTTGAAGCGTCCAGAGAAGCTCATGACTTCCACGACTGGCTTGTGCAGACCAGGCTTTCCTCGGCGCTGGCGGACCTGTACTCGTGGGCGGACGCGGTCAGGGTCGAAGAGCTGGAGCACGCGTTCAGCAGACTGGACCTGAAGTCGGACCGGGACAGGCGGGTGCTAGAAGCGATGGGGAGGAGGATAGTAAGCAAGATCCTTTCACGGCCTACGAAGTTCGCCAGGAGGAAGCACGATACCCTTTCAGAGGAGAAGAAGCTCGAACTGCTGAAGTCGGTCTTTGGAGCCGAGTCGTCGGATGGGCGTTAAGCTTCGGGTCGGCACCAGAGGCAGCAAGTTGGCCATCGCACAGACGAAGCTCGTCCTGGAGATGCTCGAGGCTTCCAGCAAAGCGGCCAGTTTCGAAGTGGTCACGATCAAGACTGCGGGGGACGTGTCGTCTCCCGCGGGCGCTGACGGCAAGGCGGCGTTCACAGGTGAGATAGAAGCGCAGCTGGTCGATGGCAAGATCGACCTTGCCGTCCACAGCATGAAGGACCTCCCGACGGAGACAGACAGCAGGCTCGCCCTAGCCGCGACACCCGTGAGAGGCGACCCGAGAGACGCGCTGGTCACTACGTCAGGGACGAAGCTGTCAGAGCTCAGGAAGGGAGCAAAGCTGGGGACCTCGAGCTTGAGGAGAAGGGCGCAGTTGCTTTCGATCAGGAACGACCTGGAAGTCGTCGAACTTCATGGGAACGTAGAGACCAGGCTCAGGAAGATGGGAGATGAAAGGCTCGACGGCATCGTGCTGGCCGCAGCAGGCCTCGAAAGGCTCGGCCTAGGGTCGAAGATAACGCAGCTGTTCCACACCAGCGAGGTCGTGCCCGCCCCGTGCCAGGGGATAATTGCTGTGCAGACGGCGCGGAAGAGCAAGGAAACGCTTGCGCTGCTGCGGAAGATAGACGATGCGTCTACGAGGCTCGCCAGCGAGTGCGAGAGAGCTTTCTCGGCCGACCTCGGAGGCGACTGCGACCTCCCGCTCGGAGCGTTCGCAGCCGTGGACGGCGAACGGCTGGATGCGATAGGGGTCCTCGCGTACCCGGATGGGACGCGCGTTGTCAAAGCCAGTTCGACCGGAGACTCCAAGGATGCGAAGCAGGTGGGGCGCGAACTGGCCGCGAAGGTGATCCGTTCTGGAGGCGGCGAGATCCTGGAGAGGCTAGGGAGATGACCCGGCGCGGGAAAGGGAGCGTCGTGGTCGCCCGTTCGAGGGAGGGCAACAGGGAGCTGCGGCGGATGCTCTCACAGCGGCGGATAGACGCAGGGTCCGTCGAGACGATCGCTATGGAGGAGCCCGAAAGCTGGGAAAAGGTCGACGGGGCGATCAAGAGGGCGTCGACGTTCGACTGGATAGCTTTCACGTCACCGCGCGCCGTCGCCGCCTTCGCAGGGAGGGTGAAGGCGCTCGGGATGGAAGCCAGCGGGCTCGGGCCGAAGTTCGCGGCCGTCGGCTCGAAGACCTCTGACGCGTTAGCGAGGCTCGGAGTCGCGGTCGCCTACGTGCCGAGGGAGTTCCTGACATCCGCCCTCGGAGAAGGGCTGCCAGCCGAGCCGGGCTCAAAGGTCCTTCTGCTCCGGGCTGACATCGGCGACAAGAAGCTTGTGGGAGCCCTCCGAGGGAGGGGGATGGAAGTGGAAGACGTGACCGCCTACCGTACAAGGCTGGTCTCCGACCCTCTGGACTCGGACCTGCTCATCCCCGCCAGGGTCATAGCCTTCGCCAGCCCGTCCGAAGTCGAAGGGTTTCGCAGGAGGGTCGACAAGCGCGCGTTCGGAGAGGTCTCTTGCAGGGCCACGGCGGTCTGCATCGGGCCCGTCACCGCGACCGCTGCCAGGGAGGCAGGATTCAGGACGGTCGCTTATGCTAGAGAGCACACGCTCGAAGGTCTCGTGGAGAAGATAGGAGAGGCGCTCGTCGATGCTTGAGCCCAAAGCCGACGGGGCGGATCTGAGGGCCAGGCGCCTCCGGAAATCCGAGGCGATGCGCAGGATGGTCAGGGAGACGCGGCTGCATGAGGACATGCTCGTGGCCCCCGTGTTCGTGGTGGAAGGAAACCACGTGAAAGAGGAGATCGACGGAATGCCCGGCGTATCGAGGTACTCCATCGACGAGCTACCAAAGCACCTGGAAGGGCTCACGGGCGTCGGAGTAAGAAGCGTCATCTTCTTCGGCGTGCCCGGGTCAAAGGACGACGTGGGGACCGGAGCCTACTCGAGAGACGGAGTCGTGCCGAGGACAATCGAGGCGGTCAGACCCAGCTTCCCTGAGCTCGTGCTGATGGCGGACGTATGTTTGTGCGAGTACACGTCTCACGGCCACTGCGGCGTCCTTTCGGGCAACATTGTGGACAACGACAGGACCCTTCCCCTGCTCGCCAGAGCGGCTGTCGAATACGCCAGGGCCGGAGCGGACGTGGTGGCGCCGAGCGCCATGATGGACGGACAGGTGTCGGCGATAAGGAAAGCGCTCGCGGGCTCCGGGATGGACGAGACCGTGGTGATGGGATACTCCGCGAAGCACGCCTCGGCTTTCTACAAGCCGTTCAGGAGCGCGGCTGGGTCAGCTCCTTCCTTCGGAGACAGAAGAAGCTACCAGATGGAACCGGGAAACAGGAGAGAGGCGATGAGGGAGATCAGGCAGGACATCGAAGAAGGGGCGGACATAGTGATGGTCAAACCAGCGCTCGCGTACCTCGACGTCATCTCCGAAGCGCGCAGGAAGTTCGACGTGCCTCTGGCGGCGTACAACGTCAGCGGGGAGTACTCCATGCTGAAGGCTGCGTCCATGAACGGGTGGCTGGACGAGAAGCAGGCGGTCCAGGAGGTGCTCACGGGGATCCGCAGGGCGGGGGCAGACCTCATCATAACATACTTCGCGGAGCAGGCCGCCGGATGGATCAGGGAGGGATGGTGATGTCGGAGCATACGGAGGGGCAGGGGAAGAGGAAGTTCATGCGCTACGCGTTCTTCAAAGCAGGGAAGGAGTGGAGGTCGATGAAGAAAGAGGAGAAGTCCAAGGGGGCCAGGGAGTTCCTCGCGGTGCTCGCCAAGTACTCGCAGACGCTGAGCGTCCGCCATTACAGCCTGGTGGGGACCCGCGGCGACGTAGACTTCATGCTCTGGATAGTCGCCGACGACCTTGAGCCGGCGCAGGAGTTCGTATCGGAGCTGCTCGCGACAGGCCTTGGGAAGCATCTCGACGTGCCATATTCGTTCTTGGCGATGACGAGGAGGTCGAAGTATCTAGGATCGCACAAGCACCCAGGACAGGAAGGCGGGCCGGAGGAGCCGCAGAAGGAATACAGGTACGCGTTCGTCTACCCGCTCGTGAAGAAGAGGGAGTGGTACAAGGTTCCTTTCGTCGAGCGCCAGAGGATAATGGCCGAGCACTTCAAGATAGGCCACAAGTATCCGGCCATCAAGATCAACACCGGATACTCATTCGGCCTGGACGACCAGGAGTTCGTCCTGGCGTTCGAAGGGGACGACCCCGCAGAGTTCCTTGACCTGGTCGAAGAGCTGAGGTCATCCGACGCAAGCAAGTACACCGAGAGGGAGACCCCGATATTCACCTGCGCTGCGGTAGACCCCCAGACGATGGTCAGGCTCCTGGGATAAGACCCATGACGGACAAGTCGACGAAGCTGTACGGCAGGGCTTCGAAAGTAATGGTGGGAGGGGTCTCGAGCCCGGTGAGGGCGTTCAAGGCGGTCGGGGGGACGCCGAGGTTCATCGCGAAGGGGAGGGGTTCCCACATATGGGACGCGGATGGAAAGAGGTACACCGACTACGTGTGCTCATGGGGTGCGCTGGTCTTGGGACATGCAGACCCCCGGGTGCTCGCGCATGTAGCGAGAAGCATGCGGAAAGGGACGAGCTTCGGCGCTTCCACTGAGGAGGAGGTGCTTTTGGCGGAAAAGATCTGCAGCGCCCTGCCTTCCGTAGAGAAGGTGAGATTCGTGAACTCAGGGACGGAAGCGACGATGTCAGCCGCCAGGGTTGCGAGGGGGTATACCGCTCGCCCGAAGCTGGTGAAGTTCGAGGGGTGTTACCACGGGCATGCCGACCAGTTCCTTACGAAGGCCGGGTCGGGCTTGGCGACCTTCGACCTCCCTGCTTCGGCGGGGGTCACAGAGGGTTCGATCGCTGACACCGTCACTCTGCCTTACAACGACCTCGAATCAGTCGAGGCAGAGTTCAGGAAGGAAGGAGACAAGATCGCCGGGGTCATAGTCGAACCGGTGGCTGGCAACATGGGAGTCGTCCCTCCGGCCGACGGGTTCCTGCAGAAGCTGAGAAAGGAATGCACCGACAGCGGCGCGGTCTTGATCTTCGACGAGGTGATCACAGGATTCAGGGTAGGCCCAAGGGGGGCGCAGGGCCTTTACCGGGTCGAACCTGACCTGACCACGCTTGGGAAGATCATCGGCGGCGGGTTTCCCGTGGGGGCCTACGGGGGAAAGAAGGAGATCATGGAGAAGCTGTCCCCTGATGGGCCCGTGTACCAGGCAGGGACGCTCTCAGGCAACCCGGTGGCTATGGCCGCCGGGTTGAAGACCCTAGAAGCGCTCGGGGCGAGGGAATACTCCAAGCTGGAGGCGCTTTCGAAGGCTCTTGCCGAGGGAATCGACGCAGCGGCTTCGAAAGCGAGCGTCGACGTCTGCGTCAACAGGGTGGGGTCGATGACAGGCCTTTTCTTCAGCAGAGGCCCCGTCAGGAACTACGCTGACGCGAAGAAGTCTGACGCGGCCGCGTACCGTCGTTTCTTCTGGAGCATGCTCGAGTCTGGGGTTTACTTCGCTCCTTCGGCCTACGAGACCGCGTTCGTCTCGGTGGCGCACAGCGACGCCGACGTCCAAAGGACGGTCCGCGCCGCGGAGAAGGCGCTCGGGGGTCTGGCGGACAGATGAGCACGTTCGTCGACGCATGCAGGATGAAGAGCGTGGAGAGGACGCCCGTCTGGTTCATGCGCCAGGCGGGGAGATATCTCCCCAGCTACAGGAAGCTGAGGTCAGAGAAAGGGATACTCGAGATCGCCAAGGACCCGGAGCTCGCCTCAGACGTGACGGTCGACCCGGTCAGACTGCTCGGGGTGGACGCGGCGGTGATGTTCGCGGACATCATGCTCCCATTGGAAGGGATAGGCGTCAAGTTCAGGATCGAAGAGAACGTGGGCCCGGTCATCGAGAACCCCATCAGGACCAGGGAGGACGTCGAATCACTGGGCGAATTCGAGCCCGAAGAGCACGTGGCGCACGTGCTCGGGACGATTTCAAAGAGCGTGCAGAAGCTCGACGGGGTGCCGCTTGTGGGATTTTCCGGCGCCCCTTTCACCCTGGCGAGCTACCTCGTCGAAGGGATGCCAAGCAGAGAGTTCCATCTGACGAAGAAGATGATGTACGCCGACCCCGACACTTGGGGGTTGCTGCAGTCGCGCCTGACCAAGCTGGTCGTGAAATACCTCAAGGCACAGATAAGCTACGGAGCGAGCGCCGTCCAGCTCTTCGACAGCTGGGTGGGGTGCCTTTCCAAGGAGGACTATGCGTCGTACGTCAAGCGCTATTCAGCTCAGATATTCAAGGAGACAGGGGACAAGGTCCCGAAGATTCACTTCTGCGCCAATTCGGCGGCCCTCGTCGAAGAGTTCGCCGACACGGGGTGCGACGTTTTGAGCGTGGACTGGAGGGTGCCCATCGACTCCGTCTGGAAGAGGACGGGTGGGAAGAAGGGGGTGCAGGGAAACCTGGACCCTGCGGCTGCTGCAGCGGGAGGGACGGTCATGACGAAGTCGGTGAAAGCCATAGTCGGCCAGGCTGCCGGGAAGAGGGGGCACGTCTTTAACCTGGGACATGGAGTGCTGAAAGAGACGCCGCCGGAGAACTTGAAGAAGATAGTGGAGATGGTGCACGACATGACCGGGGGACGAACGAAATGAAGGGGATCATGGTGATGGCATACGGTGGGCCGTCTTCTCTGGACCAGGTGGAGGCATACTACACCCACATCAGGGGCGGGAGGAGGCCTTCCCCGGAACTGCTTGAGGAACTGGTGTCGAGGTACAGGGCGATAGGCGGGGGGTCCCCGCTCCTCGAGATCACGAAAAGGCAGGGAAGAGGGCTGGAACGGGCGCTCGAGGGAAGGAGCGGGGTGAAGGTGTACGCGGGGATGAAGCATTCCCCTCCTTTCATCGCAGACGTGATGAGCACCGCCGGAACCGAGGGCGTCACGGAGCTGCTCTGCATCGTCCTCGCGCCGCACTATTCCAGCATGAGCATCGGCGGGTATGCGAAGGCGGTCGAAGAAGCGAATCTGAGGTTGCCTGAGAAGATGAAGATCACGTTCGTGAAGTCGTGGCACAAGAATCCGAAGATGGTGGCGATGTGGACGAAGAGCGTCGCCGTGGCGCGCGACGCCGCAGGACCAGACGCTTCGCTGGTCTTCTCAGCGCACAGCCTCCCTGAGCGTATAATCCGCGAGGGCGACCCGTACAAGGACCAGCTGTTGGAGAGCTCAAGGCTGATCGCGGACTCGGCCGGTTGGAACGACTGGAGCTTCACCTTCCAGAGCCAGAGCAAGACAGGCGAGCCGTGGCTGGGCCCAGACATCCTGGACCACCTGGAAGCACTGCATAAGCAAGGGAAGCGGAAGTTCATCTCGGCCCCGATAGGCTTCGTTTCTGACCACCTGGAGATACTATACGACATCGACATCGAGGCGATGCGGTGGGCCGCGGAGCACGGAGCACGGCTTGTGAGATGCGAGCTGCCAAACGACTCCCCCGGAATGACGGCTTCTCTTGTCGAGATAGCGGAAGAGAACGGTTTCGCGTAGCCACGGGTGCCGGCCCCGACAAGAGGCAACGCAGTAATATCATGGCTCCGGACCGAGGGGCGAGGGTCTGGTTGCGATGAAAGCGCTGGAGGCACAGCAGCTGTCCAAGACCTATCGGAAAGCGAAGGCCCCCGCCCTGGACAGCCTAGACCTTGAGATAGAGTCCGGGCAGATCTTCACGATGCTCGGGCGCAACGGCGCTGGGAAGACGACATTCCTCAGGATCGCGAGCACTCAGCTCCTTCCCACTTCAGGCAGTGTGACTGTCCTTGGGCTGGACGCGGTCAAGGAGGCCAAAGAGCTCAGGAGAAGGATCGCCATCGCCCCGCAGGAGGCGGAGACGATCTACCCGCTGACGCCCAGGGACCACGTCCTCCTCAGCCTCAGGATGAGAGGGGTGGAGAAGCACGAAGCGGACAGGAGGGCGAAGCTGGCGCTCGAAGACCTTGAGCTTGCGGAGGTGGCGGACACCAATTCAGACTGGCTGTCCGGAGGGCTGAAGCAGCGGGTCATCGTCGCCATGGTGGTGAGGACGGACGCGGACCTGGTCTTCCTCGACGAGCCCACCATAGGGCTCGACCCGGTGAACAGGCGGAAGGTCTGGGAGCAGCTGACGCGCCTCAAGAAGGCGGGGAAGACGATCGTCCTCACCACGCACTACATGGACGAGGCGGAAGCGCTCTCTGACAACCTGGTGATCATCAACAAGGGGAAGGTGATGGCGGCCGGGACCCCCCAGAGCGTGAAGGCAGCGGTGACCAACAGGTCGACCAGGGTGGATGTGATGGATCGGTTCAGCAAGTCCGAACTGGCGGAGTACGGGCATGTCGTGGCCATTGCCGGGAAGCTGAGGGTGTTGACCGACGCGGACGGGGCGCGCAGGCTCGGCGACGAGGCGGTCGCCAGGAACGCCACAATCGCGATCGCACCCGTCACGCTTGACGACGTGTTCGTGGACATCGTCGGCGAAGCCGAGAAGGATGAAGACGATGCAGACTAAGAAGACGCTGAGGTCGCTCTGGGCGATAATGTACTACCTTGGGTTCACCCCCATGGTGAGAAACCCGCTCTTCATGGCGTTCGTCTTCTCGACCCCGTTCACGCTCCTCTTCATCCTCTTCGTGGCCAGCAACGGGACCGCGCTCCCCTACGGACTGGCTGGAGCGCTGACGATGATCACCACCGAGCTCGGGCTCTTCGTCGGGACGGACCTCGCTTCATACAAGCTCCAGAACAGGTTCCAGGACATCGTGGTCGCGTCGCCCGTGTCGCCGCTGATCTACATGTTCGGGGTCGCGCTTTCGGAGCTCATCTTCGGGTCCCCGGCTCTCCTGATACTCTTCGGGCTGATCGCGGAGCAGGGAGCCACGTTCGGCGCCCTCGTCTCCTGCCTCGGGGTTGTCATGCTCCTCTGGGTGACGGCCACGAGCCTCGGCTTCTTCTTCTCCGCCTACGCCCCGAACACACAGAACGCCTTCATAATCAACGGGTTCATCACGACGATGCTCTCGGTCCTCCCGCCTGTCTACTATTCGGTCAAGGTCCTGCCGGTGTGGTTAGCGCCCCTCGCGGAAGTGATACCCACCACCGAAGCCTCTGCGCTCTTCCAGGGGGCGATAGGCCTGGGCTATTCGGTCGAGCCCGTGTACGGCTTCGCTGTCCTGCTCGCTGCGACCTTCGTCATGCTGCTCCTCGTCTCGTTTAAGATGAAATGGCGCGAGAGCTAGACCGGGCCTTAATATCGCGGGGTTGCCCGGCGACAGGATGAGAGGCATATGATCGACCACCTGAATGCGATTGTGCTCGCCGTCGAGGACGTGAAGGAGTGCGCTGAGTTCTACAGGGACAAGCTCGGCTTCCATCTGGACGAGATCCACGAAGAGGAGGCGTACCTCACCTTCGGGCCGCAGGGGACGCCGGTGCTAGCGCTGAAGTCAGTCCCGCTTGCGGCGAAAGAAGTGTCCCAGTCGGTCATCAGACCTGGTGAAGAGTCGGTCAAAAGGGCGCAGCTCGTTGTCTTCGTGAAAGACGTCGACTCAGAGCATGACGACCTGGTCAGGAAAGGCGTTCGCTTCGTGAACAAGCCTTCCACCAAGGAAGACGGCTGGCGTACCGCGCACTTCGTGGACCCGGAAGGGTATCTTTGGGAGATATCCCAGAGGCCTAAGAGGACAGGCTAGGCGCCGGGGGTAGGATTCGAACCCACGCGACCGTGAAGGTCACGGGCTGTCTTGCGTTGGTCTCAAGGCCCGCGCAATAACCACTCTGCCACCCCGGCGCTGACCTCCGCGTCGTGTCCTGAGTTCTTATCCTTTGGCGGGGTCGTGTTGATAAGCAGACGCGAGGCCGGTGGGACATGGACGTCCTCGTCCGGCCCGCCCGCCCTTCTGACAAGGAGCCTCTGATGGAGTTCCTCAAGGACGTGTGGGGAGGGCACGACTACATCCCGGCTGTCTGGGACCAATGGGTCCAGGACAGCAGAGGGAAGATGTTCGTGGTGGAGGCTGACGGAGTCCCGGTGGGGATGAACAGGATGAGGGTTGTCGCAGACGGCTCTGCCTGGCTCGAAGGAGCGAGGGTGCACCCGAGATACAGGAGCATGGGGCTGGGCTCGATGCTCGGCGAGAACTCGATGAGGATAGCCGAGAGCCTCGGCATATCCACCTTCAGGCTGACCAGCGGCTCGAGCAATCATGCGGCCCACCGGCAGATCGCCCGCATCAGGTTCAAGGAGATCGCCAGGTTCAGCGTGTACGAACAGGCCAGGAACGTGGGCCGCAGGGGAGGGGAGACGCTCCTGCGAGACCCCGCAGAAGCCTTGCGGATGATGAAGGCGCAACGGGAGTACAGGCTCGGGAGGGGCGTCTACTGGCACGGCTGGGCAGCGGCGGCGCTCTACCCCCGGGTGGTGGAGAAGCTGGTCGCCGAAAGCAGGGTGGCAAGGCTCGGCGACGCGCTAGCCGTGGTCGGACGCGGAGGAAAAGGGAGCGGCACGCGGGCCGAGATAGGATTCTTGGGGGGACCTCCCGCAGAGGCCGCAAAGCTGGCAGCATCAGTGCTCGGCCGTTCAGGCGCCGAGGAGCGGATCGTCTTCGTACCCCAGAGGTCTCCCATCATCCGCGAGCTGAGGAAGTCGGGGTTCAGACGGCGGCTCTCCAACATACTGTTCGAGCGCAAAGCCGCCAAAGGTTAAGGACGAGCACCGGAGAGAGCGGGCCCATGGTAAGCGGAGGAAAGGTCACGGTGCTAGGCGCGGGGCTCATGGGCCACGGGATCGCCCAGGTGGCGTCCCAGTCGGGAGGGTATGAAGTGTCGCTGCTCGACGTAGAGCAGAGCTTCGTCGACAGGGGGATGAAGATGATAAGAGACAGCGTGGGAAAGTTCGTCGAGAAAGGGAAGCTCACGAAGGGAGAGGGGGACGAAGTGGTCGGGCGCATCCATCCCACCCTGGACCTCGCAGAGGCGGTAAGAGGGAGCAAATTGGTGATCGAAGCGGCGACCGAGGACCCAAGGCTGAAGCTCGAGCTTTACAGGAAGCTCTCTGACCTTGCGGAGGAAGACACGATACTCGCCTCGAACACATCGTCCATCAGCATAACGCTCCTCGGCTCCGCGACCAAGAGGCCGGAGAACGTCTGCGGGATGCACTTCTTCAACCCGCCTCAGCTGATGCCGCTCATCGAGATCATCAGGGGGAAGAAGACCTCTGATTCGACCGTCCAGAAGGTAAGAGACATGTCGGCCAAGCTTGGGAAGGAGACGGTCCTCTGCAAGGTAGACTCTCCAGGATTCATAGTGAACCGCATCCTGGTCCCGGCGCTCAATGAGGCTGTCTTCCTCGTCCAGGAAGGCGTGGCGGACCCTGACGACATAGACAAGGCTGTGAAGCTCGGGCTGAACTGGCCCATGGGACCGCTGCAGCTCCTCGACTACGTCGGTCTCGACACCACCCTGAACATCACCCAAGTGTTCATGAACGAGTTCCAGGACTCGAAATATCGTCCCAGCCCCCTTCTGCGGGAGATGGTAAGGGCAGGGATGATGGGAAGGAAGAGCGGCAAAGGGTTCTACGAGTGGGGGTCCCCGGGCGCCACTAAGCAGAAGTGAGCTTTTCCTTCATTTCCGGGGTGAACAGGATCTTCTCCCCTTTTTTGTTGGTCAGAACGTGGACCGTGTGCCCTGTCGCTAGCAGGGTCATATCGGGGAGCCTGTACATCTCGTTCTCGAACCTGATGCTGCTGTTGCCTATGGACGCGACCTTCGTCTTGACGAGGACCTGGTCGTCGAACCTCGCCGAGGCTTTGTAGTCTGCGTGGGCTTGGACGACGGGGAACTCCAGATCTCTCCTCACCCACTCCCGGTATCCGAATCCTGCGCTTCTGAGCAGCGAAACCCTCCCCACCTCCATCCAGACCAGGTATTTCGCGTAGTACACGACGCCCATGGTGTCCGTCTCTTCGTAGCGGACCCTGAGCTTCTCCTCGTGCCAGGCACCCAACTCGACGCTTTGCCGGTTCTCCATGCCTTAAAACCCCTGCCGATGCGGGCCAATAGAGAGAGTTTTTAGCGGAACCTGACGCCCCGCGGAATCATGGACTACGAGACAATCCTTGTTTCGAAGGAGGGGAAGGTAGGAATAATCACGCTCAACAGGCCCCAGGCGCTGAACGCGCTCAGCACCAAGATGGTGCACGAGCTGACCGCGGCCCTCGACGAGTTCGGGAAGGACGACGAGGTGAGGTCGGTAGTGGTCGCCGGCAACGACAGGGCTTTTTCCGCGGGGGCAGACATCAAGGAGATGGCCGACATGACCGCCGTCCAGATGGCGATGGGCGAGCACTTCTTCGCCCTCTGGAACAAGGTCGGGCGGTTTCCGAAGCCCCTGGTCGGTGCGATCACGGGTTTCGCGCTCGGGGGCGGGCTAGAGCTCGCCATGAGCCTGGACGTCCTCGTCGCAGCCGACACCGCACAGCTAGGGCAGCCGGAGATCAACATCGGCGTGATCCCCGGAGGCGGGGGGACGCAGAGGCTCACGAGAGCGGTGGGCAAGTCGAAGGCGATGGAGATGATACTGTCAGACAAGAGGATAGGCGCAGAGGAAGCCAAGACCCTGGGGCTGGTGAGCAGGGTCGTTCCGAAGGAGGTCTGCGTCGACGAAGCGAAGAAAGTGGCCGCCGAGATAGCGACGAAGTCCCCCGTGGCGATAAAGCTCGCCAAGATGGCGATAAACAAGGCATTCGAGATGGGGCTCTCCGACGGTCTCGATTTCGAGAGGGAGCTCTTCTACATGCTGTTCGCGTCTGAGGACGCCAAGGAAGGGATGCACGCGTTCATGGACAAGAGGAAGCCGGAGTTCAGGGGTAGATAGATGCAAAGCGAGACCGTGAAGACGGCCACGAGCGACGGGATCCTCTGGATCACCCTGAACAGGCCTGAGAAGCTGAACGCGTTCAACGAAGAGATGGGCTCAGACCTCCTGGAGGCGCTGAAGGAAGCCGAGAAGTCCCCCGAAGCCCGGTGCGTCGTGCTTACAGGCGAAGGGAAGGCGTTTTCAGTCGGGGAAGACCTTGCGGGAAACAGGGCCGCCTATGAAAGCGGCAAGCCGATGCTCCTGGGAGAGGTAATCAAGAGGAAATACAACCCGATAGTCGGGAGGATCAGGAGGATGGACAAGCCCGTGCTAGCAGCAGTCAACGGCGTCACCGCAGGCGCGGGGCTGGGTTTGGCGCTCGCATGCGACCTGAGAGCCGCGTCTGAAAAGGCGACGTTCCATGAGGCGTTCATCAAAGTGGGTCTCGTCCCCGACACCGGGACAAGCTTCTGGCTGACACGCATCCTGGGCCTCGGGAAAGCGATGGAGATAGGGCTGCTCGGCGAGCCCATAGACGCGGCGAGGGCCATGAGCCTCGGACTGGTGAACTGGGTGTTCCCGGAGGAAGGATTCAGGGCCCAGGTGGCGAAGATCGCGGGCCGCCTCGCCAAAGGTCCCACCAAGGCGATGGGGATGACGAAGCGGGCGCTCAACAGGGCGGTGGTTGTTGACATCGATTCGGCGCTGGAGTATGAGATGTACCTCCAGGACGTCGCGGGGCGGACGCAGGACCATGTAGAGGGGGTCAGGGCTTTCTTCGACAAGCGAGACCCGGCTTTCACAGGCCAGTAGGGGCCGCTCGATGGACACCTCAGACATCATGCGGCTCGCGCTGGAAATGTCGGGGTTCGAGTCGATCCCTCCTGACAGCGGGATCTGGAACCCGGGGAAGAGCGTGAAGAAGGCGCTATTCGCCATCGACGGCGGCGCTTCTGAGCTCCTGCTGGCGAAGCAGCTGGGGTACGACCTCTTGATCGCCCATCATCCGGTCGGACCGGCCAAGCTCACGTTCCCCAGGGTCGTGGAGAGGCACCTCGGTTTCATGCTCGAGAAGGGGGTACCGAGGAAGGTGGCGGAGCAGGCGACGAACGAGCTCGTCACGAGGATCGAGGTGGGTGCGCACCCCAACAACTACATGCACGATGTCGCGATGGCGAAAAGGCTCCAGATGGGGTACATGAACATCCATCTCCCCGTCGACCAGATCACCAGGGAGTTCCTGCTGAAGGAGATACGCGGCGCCAAAGCGAAGACCGTGGGAGACCTGGTCGCCAGCCTTGAAGAGATCAGCGAGTTCAAGCGGGCGAAGACCAGGGTCGCGGTCTGGATGGGAGACCGGAAGAACAAGCTCGGCAACTGGGTGTTGTTGTTCGCCGCTGGGACCAACGGCGGCTATCCTGTGGCCAAGGCGTACTTCGAGAACGGGGTCGACACAGTGATCTACCTCCACATACAGAACGACGAGCTGGTGAAGCTGAAGAAGGACTGTAGGGGTAACCTCATCGTGTTAGGGCACATGGCCGGGGACGCGATCGGAGCTAACATATTCGTGAAGGCGCTGCGAAGGCGCGGCGTAAAGGTCGACACGCTGGACGTCGTGAACTGAAACCAGTCCAGCAAAGATGATAAGCTCGGACAGGGCGTGGCTCTCTCGTGAAAGGCGTAGTGGTAGTCGACGCCGTCAGGACCCCCATCGGCAAATACGCAGGGTCGCTGAGGTCTGTCAGGCCGGACGACCTCGGAGCCCTGGTGCTCAGGAAGATCATCGAGAGGACGCGCCTCGACCCGGGGTCGGTCGACGACGTCTACTTCGGGTGTTCGAACCAGGCGGGGGAGGACAACAGGAACGTGGCGCGGATGGCCACGCTGCTGGCCGGCGTCCCGTATAGCGTCCCAGCCGCGACGGTCAACAGGCTCTGCGGCTCGGGCCTTGAGGCGGTGAACACCGCGGCCAGAGTGATCGCCGCGGGCGAAGGAGAGGCTGTCCTCGCGGGCGGGGTGGAGAGCATGACGAGGGCGCCGCTGGTCACGCTGAAGCCCGAAGGGGGCTTTCACAGGGGCGCGCTGACCATGGTCGACACGACGATCGGCTGGCGCTTCGTCAACCCGGCGTTTCCCGCTGATTTTCCTCCGCTGTCGATGGGAGAGACGGCGGAGAACCTCGCAGAGAAGCACAAGATAACCCGGACCGCCCAGGACGAGTTCGCCCTGCAGAGCCACAGGAAAGCGGTGGCTGCGACGAAGTCAGGGAGGTTCAAGGACGAGCTCGTCCCCGTAGAGACCCCCGAGAGCCCGGGAGGGGTGACCGTCGACGAAGGCCCCAGGGAAGACACCTCGCTCGACAAGCTTGCGGGTCTGAAGCCTGCCTTCCGTAAGGGTGGGACGGTGACCGCGGGGAACTCGTCTGGCATCAACGACGGAGCCTCGGCTCTGCTGCTGATGGACGAAGGTAGGGCCCTCGCTCTTGGATTGAAGCCCCTCGCCAGGGTACTCGGATCGGCGACAGCGGGGGTGCATCCGAGCTACATGGGAATCGGACCGGTCCATGCGACACGCAAGCTCCTCTCGAGGCTCGGGATGTCTTTGGGGGAGTTCGGCGTCATAGAGCTCAACGAGGCATTCGCCGCCCAGGTGCTCGCCTGTGCCGCAGAGATGCCGGAGCTCGACCTTGGGAAGACGAACCCGAACGGAGGCGCGATAGCTCTCGGTCATCCGCTCGGGTGCAGCGGAGCCAGGATCGCCACGACGCTCTTGCACGAGATGAAGAAGACAGGGATGAGGTACGGCCTGGCGACGATGTGCATTGGGGTAGGTCAGGGGATATCCACGGCGTTCGAGCTGACAAAGTAACAGTTTATCACCGGCGGCGCCCCGGGAACGCAAAGCATGCAGGCAGAGGCAGTCCCTGCTTACGAAATGTTCATCGGCGGGGAGTGGACGCCGTCTCGTTCCGGCAGAAGATACCAGGTCTTCAATCCAGCCACCGGAAAGGTGCTCGCGCACGTCCCTAAGGGAGACGGAGAGGACGTCAACGCAGCGGTGGATGCCGCCAGGAAGGCGTTCGAAGCACCCGCCTGGAGGACCATAGACCCGAGCAAGAGAGGTCGGCTCCTGTACAAGGCCGCACAGCTCCTTAGAGAAAGGCTGGCGGACTTCGCGAAGCTCGAGACACTGAACAACGGGAAGCCCCTTGGCCAGGCGAAGGGCGACGTAGCGATGGCGGCGCGCCACTTCGAGTACTTCGCAGGGCTCGCTGACAAGATCCAAGGGAACACCATCCCGGTGCCTGGGAACAGGCTCGACTACACGCTGAAGGAGCCTCTGGGGGTCACGGGACACGTGGTCCCATGGAACTACCCTCTCGTGATGGCCGCCAGGAGCATGGCGCCGGCGTTGGCCGCCGGGAACACTGTCATAGGCAAGCCCGCTTCGTTCACTCCACTGACCCTCCTGAAGTTTGCGGAGCTCTGCAAGGAAGCAGGATTCCCGGACGGGGTAGTCAACGTGGTGACGGGGGGCGGAGAAGAGGTCGGGGGCGCCCTCGCGAAGCACCGAGACGTGAAGCTGACCGCGCTCACGGGTTCGGTGGAGACAGGCATGAAGATCATGGAGATCGCTTCCCAGAACCTTTCGAGGGTGGTGCTCGAGCTCGGAGGGAAGAACCCGCACGTCGTGTTCAGGGACGCAGACGTCGGCAAGGCGGCGACGGCGGTCCTGAACGGGATATTCACAAACGCGGGCCAGATGTGCTGGGCAGGCTCGCGGCTATTGGTCGACGAGGAAGTGAAGGAAGAGGTCCTTCAGAAGATCGTCGAAGGGGCGAACAGGATGAGGCTCGGGGACGGGATGAAACCCGACACGGCCATGGGACCGTTGGTGGCAGAGTCGCAGAGGGAGAGGGTCGCGAGATACGTGGAGACCGGGATAAGCGAAGGGGCGAGGGTCGCCGCAGGGGGAGCCCCTCCTGCGGAAGAGGGGTTGGATGGAGGGTACTTCTACAGGCCGACGGTGCTCGACGGGGTGACACAGGACATGAGGGTGGCGAGGGAGGAGATATTCGGGCCGGTCCTGACGGTCACCGCGTTCAAGGGGGACGAGGACGCCGTCCTGAAGGCGAACGACTCAGAGTTCGGGCTCTGGGCGGGAGTGTGGACGAACGACCTCAGGAGGGCGCACAAGGTAGCGGGCATGCTGGAGGCAGGCATAGTGACGGTCAACGAGGAGCCGATAACGTTCCCGCAGACCCCATTCGGGGGATTCAAGAACAGCGGCAACTCTTCGGAGCAGGGGATGGAGGCGGTCCTGGCCTACGTCAGGACGAAGAACGTGTCAGTGAACCTGGACTAGCCCTTCCAGGCGTCTTCCTTCTTGCCGTCGGCTTTGTTCACCCACCGCGAGAGGTTGAACAGGTATGACGAGAGCCTGTTGAAGAAAGGGACCAGCGCAGGGTTCATCTCCTCAGAGCGAGAGGCAGAGACGAGCCTCCTTTCAGCGCGTCTGCAGACCGACCTTGCCAGCTGAAGCACAGCCCCCGCCTCGCTCCCCCCTGGAAGAATGAAGTTGCTCAGCGTCGGCAGCTCCTTGGCAAGCGCGTCTGTCATCTTCTCAAGGGCAAGGGTGTCAGACTGCGAGATCCGTGGGACTTCCCGGGACGTCGCGAGCTCTGTCGCCGCGTCGGCTCCGGCGACGAACAGCAGGCTCTGTATCTTCCTCAGGTCGGTAGCGACCTCCTTGTTGTCAGTGAGAGAGATGACCACCCCGATGACGGAGTTCAGCTCGTCGATGGTGCCGTATGCCTCTACCCTCGGCGCGTCCTTGGGGACGCGCTTTGACCCGTACAGGGAAGTCTTCCCATCGTCTCCTCTCCGAGTGTACATTCGGTGGTGGCGCAGGCCCGGAATTAATAACGATAACAGCGTCAGACAGGGTCGAGCCCTCGGCGAGTTCAAAGGGGATTCTTTGGGTCAACCGAATTGTCATGGTTGGCCAAGTAAATTCCAGTCAGAAGTTTCTTATGCCCGGGGCAGGACAGAGATGCGAGTAAGACAACGGCCTTCGACATCCAAGACTCCCACCAGTTTACGCCCCAGGAGGCGTCAAAGCTCCTGCCAGATATCAAGCCGAAGGTAAAGGAGCTCATCGAACGCAAGAAAGTGGTGGCGAAACTGCACGAGGAGATGGAGAAGTACAACCTGCTGGGCTTCAAGACGCCCGAGGTGGCCGAGAAAGCCGCGCAGCTTGACACGCTCGTGGACGACCTGACAAGAAAGATCGCTGAGCTCGAGGACCTGGGGGTGGAGGTCAAGGACCTCGACTACGGGCTGGTCGACTTTCCTGCGGCGCGGTATGGAGAGAGCGTGATGCTCTGCTGGCGATACGGCGAGCCCGACGTCTCATTCTGGCACAAGCCGAACGAAGGGTACAACGGCCGCAAACCCCTGAAGATACAGCTCATCCAGCCTTAGAGGCCGAGGAGCCGCCCCGCGTTGCCGCCGAGCAGCTTTTCGGAGACCCCAGGCTTGAGCTTCGGTGCGAGGTTCTGGCGGAAGTCGTCCATCCAGTCCTTCTGCCTGAGCATCGGGTAGTCTGTCCCGAACAGGAATCTGTCCTGCAGGATGCCGTTCAGGTAGGGGAGCACGTTCGGGGGGAGGTATTTCGGTTTCCACCCGGAAACGTCGATGAATACGTTCCGGCTCCTAAGCGCGATGGCCATCGTGACGTCGGGCCACGGCCATCCGAAGTGCGCCATCACCACCTTCAGGTCAGGGAAGGCCTGACAGACCTCGTCAAGCAGCTCCGGCTTGCTGTATCTGATTTCTGTGTCGCCCAGGCCTGTGGTGCCAGTATGGAAGAGGATCGGGAGCTCAGCTTCCTGACAGAGCTCGTAGATGGGGAACATCAGCTTCCTGTCGTTGATGTAGACAGAGTTGGCGCTGCTGTGCACCTTCAGCCCGCGCATCCCGAGCGACTTAGCCCGCCTCAGTTCGCGCACTGCCGCGGCCCCGGCGTTGGGGTCGACGCTAGCGAACGGGATGAGCCGGTCCCCAGACTTCTCCGCTATGCGCGCTATCTCGTCGTTCCTCATGGTATAGTTTCTGAACGCCCTGTTCTTGGTGGACGTGGTGTCCTGCCCGAGGATTACCGCCCTGTCGACGCCCGCTTCGTCCATTTCGTCGACGATCTGGTCTGTCGAGGTAGGCAGGCGCGCCATGTCTAACTTGAAGAAGTCGCATGCCTTCATTATCGGGCCGTTCTTCTCCATGAACTCCCGGGTCCACGGGTGGACGTGGACGTCGACGATCATCGTGAAGACGGCGACGGGGAGCGAACATTAACCTTTTTTGCCGGACATTTTGCAACCCGCCTGTGGCCCCGAAGCTCAAAGAGCTCGCCGAAGGCGACAGAGCACCCGACTTCGAGCTCCCGTCCTCCGATGGGAATCCTGTCAGGCTTGGCTCGCTGAAAGGGAAGCAGGTGGTCCTCTACTTCTACCCCAAGGACGACACTCCGGGGTGCACGGTCGAAGCATGCGCGTTCCGCGACAACCTCCCGGCGTTCGACAAGGTGGACGCGGTGGTGCTGGGGGTCAGCAAGGACTCGCTCGAGTCTCACTCGAAGTTCGTCGACAAATACTCGCTCAACTTCACGCTTCTCAGCGACGAGGAGCTGAAGGCGCACCACCTCTACGGCACATGGAAGGAGAAGGTCAACTACGGCAGGAAGTACATGGGGACGGAGAGGTCGACGTTCGTGATAGGGGCAGACGGGAAGATCAAGAAGATATTCAGGAAGGTCTCGCCGCAAGGGCACGAAGTCCAGGTCCTGGCCGCGCTGAAGTCCTAGGAAAGCCGCTTGGGCTCGTTCTTCGCCGGAGTGAAGGCCGGGACGCTCGGCGGATTTCTTTACGTGGGAGGGACAGCAGTGTTCAACGTCGTCCTTCTTTACGCGCTCCGGTCGGACGTGCTGAACTTCATCCAGGGGAACTACACCAGTGTCTGCACGAACAGCGTCCCTGTCAACGCGACGAACAGCGTCCAGAACTGCTTCGCTTCTGTAATCGCCGTGGACGTCCCATACATCGCGTTCGTGGCGTTCTTCATCGTCCTCGCCTATGCGGGGGCGTTCGGGATCCTCTATGATTCCATCCCAGGGCTGAACGCGTTCCTCAAGGGCGAAGTGTTCGCGGCGGTCGCTGGTTTCAACCTGGTGGTCTTCGGGTTCTCGGCTTACTTCTTCGACACCCCCTCTTCGGTCGCGAGTGGGATATTCATGGTGATATGGACGGTGGTCTTCGGCTACACCCTCGGGAGGCTCTACAAGAGATACACCAGGCTCGTCTCGGTCGGGAGCCAGGACCCGACCCTCCTGAAGGTGATGGTCGACGGGAAAGACCTCACAGGAAAGACGAGGACGTTCGCCCTCACATCCAGCCACAAGGTCCGAGCGGAGGTGGCCGAGGACGCGTCGTTCAGGGAGTGGGAGACGACAGGAGGGGTGAGCGTGGAAGACTCGAGGTCGTTCGAGACCGTGGTCGAAGTGAACGGCGAAGGGACGCTAAAGGGCGCGGTCACCCGCAAATACTAGCCCGACAGCATATGCAATCGACGAACTGAACTCTTGTTCCCGCCGAAGGTTAAATATCGTGCGGCAGGCGCGGCGCAGATGCTCCTGAAGTCCGTCCCGGAGGAGACATACTGCCTGAAGTCCGAAAAGCACTCCCCTGTCAGGTCGGGGGCAAACGTGACCTGCTACCGGTGCGGAATGTTCCTTGGGATAGCCGGCGAGTCGAAGCTCGGAACTCTCCTCGACTACTAGGGCGCCTTGCCGAAGAGGCTGGTCAGGGCCCTGAAACCGCGCTTCGCGTAAAAGCGGTTGGCGATTTCGTTCTGCGAGGGGACGTCGGCCACGATTATCTCGGCCCCCATCTTCTTCAGTTCGGAAGACGCCTGTTCCAGCATCTCGTTCCCCAGCGCCTTCCTCCTGTGCTCCGGAAGTATGTAGAAGTCGCTGATGAATCCCTCGGTGTGGGGCTCGTAGAAGGTCCTCTCCCGTATCTCCGCCCTCATGAAGCCCAAGACCTTCGTGCCTTCTACCGCCACTATCAGCAGCCTTCCCGATCCCTCGAACGTCGCCTGCACGTACTTTTCTGCCCTGGACTTCGCGTCCGCCACGACCGCGAAGAGCGGGTCGAACTCCGCGTTCAGTCTCTTGGTGCGGACGACCAAGTCGGCGACTGCCGCCAGCTCTTCCTTCTTCGCGTGCCTGATCTGGAGAGGCATCCCCACGCCGGCTCCGTGGGTTCCGGATTTACGCCTATTCTGGGGGGTCAACTATTGCTCCGCTCCTCCTAAGCGTGCTCATCATCTTCCTTGAGTGCTCTATCATGCCCAACGCCGCGTCGAATGACTCCTTCGGAGAGATCTTCCTCCTGGAGACGCCGTCTCTGACCGCGGCCTGGCCCACCTTTGCCGCCACCCTGGGGAAGACCTCCCACTGAACCATCGTCGGGAGGATGTATGTACTGCTGATTCCCTTCTCCCTCGCGAACGCGGCCAGCTCTTTAGCCGCCTCGATGACCATCCCGTCGGTGATCGTCTTGGCCCTGACGTCCAGGGCCCCCCTGAATATTGCCGGGAACAGGAGACTGTTGTTCACCTGGTTGGGGAAGTCTGACCGGCCGGTGGCGACTATCTCTGCTCCCGCCTTGTGCGCGGCGTCCGGGAGCATCTCAGGGACTGGGTTGGCGAGGAAGAACGCGATCCCTCTCCTGTTCATGGCCGAGATCTCGTTCGGCTTCACCATGTCGGGTCCCTGGCCCGCCGCAGCGACAAGCGCGTCTGCGCCGTCGAGGGCGTCCTTCAGACCGCCGGTGAGCCTGTCGCCGTTGGTGCGCAGCGCGATATCGTACTTCCACCTGTTCTTCAGCATCAGCTGGTCGATGTCCTCTCTCTCCGGGTGAAGGATCCCCTTCGAATCCAGGACGATGATGTCTTTGGGGTCTGCTCCCGCCTTCACGAGCAGTCGCTCTGCCGCGATGTTGGCGGCTCCCGCGCCGAAGAGGACGATCCTGGAGCCGCGGAGCTTCCGCCCTGTGAGCTCGAGGGCGTTGTACAGGGCAGCAAGGGTGACCCCCGCGGTCCCCTGCTGGTCGTCGTGCCATACGGGGATGGACATCTCCTCTCTCAGCCTGTCCAAGACCTCGAAGCACTTTGGCGACTCGATGTCTTCGAGGTTCACCCCGCCCAGTGACGGCTCAAGCGCCCTGACGAAAGCGATGAGCTCTTCTTCGCTCCCTACTTTCACAGGGAGCGGTATCGCGTTCACCCCGCCGAGGTAATTGTAGATGAGCGCCTTTCCCTCCATGACCGGGAGCGCGCCTTCGGGGCCGATGTTCCCGAGCCCGAGCACCCTGGTCCCGTCGGTGACCACCGCGATCGTGTTCCATCTCCCCGTGTATTCGAAGGAAAGCTCGTGGTCGGCCTGTATCGCCTTTGAAACGGCGGCGACCCCTGGGGTGTACCAGATCGAGAAGTCGTCCAGCGACCTTACCGGCACCTTAGGGGCGATCCCCACCTTTCCGCCGTAGAATCTAGAATACTTCAGCGCCTTCTTGGAGTAGTCTACACGCGTGGGCCTCTTCGTCAACCGAAGGGTCCGCCCTGCTTCGGCTATATGTGTCCTTTCAGGCGTTTCTGCGTCTCCTCTCAATGACGCTTTCTGCAAGAGAGGGCGAGGGGCGCTCACCTGAGGTTGCCTCGGCGGTGTGCCATGGCGGTTCTGGAGCGGCGCCCGTCGTCGCCCCTTTAAGGGAAGGGTTCGATTCTCATGGTTGGAAAGGGGAGCTCGGACCCGCGAAGGAACCCCGTTACGCGTACTTCCTCGGATTGCTGTCGAAAGTCGTTTTGCACCCCTGGCAGCAGAAGTAGAACGTCTTCCCGTCGTGCACGCTGGTGTACCTTGCGCCCTTCTCCTCCACCTTCATCTTGCAGACCGGGTCTGTCGATGTCACTTGTCTTTCACCTCCTCCGCTCGTTTGCGAAGACAACCATGCCTTTGAAACCCGACTTCGCCGCGACGCCGAGGATGTCGTCTTTGACGTCGGGCTCGCGCGTCTTCGACGGGTCGAACTTCACCACCATCATGTTCAGCATGGGAAGCGCCCTTACGTCCTTGACCCCGGCGGAGCGCTTCAGCCCTTCCCTGAACGCTGGGGTGCACGCTATGCAGTCGACGCTGGATACGGCGAACCGGACCTCTCCGGAACCGCTCTCTGTGCTCAAAACCTGGGGACGAACCTCCTGAGGGTCAGCGAGTTTGCGACAACGGTCACCGAGGACATCGCCATCGCGGCGCCGGAAAGGATCGGGCTGAGCAGGACCCCTATGAGGAGGTAGAGGACGCCTGCGGCGACCGGGATCAGGGCGACGTTGTATACGAATGCCCAGAAGAGGTTCTGCCTGACCTTGGACATCGTCTTCCTCGAAAGCTGGATCCCCGCCACGACGTCTTTCGGGTCGTCTCTCATGAGGATCAGCCCCCCGGTCTCCACCGCAATGTCGGAGCCTGACCCGATGGCGATGCCGACGTCGGCTTGTGCGAGCGCGGGGGCGTCGTTGATTCCATCGCCGACCATCGCCACCTTCCTGTGTTCTTCTGTCTGGAGGCGTTTCACTATCTCAGACTTCATAGCAGGAAGCACCCCCGCGAAATATCTGTCGACCCCCAGCTCCGTCGCGACTGCCGCCGTGGTGACGGCGTCGTCTCCGCTAATGATGATCGTCTCGAGCCCCATCTTCTTCAGCCCTGCGATCGCCTCCTTGGAGGAAGGCTTCGCCCTGTCGGCGGCCCCGACGGCCCCCTGCATCTTCCTGTCGACCGCAAGAAGCATGACTGTCTTCCCCTGCTTCTGGAGGGCGCTTATGGTCCCGAGCTCGCTCCCTGCCACCTCCACCCCCTCGGACCGGAGCAGCTCAACGTTCCCGAGGAGGATTTCGCGCCCTGCATAGGTCGCACGTGTCCCAAGCCCGGGGAGCGCCATGAACTTCGAAGGCTCTGGGACCGGGCTCTCGGAGGACATCGCGGCGTGCTTCCTAAGGACAGCCGATGCCAGTGGATGCTCAGAGTTTTTCTCTGCGATGGCTGCCAGGAGGAGGACGTCTTCCTGACTCCTTTCTCCGAATGAAACGAGGTCGGTCACCTCCGGCTCTCCCTTGGTGAGGGTCCCGGTCTTGTCGAACGCGACGGTGTCGACCTTCTGGGTCCTTTCGAGGAACTCTCCGCCCTTGATCAGTATCCCGTTTTCAGCCCCCTTCCCGGCCCCTACCGCGATCGCGGCGGGCGTGGCAAGGCCCAGAGCGCATGGACATGCGATGACAAGCACCGCCACTGCCGCCGTAAAGGCGAAGCTCACCGGCTTTCCGCCAGGGTAGACCCAGAGGGCGAAGGACGCCAAGGCCACGGCCGCCACGAGCGGGACGAAGTAAGAAGAGATGGTGTTGACGAGCCTCTCCACGGGGGCCTTTGTGTCTTGGGCGTCCTGCACTATCTGGACGATCTTGGAGAGCGCGGTGTCCGAGCCGACATGTGTCGCCCTCACCTTCAAGACGCCGGGCCCGTTGATGGTCGCGCCTATCACGCGGCTCCCGCCAGCTTTCTCGACCGGCATGCTCTCCCCGGTCACCATCTTCTCGTCGACGAGCGAACTCCCTTCGACGACCATCCCGTCGGTAGCTATCTTTTCGCCCGGCCTGACCACGAACATCTCCCCCACGCCCACGTTCTCGATGGGGGTCTCCACCTCGTGCCCGTCCGGACCCACGACCCGGGCCGTGCGGGGTTGCAGCCTGCTGAGCCTCATTATCGCCTCTGTGGCCCTGACTTTGACGGACTGCTCGAGGAGCCTCCCTATCAGGATGAGCGCGATTACGAGCGCAGATGCGTCGAAGAACAGGCCGCCGTAAGGGAAGTCACCCGGCAGCAGGACGTAAACAAGGCTGTAGAAGTAGGCCGCCGACGTTCCGACCGCTATGAGCGTGTCCATGTTGGAGGAGCGCATCTTGATCGCGTTCCACGTCCCCTGGTAGAACCTCCTTCCGGCTATGAACTGCACGGGCGTGGCCATGACGAGGAGGAGGAGTCCGGTCGGGAACCAGGCCGGAAAGACGGCGACGTAGGAGAGCGCGAGGATGGGCGCGCCGAGGACGACGCTCAGCGCTATGTTTCTCTTGAGGGAGCGGAGCTCGAGCGCCGGCGCGAGGAACGTCTGCATGCAAGACTCGGCGCAGAAGTAGTATGTCCGCCCGTCGACAACGGTATGCAACGATGCGGGCGACTCTTCGACGTACATGCCGCAGACCGGGTCGGTGGCCGAGTCAGGCGCCTCCCTTCGTCCCTCTGAGGAAGGACCGGGCGCAGTACTTGCAGCAGAATGCCAGGTCCTCGCCGCGCACGCGCTGGATGTACGCGTCCTTGTAGACCCTGCATCCGCAGTGGGCACAGACCTGGAGCGACGGCTCGATGGCGCTCGACACTATGTTGGTGAACTGGCTGAAGAGTCGGTCACAGAACTGGACGCCGGCTGCCGTCAGCGAATACACGGTCCGAGTCTTGCGGCCGACGTTGTCCGCGCTTGGCTCGACAAAACCGTGTTCCTCGAGGAGCTTCAAGAACGGATACACGAGGCTCGGGCTCGCGGTCCGGCCGAGACGCTTTTCGATGCTCGACATGATCTCATAGCCGTGCTTCCCGCCCTCGTAGAGGAGGAGCAGCACGTAGAACCTTGAGAAGTCGGTGAGAAGCGACCGTCCTTCCAAGCGCCTGTCCTCTGAAGAAGTCGGTCTCGTTTTCAAGATATATCTCTCAGAGACACATCCGGGATTTAAAAGTGGCGAATGGATCCGAGTCGAGTCCTGCGGTGCGACGGCTTGCGTCCGTGACGAGTCCAAGGTTTATCTCCGGTGCGGGAGGGGCAGGATTCAGACAGACCGTGGTGAGCAACGCGTTCTCAGAATATGTGGAGAACCACCTTGACGCCTTCGCCAAAGACATCATCAGGCTGTCAGCCCAGAGGAGCGTCTCGGCCAGGAAGGAGGGGGTCGAGGAGTGCAGCATCCTCGTGGAGAAGATGCTGAAGGAAGTCGGAGCCGCCACCCGGGTCCTGAAGCTCGAAGGGGCGCCGCCGCTTGTGTACGGGGAGGTGAAGTCAAAGAAAGGAGGCAAGACAATCCTGTTCTACAACCACTACGACGTCCAGCCTGAAGAGCCTCTGGAGCTGTGGAAGTCGCCACCGTTCAAGCCAGAGGTGAGGGACGGGGTCATCTACGGCCGGGGGGTGTCGGACGACAAGGGAGAGCTGGTGTCGAGGCTCAAGATCGTGGAGTCTTTTCTCAAGGCCGACGGAGACCTCCCCTGCAACGTGAAGTTCTGCTTCGAAGGCGAGGAAGAGACAGGGAGCGTGCACCTCGGGGACTACGTGGAGAAGTACGGGGAGCTGTTCAAGGCGGACGCGGTGGTCTGGGAGTACGGGACGGTGGACGCCAAGGGGACTCCGATGGTCACCCTAGGGGTCAAAGGTATGATCTACGTGGAGTTCGTGGTGAAGTCGCTGTCGCAGGACGCCCACAGCAGCCTTGCGGCGGTCCTCCCGAGCGCCCCATGGAGGCTGGTCAGGCTGTTGAACTCGCTGAAGGACGAGAACGAGCGGGTGCTCGTCCCGGGGTGGTACGACGGGGTCACCGACCTCTCCGAGGACGAGCTCAACGTGCTTCAGGCGATGCCGTTCGAAGGAGCGGAGTATCTGAAGACCTATGGGGCGGAAAAGCTGCTCGGAGGCATGAGCGATGGTCTGGCGAAGAAGGCCCTGGTGCAGAGGCCTACTGGGAACATAGCAGGCATCTGGGGAGGGTACACAGGGCCGGGACCGAAGACGGTCCTCCCCAAGGAGGTCCATGCGAAGCTGGACTTCCGGCTGGTCCCGGAGCAGGACCCCGACGACCTCCTGAAGAAACTCAGGAAGCACCTCGACACCAACGGGTTCGCTGACGTCGAGATGAAGCTCGAGAGCATGGAGCCCGCAGCAAGGACGTCCTACAAGCATCCGTTCGCCCAGGCAGCGATGGCCGCCGCAGAGAAGACGTACGGCAAGAAACCCATAGTGGAGATTGGGTCTCCGGGGACGGGGCCCCTCTACTTGTTCACACGGAAGTACGACATGCCTTCCGTCGATATCGGGGTGTCGGCCACCGATGGGGGGATCCACGCACCCAACGAGAACCTGAAGCTTGAGAACCTGAGGAAGGGGATGATCTGGATAGCAGAGACGATGGAGATCTTCTCCGCATCGTAGCCGACGGTTCGACCCTCAGCTCGTTCATTAAGAGGCAGCCTCGGGCCAGACGGCGTGAAAGTAGGGGTACTCGGCTCAGGCCTGATGGGCTCGGTGATCGGATGGGACCTCGCGAAGTCTGACGGGGTAGACGAGGTCGTCGTCGCTGACATCGACGAAGACAGGCTGAGGGCGCTCAAGCGGAGGTCGCCAGGGAAGAAGCTGGCGGTGGAGGCGCTCGACATCAAAGAGAGGAAGAAGGTCGTCGACTTTCTAAGGAGGTTCGACGTCTCAGCTTCGGCGCTCCCTCACGGCGTCGTCCACCTATCCGACCTCGCAGCGGTCGCAGCCGGCGCAAAGATGGTCAACATCGCGTTCGAGGACGAACAGATGGCGCTCGACGCCGATGCGAGGAAGTCAGGCGCCCTTCTGATCCCTGGATGCGGAGTCGCGCCGGGGCTCGGCGGGATACTGCTCACCCACGCGCTGGAGGAACTTGGAGGCGGGGACGAGGGCCACATCCTGGTCGGCGGGATCCCTGAGCACCCGGAGCCTCCCTTCAACTACAGGCTGGTGTTCTCCGTCGTGGGACTGCTCAGGGAGTACATCGACGAAGCGAGGATAGTCAGGAACGGGAAGATGATCAAGGTCAAGCCCTTCTCGATGGTCGAGAGCTATGAATTCCCGGAACCGGTCGGACGCCTCGAGGGGTTTCCAACAGACGGGTTGGCGAGCCTGGTCTACACGATGAAGGGGATGAAGACGCTGGACGAGATAACGCTGAGGTGGCCCGGACACGCGGAAAAGATGAACGTCCTGATGGAGTCAGGCTTCTTTTCGCGCGAAAAGGTCAGGGTCGGAGACGCGGACATCTCTCCGCTGGAACTTTCCTGGGCGGTCCTTGGAAGGTTGCTTTCCGAGGGTGACCGCCACGATATAACGGTCATGCGCGTCACAGCGACAGGAAAGCGCGGAAGGATAGACTACGATCTAGTGGACAGGTACGATGAGGCAGACTCGGTGACGTCCATGGGAAAGACCACGGGATACACCGCCTCCATAGTGGCCCAGATGGTTGGAGAAGGGACGGTCGGCGGCAGGGGGGTCGTCCCACCGGAGACAGCAGTGACCGGCAGAGCGGTCGAGGCGCTGATTTCAGAGCACGCGAAGAGGGGCGTGAAGATAGCGAAGCGCAGGAGCCGGTAAGCTCCTCGGGCTATCTCCTTACTCGCTCGCTGGACTCGCTAAGCTGAAGCGAGATGTGCTTGGTCTGGAGAAACTCCGAAAGACCCTCCATCCCCGTCTCACGACCGAGTCCGCTCTGCTTGTAGCCTCCGAAGGGCACCTCGGGCCCGGGGTTGAGGTGGCGGTTGACCCACAGGGTGCCAGTCCTCGTCCCCTGAGCGACCTTCATGATCCTGGTGAGGCTCTTTGACCAGATGTCCCCCGCCAGTCCAAAGGCTGTGTCGTTTGAGATGGAGATCGCGTCATCCTCGTCCCTGAAGGGGAGGACGCAGAGGACCGGCCCGAAGATCTCCTCTTTGAATATCTTCATTCCGCGTTCCACTTCTTCGAACACCGTCGGCTGGACGAAGTATCCCCTTCCGAAGTCTCCATCGACGAGGCGCCTCCCCCCTAGAGAAAGATGGGCGCCTTCGTCCGTCCCAGACTGCACGTAGCCCAGCACGCGCTTCATCTGTGGCTCTGAGATGATGGGCCCCATCTCTGTCGCGGGGTCCATCCCGTTCCCCACTTTGATGGCCGAAGCCGCCTGGAGAAAGCTCCTCATGAACGGGCCATAGATCGTCTCCTGCACCAGGAGCCTCGACCCTGCGTTGCATGACTGCCCTGCGCTTCGGAAGATGGACCAGATCGCACCGCGGAGCGCGGCCTCCATGTTCGCGTCGTCGAAGACGACGTTGGCTGACTTCCCTCCGCACTCCAGGTTGATCTTTTTGAGGTTCACAGACGCCTGTTCCATTATCTTCTTTCCCGTCTCTGTCGATCCGGTGAAAGAGATCTTGTCCACCTTCAGGCTCCTAACGAGCTCCATGCCAGCAGACTCCCCCGGCCCTGTCACGGCGTTCACCACGCCCGGAGGGAGGCCCTGGAGCGTGCTGATGAGCTTCATCAGCTCCATTGTGATCCCCGAAGTATGGCTCGAAGGCTTGACGACGACCGTGCATCCTGCGGCAAGGGAGGGCCCGAGCTTCCACGAGAGGAGCGAGATCGGAGAATTCCACGGGACGATCAGGCCGCAGACCCCTATCGGCTCATGGACGACCAGGCTGATGTCCGTCCCGCTGTACCTCGGGACCTTGCCTGTGACGTGTCTGGCCGCAGAAGCGTAATACTCGAGGACGTTCGCGGCGTTCAAGAGCTCCCCCTTGGAGTCGGCCAGGGGCTTCCCGTTCTCCAGCGTCAGGAGCTGGGTCAGGTTGTCTATGTCTCTGCGGATGATCTCTGAGATGTCTCGGAGGACACGGGCGCGCTCTGACGGGCGCTTCGAGCTCCACACCCCCGAGTCGAACGCCTTCCTTGCTTCATCTACCGCGAAGGCGACGTCATCCGCGGTCGACTTCGCTGCCTTGGTCACAAGGTCCCCCGTAGCGGGGTTCCTGCTGTCTATCGTGCCGCCCTTGGTCTCGACCCATTTCCCTCCGATATAGTTTGAGTAGGTGCGAACCTCGTAGCTGGTCTGCATCAAGTCAGGTCGTGCCAGGGTTTTGATATAAATCTGACATCCCGCGGAAATCCGCCGCCCGAGCACTGCTCAGGTGAGGACTTTCGAGCCGGAGATGGTGAACCCGCTCTTGTATGACGCAGCTGAGATTGGGTGGACGTCACCGACCTCGATGCTCGTCTTGAGCGAGCCTGTACCGACCCAGACGTCGGAGACCTTCGAATTGGACTTCAGGATCTCGACCGGTTCGTCTACCCCCGTCTGGCTTTCATGGGTGGAGGGATACATCCTCATGCCGAAGGTCGTGCCAAACGAGACCAGGTCCGAAGGCGACCCTTGCCTGATGACTTTGACCGATATTGAGAGAGTCGGGTCGGGCCCTTTGACGCAGAACCCTCCGAACTCTGTGCCTGGGGCCACAGGTCCCAGACCTGGGTTCAGCGGGTGGAGCTTGGTCAACGATATCCTATCGGCAAGCCTCTTCTGGTAACCGTTCAACAGGCCCCTCAGCAGTGACCACTCTGTGGTGACCCACATTACCGGATAGTAGACTCCCGGCCTCCCTTTGTAACTGCACTTGACTCCCAAAGCGGCCTCGTTGTAGAGGGTCCTGTCAGGCCTTGTTGCGACCATGTCACGCGACGCGTCGCTGACGGAGACGATCTCGCATATGTAGGCGACGCACATCCCATCGTCGACGACGAACGGGGAGGGGACCAGGTTCTTGAGCAGCCTCTGCTCTCCTTTGAAGTACACAGCGATGTAGTCGGCGCCGTAGTGCCAAGGGCCCTCTTCTATGGCGGAAGTACGACCAGGGGCGAGGGGATGGTCGAGCACCTGGATGCTGCGGTAGTCAAAGGTAAAAAGGTTGGTCGGCGCGAGGG